>SSFP01000112.1 GCA_008015455.1 Polynucleobacter sp. | reverse complement strand
TTGCAAGCCCGGATACCGGCCTGGAATAGTTAATTAAGTTACGGGGTCGTTGCTTGATTATTAAGGTTCCGTGCTTACGGGGGAGTAAGCCAGTGGCCGTTTTTTTGAAAGTTTTTTATATGTTCACAAATCCAACCAAGATTGCGCTTGCTTGCGCAGGAATTTTTGCAACCATTGGGCCAACGCATGCGCAAACTAAGCCTTCTGAATTTAATCCTGTAGTTGTTTCTGCATCACGATTTGAGGAAATAAATAGTGAGATACCTGCATTAATTACAGTTATCACGAAACAAGAAATCAAAGAAAGCGGTGTTAACAGTATTCCCGAAGCTTTAATGCAAATTGGTAACCTCAATGTTAGAAATCTTAATGGCGGTCAACTTGGGGTAGGTGCTGTAGTTGATATGAGAGGTTTTGGTGCCAGTGCAAGAGACAATACTTTGATTCTGCTTGATGGGCAAAGATTAAATCCTTTGGATAGTGGCTCTGTTCGTTGGGAATCAATTCCATTAAGCTCAATCGAAAGAATTGAGATTTTGAACGGTAGTGGAAGTGTTCAATATGGTGATAAGGCTGTTGGTGGCGTTGTCAATATCATTACCCGATCAGATAAAGTTAATCCTTCATCCATTGAAGCTACCGCTGGTAGTTTTGGAACTTTTGCAACATCAGGTAGTTATGCCTCGAAAATTGATAGCACCAAATTAAATGTAAATTTTTCAGCAGCTAATAATGATGGTTGGCGGGATAATTCACAGGTAAGACAAGGCTCGTTGAGAGCTAACGCAACTCACTATATCAACCAAAAAGATAAGGTTTTTATTGATAGCTTATTTAGCTCTCAATCATATGGAACCCCTGGCGGTGTTTTAGGTCAAGTTGGACAAGGTAATCCTAAAGCAGCTAAGTTTAATAACGTAGGTGATAAAAACGTTACTAATGGCACAGCCGTTACATTAGGAATGGTGCAATCGATCAGTTCAAGAGAGATGATTGAAGGCGAGGTTTCTTATAAAGATTCTGGTGCTACCCAATACACGCCGAGTCTAACTGATAAGACAACAATCTACGATAAGTGGAGTTTTGATTTCACGCCAAGGTATAAAAAATCTTGGGGAGCTATTGGGGATTCAGTGTTGGGTTTCGATTATTCGCAAGCAATGGGCTCGTTTGTGACGAACACTGGAAACATTCAGAAGGCAAATATTACAAATCGCTCATATTATTTGACGCACAAATTGCCCTTAACTACTCAACTTGATTTATTAGGTGGTTTTAGAAGGCAGACCCAAGATGCTGTTGCCTATGATTACAAGAGTAGCACTGGTCATAGTAATGCTAGTAAAACGCAGTCAGCTAATGCATCAGATTTAGCCCTCAATTATCAATATGGAGCATCTCAGCAGCATAAGGTTTTTGCAAAAATTAATAATTCCTACCGATTTGCAAATATTGACGAGTATTGGGGAATGACTTATGACTCATTTGCCCCTTATGCAGGACATAGAGTTTTCTCTGGTATCTTAAAGCCCCAGAAAAATAATACATTGGAGCTTGGTGGGGATTGGGCAATTGCCAACCAGCAACGATTTGGTTTGACGATTTATCAGATCGATAGTACGAATGAAATTCGTTACAACACTGATACTGATGAAAACATTAATTCGGCAGATATCAGAAGATATGGAGTTGTCGCAAACGCTCAATTAAAAATTTCAGATGCTTGGTCAATGTCTCCAAAGGTGGCTCTGCAAACTGCAAAATATACCGCTGGGGCATTTGATGGTCAGGAAGTAGCCTTGGTGCCCAAAGTTACTTCATCGCTTGGTATTTTCTATAAGCCGAAATCTAACGTGTCATATTCAACGTATTTGAATTACGTAGGATCTCAAAGATATGATGGTGACCAAAATAACACTCTAAATAAAATGCCATCATTTACAACAGTGGATCTTAGCGCATCGTATAAATATGGTTCATGGGAGTCTTCACTTAGCCTGAAGAATATTTTTGATAAACGATATGCAAATTACGGTGGTTATGGTTTTGTGACCTTGCCCGGTGGAGGAAGTGGTTATAGTTATTACTACTATCCATCAGACCCACGCTCTATTTTCTTAACAACGAGATACATCTTTAAATAATGAAGTTATCCAAAGCCACTTATTTCATCTTGCTAGTGATTCTTTCGCTGGCAACAGTGGCTTTGGCTCTCTCAATTGGCAGTGTTGCCAAGGCAGATCTCGCCATCATTTATCAATTACGCCTACCTCGTGTTTTGGCTGCATTTGCTGTGGGTGGCTTACTAGCAATGTCTGGCAGTCTTCTTCAAGTTTTAACTCGCAATCCTTTAGCCGAACCTTCTGTATTAGGCGTCTCGGGTGGAGCCTCTGTAGGTGCGCTGGCTGTTTTGATGATGGGTGGCGCTGGAACGTTCTGGGTCGCTGGTGGTGCATGGTTAGGTGCGATTACTGTTATGGTCTTGCTGTGGATCCTTGTTGGAGGTTTTTCTGCGCACCCCTCAAGACTTCTTTTGGCGGGTGTCATGATCGCCACTGGTTGTGGAGCCATCAGCACGCTGATGATTGCTTTTGCCTCAAATGTCGCCATGCCTGGAATGATTCATTGGTTAATGGGCGACCTTGATTCTATTTTGAGTCTTGAGTCAGTCGGTGCTGTTTTAGGTGTTTGGTTATCAGTGTTGATCATTGTTTATAGGTTGGCTCCTAAGATTCATGTGCTGCAGTTGGGTAGCGATAAAGCTTTGACTCTAGGGGTGGATGTTTCTTATATCCAATGGGTGATGGTTCTTTTATCCGCGCTCTCAGCTGCCGCTGCTGTATCGATTGCAGGCTCTATTGGTTTTGTTGGATTGTTGGTGCCTCATCTATTAAGAGCACTGGTGATCAAGCATCATGGACCTGATCAACGATTCTTATTACCAGCTTCAGCATTTTTGGGTGGTGCCTTTTTAGTTATTTCTGACATGTTTGCTAGAACAGTCATTGCGCCTTCCCAATTGCCAGTGGGTGTGATTACGGCATTGATTGGTGTGCCTAGCTTTTTGTGGATCCTATCTCGATTTCGTCATTGGAGTTCATGATGAGTGATCTGCCGATGATTTTAGAAACTAAGTCTCTTCGTCTTGAGGTTCCCTCAAAGGTCCTCATTGATCGCTTAGATTGGGTTGTCAGAGAAGGTGAGCGTTGGTGTTTGATTGGACGCAATGGTGCTGGTAAATCGAGCCTATTAAAGGCTATCACAGGCATCTCTGATCTGAAGTATCAAGGATCCATTCAGTGGATGGGTAAAGATCTCTCTAGTTATTCATTAGAAGAGCTCGCTAGCGTTCGCTCTTATGCTGAGCAAACACCTGTTGGTGGAGTGGGTCTCAGAGCCATTGATTTAGTGATGGCGACGCAATGGTCAGTAGGTTTATCAAATGCTCAGATGGCTATCGATGCATTAAAGGCTTGCGATGTGGCACATCTTTCTTTATCGCAGTGGCAGCATCTATCGGGCGGAGAACGCCAGAGAGTGGCGCTGGCTGCCTGTTTTGCTCAAAACGCACGTGTTTTAATTTTGGATGAGCCAACATCCCACTTAGATGTAGGTCATCAAATCACTTTGTTGCAAAGCTTGATTAAAAGAAGTCAGTCTTGTCATCAGACCATTGTGGCAAGTTTGCATGACATTGGATTGATTCATCGAGGATTTACACATGCATTATTGCTCTTAGAGAATGGGCAATGTTTGCAGGGAGCAATTGATGAAATTGTTAATCCTCAAAATTTAGAGTTGGCTCTGGGGCACCCTATTTTAGAAGCGCAAACATCTACAGGTGTTAAGGTTTACGTGCCTGCCTGATTGGAAATGAGTTGAGTAGCGTTTTATCGAACTCGATCAATTGCTTGGCAGATTTTTTGAGCGCCTTGCATGATGCGCGGTGATGGTCGGCTAATCATGTCCCCATCAATATCAACAAAAGCTTTTTTTTGACTAGCAGCCAATTGCGGTATGGATGACCACATGGACCAATCAGTTTTAAATTCTGGGCTATCAACAGCAGTAAAGATGATTTCAGGATTGGCATTTACAACAGCTTCTTTACTAACAGTGGGTACGAGTAGCTTTTCCTTAGCAAATAATTGCTCTCCACCACAAATCTGGATGATGTCAGCAATTAAGTGATCTTGATTGAGGGTCATTAAAGGCTGAGCCCACACTTGATAAAAAACTCTTACTTTTCTTTTTTGAGAGTTTTGATATTGATCTTTTAGTTTTTTAATCTCGGTTCTGAGTAGTTGAGCATTCTTTTGAGCTATCTTTTCTGTACCCAAAGCTTTGCCAACAGTTTCTATATCTTGAGCGATATCCACTAGTTTCTTCGGTTCAACGGAAATAACTTTTACTAAGCGACCATCTTGTGAGCTCTTGTCGCCAAAAGTCTTTTTAATACTTTCAATCTGTGTTTCAGGGGTACCACTGCGCCAATAGATGATGAGATCGGGGCGAAGTTGCTTCATTCTTTCAAGGTCGATAGAACGAGCATCGCTGGTTACCGGTAGCTTTTTTACCAAAGGTGGGTAATTACTGTAGGCGCTAACGCTGACTAAACGTTCAGCCCCACCAACGGCTTCAACAATCTCACTTAAGTGAGGCGCAACAGTAATAATTCTCTGGGGTGTAGAGTTTCGCTGGTTCTGATCTGCAGCATGAGTGCTGGTAGCGCTAATGGCGCTAATAGTGCTAAAGAGAAAGCCTGACATCAATGCTGCGAGATAGCGTTGCAGGCGCATGAGATTTAAATCTCTAAGTTATCGATTAAGCGAGTTTTACCTAATTTAGCGGCGGCTAGAACAACTAATTTTTCGTCTGCTTGAAGATCAGAGTCTGTGGCGCTGAGTAAGTCTTTACGCTTGCGGATGGAAACATAGTCAGGAGCCCATCCACGAGCAGCTAAGTGTGCACAGGCTTCTTGTTCGAGTTTTAAAAGAGCCTCGGCATTCACAGAGCCTTGCAAAACTTTTTCTTGAATGCTCTTCAAAGTCTGAATTAACTGTGTCGCTTCGGCGCGTTCTTCTGTTGATAGATAGCCGTTTCTGGAGGAGAGGGCTAAGCCATCTTCTGCGCGGATCGTTTCAGCTGGAATAATGTCCACTGGAAGCGCTAGTTGATGGCACATTTGACGAATCACCATGAGTTGTTGGTAATCCTTCTTACCAAACACCGCCACTTTAGGTTGAACGCAAGAAAATAGCTTGAGGACCACTGTGCAAACACCTTGGAAAAACCCTGGGCGGAATTCACCTTCAAGAATCTTGCCTAAATGTTGAGGTGGTTCTATACGGTATTCTTGAGGTTCTGGGTAGAGGTCTTTTTCAGTGGGGGCAAATAAAACATAAACCCCTTCTTTTTCTAGTTTCTCAACGTCGGCTTCAAATGTTCTTGGGTATTTGTCAAAATCTTCATTAGGACCAAACTGAAGACGATTAACAAAAATACTTGCAACCACAGGATCGCCATGCTGACGCGCCAAACGCATGAGTGACAAATGCCCTTCATGCAAGTTACCCATCGTGGGAACGAAAGCAGCTCGATTTTGACCGCGTAATTGATCACGCAAGTCTTGAATATTGCTAATGATCTTCATTGAGTCTAGGAATGCCTAAAAGGAATTAATTAGGGGAATAGGCTAAACGCACATAAATAGGTGCGTATGGCTCAGCTTGAGTAATCTCAATGAGCGATTCTCTTGAGAGCTCCAGCATCGCAATAAAGTTCACTACGACCATCGGTGCACCTTGACCGGTGGCAATCGCTTCTTCAAATAGCTCAGTAAATTCGATGAAGCGTTCGCCTTGCAAGCGACGCAAGATGCGTGTCATAAAGTCACGCACAGATAGCTGTTCGCGACTGATGGTGTGGTGCTGATTTAATTTGGCACGATAAAGAACATCTTTCCAAGCTGCTTGGATATCTAGAGGATTAATGTCTGGCCAAGAGACAGCGACAGTTGTATCCACATGACCACTGGCTTTGTAGAAATCGCGTCCTAAAACGGGCATCTTGTCGAGCTCTTGAGCAGCGAGTTTCATGCGCTCGTACTCTAGCAAGCGGCGTACCAACTCAGCACGAGGATCTTCCACCTCTTCATCGCTATCCGCTTTTTTCATCGGCAAGAGCATGCGAGATTTAATTTCAATCAGCATGGCAGCCATTAAAAGATATTCAGCGGCGAGCTCTAAATTGGTGCGACGTATTTGTTCAATATAGCCAAGGTACTGTTTCGTTACCTCAGCCATGGGAATATCTAGAACGTTGAAGTTCTGTTTACGAATCAAGTAAAGCAATAGGTCTAGAGGGCCTTCAAAAGCCTCTAAGAAAACCTCTAAGGCATCTGGTGGAATGTATAAATCAGATGGCAGTTGAAAGAGCGGTTCGCCATAAAGTCTGGCGAATGACTCGGACATGCCATCCGTTACTTCCGGAACAGTGCTTAGTAAGTCACTCATTGATAAACGTAGGCTTTTTGCTTAACACGAGCTATTTTGGCGCGTTTTTGCTCATCAGGCGTGATAGGTGATTGATCCCATAAAAGGGCGCGACCATCCTGCTGAGCTTGTTCTAGTTCAGGTTTTTGGGTTTTTAACTCTTCTAAAAAAAGAGTCATATTTGATTTGTATTGAGCCATAGTCTGTCAATTGTAGCGATTTAATCGAATCAGCTTCCTACATTTACCTTACAAGAGTCTGCCAATAGGGCTCTAGCCCTATTGAAGGCTGTTTTGAGGTCTTTGAGGACATTCTCTTCACCAATTTCCGCAATAAAGCCACTGCGGCTCATTAATGATGCTGGCTGGCTATTGGCGGCACAAACAACCAATTGACCACCACGTTTTTGGAGATTTTTAGAAAGAATTTTGAGCGCATCAATACCGCTGGTATCGATATTAATCAGTTGGTGCATTTCCAAAATCATGACTTTGGGTGCGGGTTTCTCAAAATCGAGTGGATTGAAGAGGTCTTCCACTTTATCGATCGCTCCAAAGAACAGTGAGCCGTAAATGCCGTAGGCTTCAACCAGAGTTTTTTCTTGGTTTTGATCAAACAGAGGAAGTTCACCTTCTGAATCAAGATCAGAAGGGATTTGTAATTTCTCAATTTGCGTCAAAGATGAAATTCTGTAAATGAAGAAAATGCATGCCAAGACTAATCCCACTTGCACTGCCACTGTTAGGTCAAAAATCACCGTGAGGAAGAATGTGCCTAAAAGAATCGAGCGGTAAGTGATGTTGAACTGCTTGAGGCGTTTGAATTCATGTAAATCAAACATATTCCAAGCGATATAGATCAGAATAGCCGCTAATACAGCCATCGGAATATGAACAGCTAATGGTGCGGCAACCATCATGATGAACAAAATCACCAAGGCGTGAATAATTCCAGAAACAGGACTTTTTGCACCAGCCTTAGCATTGGTGGCTGTTCTAGCAATCGTGCCTGTGACCGGTAAACCGCCAAAGAATGGCACAACAATATTAGCAATGCCTTGCCCCATTAATTCTTGGTTGGGATCATGCTTATCTTCTGCAAGATTGTCAGCAACGCGAGCGCATAACAAAGACTCAATAGCACCTAGAAGGGCAATAGTCAGTGTTGGAGCAAACAAGTTTTTCGCTGTTTCCCAATCTAGTTGAGGGATGGTCGGTGCTGGTAAACCGTGAGGAATGCCACCAAATCGACTGCCAATGGTGACGACTGATAGATCGAGTAAATCAGCAGCCAGTGTTCCCAAAATTAGTGCGGCAATAATGCCCGGAATATTCCCAATCCAAGCCCATTTCTTGGCTAAAGGACGAATCAAGCGGGGCCACAAAATAATGATCAGTATGGAGCCTAAGCACAGCAGTGCCGCATGCATATTGGTGGTTTCAATATTCAAAGCAAACGCTTTGATTTGGGAAAAGAAGTCTCCCGGAAGTTTTTCTATCTCTAGACCTAGAGCATCTCTGATTTGTGAAAAGCCGATCAATACGGCAATACCACTTGTAAAACCAATGATGATGGCGACGGGAATAAAGCGAATTAAATTACCTACCCGAAATAAGCCCATCGCTACTAAAAGAATGCCGGCGAAAAATGTTGAAAGTATTAAATTAGCAACACCATATCTTTCAACTATCGCATACACGATCACAACAAATGCTCCAGCTGGTCCACCAATTTGTACTTTGCTGCCACCGAGTGCTGAAATTAAAAATCCACCAATTACCGCAGAAATTAATCCTGCCTCTGGTTTCAGTCCTGAAGCAATTGCAAATGCAATCGCTAGAGGGAGAGCAATGACTCCGACAGTGATTCCACTACTTAAGTCTTTTACGAAATCCTGAGTGCTGTAGCCCTTAATGGCGTCAACGATTTTTGGTCGAAAACGCGCTAGATTAATCATTGTTGGTTTGCTGCAATCAGTTGATCAATCATCGCAGGATCAATTCTGGTCATGAGATGTTGATAAGGTTGAACGGCTTGCTGGCTGGAGAGTGGGCGATCAATGTCACCCCAAGTCATTGGAGTAATGCCAAAGAATTTTTCAACACCAGCAGCAACTTCTGGAACAACTGGCTTGAGATAAAGCGTTAATCTTCTAAAAGCTTCTAAGGTAACGCTGCAAATGGTTTGCAACTCTTGTTCACGCGCTGGATCTTTAGCGATTTCCCAAGGCTTATTAGCATCTACGAAACCGTTAACAGCATCTGCTAGCTCCATGATGCGACGTAAGGCTTTGGCAAATTCACGTGTTTCATATAGATCAGCAATTTCATCGCTAGCAGAAGCAAGTTCAGCCAATAATGGGTGAGACATCGCGTGATCATCAACGATACCGCCAAAACGTTTTACTAAGAAACCTGCACTTCGGCTAGCAATGTTGATATATTTCCCTAATAAGTCACTGTTAACTCGAGCCGTGAAATCTTGAAGATTTAAATCCAAGTCTTCCATCGTGGCATTGAGTTTGGCAGCAAAGTAATAACGCAACCATTCAGGATTCAAGCCGCACTCAATCACACTGTGAGCTGTAATGAAGGTGCCGCGTGACTTACTCATCTTTTCACCATCCACAGTTAAGAAACCATGGGCAAAAACATTCGTAGGGGTGCGATAACCTGAGAACTCTAGAGTGGCTGGCCAGAATAGTGTGTGGAAATACAAAATATCTTTGCCAATAAAGTGATATTGCTCAGTTGTTGAGCCAGCTTTGGTCCACTCTTCAAAATTTAAACCTTTTTGTTTGCAAAGATTTAAAAAGCTGGCGTAGTAACCAATTGGCGCATCTAACCAAACATAGAAATATTTACCTGGCGCATCTGGGATCTCAAAGCCAAAGTAGGGGGCATCTCGAGAGATATCCCAATCGCCTAATTTGCTCTCACCAGCTTCACCCACCCACTCTTTCATCTTGTTGCGTGCTTCAGGTTGAAGTGGTGTTTTAACTTGTGTCCACTCACGCAAAAATGCCTCGCAACGAGGGTCTGATAATTTGAAGAAGTAATGATCAGATACTTTACGAATCGGTGTGGCACCACTGACCACTGAAAACGGGTTCTTGAGGTCCGTAGGAGAGTAAGTTGCACCGCATTTCTCGCAAGAATCGCCGTATTGATCTTTAGCACCACATTTTGGGCACTCGCCTTTGATAAAACGATCCGGTAAGAACATTTCTTTGACAGGGTCATAGGCTTGTTCAATGGCGCGTTTTTCAATCAAGCCAGCATCGCGTAGCTTTAAATAGATTTCTTGAGATAACTCTTTGTTCTCCTCGCTATCTGTGGAGTAGTAGTTGTCAAAAGAAATTAAAAAATCATCAAAATCGCGTTTATGTTCTTGCCAAACATTGGCAATCAATTCTTTGGGCGTCAAACCTTCTTTTTCTGCGCGAAGCATGATCGGAGTACCATGGGTATCATCAGCTCCAACATAGTGAACTTCATGTCCACGCATTCTTTGAAAGCGAACCCAAATATCGGTTTGGATGTATTCAACCAAATGACCAATATGAATTTGGCCATTGGCATAAGGAAGGGCAGAGGTAACTAAAATTCGACGCATAGACATAGATTTTAGTCTGCGGATATAGTTAATAGCTGAATTTATAAAAATAACACCAGGAGATAGATGTGTCATTGACCGTTGAAAACGTACAAAATGCCCTTAAAAGCGTTATAGATCCTAATACCGGCAAAGATTTAATTAGTACAAAATCGGCAAAAAACATCAAAGTTGACGGCTCAGATGTGAGCTTGGATGTTGTCTTGGGTTACCCTGCCAAGAGTCAGATTGACCTTATTCGTAAGTTGGTTATTGATGCCCTCAAACAGATCCCTGGGATGGGTAATGTCAGTGCCAATGTGACCATGGTGATTGTTGCGCACTCTGTTCAACGTGGCGTTAAGTTGCTCCCGAATGTTAAAAACATTATTGCTGTATCGAGTGGCAAGGGTGGCGTTGGTAAGTCCACCACCGCCGTGAACTTAGCGCTTGCTTTAGCTGCTGAGGGTGCCCAAGTAGGTATCTTGGATGCTGATATTTATGGCCCTAGCCAGCCAACGATGTTGGGTGTGCGTGGTCGCCCTGAAACAATCGTTGAAAACACTTTGGAACCTCTTAAGGGTCATGGTCTTCAAGTGATGTCGATTGGTTTCTTGATTGATGAAGATAACCCCATGGTTTGGAGAGGTCCCATGGCGACTTCTGCGATGGAGCAATTGCTACAACAAACTAATTGGCAGAATTTAGACTATCTCATCGTGGATATGCCACCTGGAACTGGTGATATTCAGTTAACCCTGTCTCAAAAAGTGCCAGTCACTGGTGCAATCGTGGTGACAACGCCGCAAGATATTGCCTTGATTGATGCGAAGAAGGGTCTTAAGATGTTTGAGAAGGTAGGTATTCCTATTTTGGGTATAGTTGAAAATATGAGTATCTATGTCTGCCCTAACTGTAACCATCAAGAGCATATTTTTGGTCAGGGCGGTGGTCAGAAGATGTGTGAACAATATGGTGTTAATTTCTTAGGCAGCTTGCCTTTGAATTTATCGATTCGCCAAGATGCTGACTCAGGAAAACCTACGGTAGCCGCTGATCCAGACGGTGCAATCAGTGCTATTTATAAAACGATTGCTAGAAAGATTGCTATTCAGGTCGCTGATATGTCAAAGGACATGACGAGCAAGTTCCCAAGCATTGTTGTGACGAATCAATAACAAAACCAATTAATAAAACCAAGTAACAAAAAAGGCGATCATTTGATCGCCTTTTTTACTTCTAAGAACTTGTTAACTAAATTTAATCAAGCTTGAACAGGTTTAACCAAACATATCCTCATACATTAAGCCTGCCCATTTGAAGTTCTCAGCTACAAAGCTAGCTTTACGATCGTTGTAATCAATTTGAGTTTGTTCAATGATGCCTTTTTCATTGATTTTGTAGTCGAATTGAACGTTCAGCGCTTCTTTAGGGCTGCCATTGACCATCATGTAGCAGAGATTGTCGGGTAGTGACACCTCTGGATTTCTGCCTGCTAAACGTTCAGCAATGTATTTAGCAACAATGCGACCGTGACGATTAGCAATATGGCCACTCTTAGGATAGAAAAGGAATTGTGGTGAAACCAACCCTACGGCATCGCCAATCACGTAGACACGATCATCCTTTTTTAAATGAAGCATCTTGTTATCAACTTCAGCCCAGCCAGTTGCTTTACCAGTATTGGGGTTCACTCCAATACCACCCGCTTTCCAAACTAAATCTCCAGCTTGATGAGGTGACATTAAGACGGCATGATCAAACTTCATATCGCCGGCAGCAGTTTTAATGGTTTTATTGAATGGATCAATTTCTTTGATGTGGGCATTAGGTACATATTCAATGTAATCCTTGTATAGCTCTTTAAATGCGCGTTTAAAACCAATATTAATAGGGCGAACATCATCTTTGTGATCCAAGATGGTGACTTTGGCTTTGATCTTGTTAGTTTTGAAGTGCCACGCAATCATACAAGCCCGCTCATAAGGGGATGGCGGGCAACGTTGTGGTGGTGGCGGCAAGGTCATAACCCAATCCCCACCTTTGAATGAATGCAAGGCTTTCTTCAAATTGAAGTGCTCATGGTTCGGAATATAAGCCGCTGGGAATTTGGATTTAGTTGCTTCAATCATAGTGCGGTCATTGCCAAACCATGCTTCATAGTTATAACGGATACCTGGGGCAATGATTAAGAAGTCGTATTCAATTGTTCCAAGGCTTGTGACAACTTTTCTAACGCTTCTATCAATGTCCATGATTTCGCATTGAATAAAGCGATAGCCATATTTCTGGGATGTGGCTAGGTAGTCATGGATCAGAAAACTGGTGTCGACCATATTGACTAACCATTTGTTGCTGATAGGGCATGAGAAGAACACAGGGTTTCTTTCAAGCAATACAACTTCAGCATTCGGTGCTAGTTTGCGTAAATATTTGGCGGCAGTAGAGCCACCCCAGCCACCGCCTGCAATCACAATTCTGGGTGTCTTACCTTTAGTGAGCAAAACTTCAGAGGGATTGCCAATTAAAAATGGTTTAGCAACACCAGGTGTTAATGATTCTGTTGAACTTGTGGCACAAGCACCCAAAAGGTTGGCGCCACCAATAGCGGCTGCACCGCCAAGAAATTTCCGACGATTGATTGTCATAAGACTTCCAAAGTGTTTGGACTCCAACTGAGCACCATAAAAACACTGAATCGGGGTTTCGCGTGGCAAAACAACCGATGAATTGAAATTTCAATTTACCAACACTTGCGGTTTATTGCAAATTAAATCCAATCTTGCGCTGCAGCACATTTAAGATGTTTGTAAATTGATGAATATATTAGGGAAAACCTTAGGCGTTGATTGATTTGTCTAACTACAAATTGTGTACAAAAGGGATTAAGATCAATTTGTAGTTTTTGTTAAATATAGGAGACCATATGTCACAAATGAATCTGACACGTCGCCAATTTTTTAAATTGGCTGGGTCGGGTGTTGGTGTGACTAGTATGACTGCGATGGGTCTTGCACAAGCTGCAGATCCAGTCTTTACAAAGCCATACAAGTTAGAAAAAACCACCGAAACCCGAAGCACTTGTCCTTATTGCTCAGTGAGCTGCGGTGTACTGATGTACAGCCGTAAGGATCAAGATGGCAAACTAAAAGTTATTCACGTTGAAGGGGATCCAGATAATCCTGTCAACAAGGGTACTTTGTGCCCTAAGGGTGCTGGTCTTCTAGAAATGATTGATAGCCCGAACCGCATGAAGTTTCCAGAGGTTCGTGAGGCTGGCAGCAAAGAGTGGAAGCGCATTTCTTGGGAAGATGCTCTCAATCGCATCGCCAAGCATATGAAGGCTGACCGCGATCAAAACTTTGTTGAAAAAAATGCTGATGGTTTAACTGTTAACCGTTGGAATACCTTCGGTATGTTGGTGAGCTCTGCTTCAAACAACGAAGCGGGTTACCTCAGCGCTAAAGTCTTAAGATCACTAGGTGTTGTTGCTCTAGATACACAAGCGCGTATTTGACACGCTCCAACCGTGGCCAGTTTGGGCCCGACATTTGGACGCGGCGCGATGACAAATCATTGGGCAGATATTAAAAATGCCGATGTGATTGTGATTATGGGCGGTAACGCAGCTGAAGCTCACCCATGCGGATTTAAGTATGTGGTGGAAGCTAAGGCTAAACGTGGCGCTAAGTTAGTTGTTGTAGACCCTCGCTTTACTCGTTCAGCAGCTGTTGCTGACTACTACGCTCCTATACGTTCAGGTGCTGATATCGCCTTCTTGGGCGGTGTGATTAATTACTTGTTGTCTAACAACAAGATTCATCACGAGTATGTGAAGAACTACACCAATGCGGCTTTCTTGATTAATCCAGAGTTTGGATTTAAAGATGGTTTGTTCACTGGCTACGATGAAGCTAAACGCTCTTATTCAAAAGCCACTTGGACTTATCAGATGGATGGTCAGTACGCAAAAGTAGACCCAACATTACAAGATCCAAATTGTGTATTCCAGCACATGAAGCGTCATTTCTCACGTTACACACCAGATATGGTGAGCAAAGTAACAGGTACACCCAAAGACCAGTTCTTGAAAGTGTGCGAGATGATGGCTAGTACTGCCGCTGGCAACAAAACAATGACCATTTTGTATGCTTTGGGTTGGACGCAGCACTCTATCGGTTCTGAAAATATCCGTACGATGGCGATGATCCAGTTGCTTCTAGGTAACATGGGTATGGCTGGTGGTGGTGTGAACGCCTTGCGCGGTCACGCTAACGTACAAGGTATTACAGATATGTGCTTGTACTCACAAGTATTGCCAGGTTATTTATCTGCTCCTAATCAGAGCGACACAAGCTATACCGTGTATCGCGATAAGCGCACACCAAAAGCTTTGCGTCCGAATCAGATGAATTTCCCGCAAAACTTCCCTAAGTGGTTCAACAGCTTGATGAAGGCTTGGTACGGCGATAAGGCAACTAAAGAGAATGACTTTGCCTTTGATTACCTACCAAAGAGCGATGGCGCATATGACATCTTGGATATTTTTGAACGCATGCACCAAGGCAAGATGAACGGATTTATCTGTTCAGGCTTTAACCCATTGGCTGCGGTTGCGAACAAGAACAAGATCGGTGCTGCTCTTGCTAAGTTGAAATACTTAGTAGTGATCGATCCTTTAGAAACAGAAACAGGTGAATTCTGGAAGAACTATGGTGAGTTCAATGATGTTGACTCATCAGCTATTCAAACAGAAGTGTTCCGCTTGCCAGCAACATGTTTTGCTGAACAAGATGGTTCATTCACTAACTCAGGTCGTGTGATCCAGTGGCACTGGAAAGCAGCTGATGGTCCTGGTGAGTCTAAGTCTGACCAAGAGATCATTGCCGCTCTTTTCATGAAGCTACGCAATATGTACAAGGCTCAAGGCGGTGCAAATCCAGCTCCAATCTTGAACTTGACATGGAACTATAAGAACCCAATGTTCCCGGCAGCAGATGAGTTGTTGCGTGAGATCAGTGGTAAGACAATGGTTCAGATCAAAGACCCAACTGGTAAGGTAGTTCTTGAGCCAGGTGATCAGTTAACTGGATTTGCGCAATTGCGTGATGATGGTGGTACTGCTTGCGGTAACTGGATCTACTCTGGTTCTTGGAATAAGCAAGGCAACATGACCGCACGTCGTGACCCATCAGAGACATCTGATCAAAACTTGGGTCAGTCTGCTAACTGGGGCTTTGCATGGCCTGCTAACCGCCGCATTCTTTACAACCGTGCTTCTGCTGACATGAGCGGTAAGCCATGGGATGAGAAGCGTGCTGTGCTTAAGTGGTTGGGTGATAAGTGGGGTGGTAATGACATTCCTGATATGCGACCAAACGCAAAACCTGAAGAGAACGTGATGCCATTCATCATGACTCCAGAGGGTGTTGCTCGTTTATTCGCTCCAGCGATGGCAGAAGGTCCATTCCCTGAGCACTATGAGCCATTTGAGACTCCATTGGCAGCTAACCCAATGCATCCAAATAATCCAAAAGTTAAATCTAACCCTGCAGCACGCGTCTACAAGGGTGATATGACTTCATTTGGTAATGCTAAGGATTACCCATATGTAGCAACAACCTACCGTTTGGTAGAACACTTCCACTACTGGACTAAACACGCTGAGTTGAATGCGATTGTTCAGCCTGAGGCGATTGTTGAGATCAGTGAAGCCCTAGCTAAAGAGCGTGGCATTAAGTCAGGCGACAAGGTGAAGGTGACTTCAGCACGTGGTTTTGTGAAGGCGAAAGCTGTTGTTACGAAGCGTATGAAGGGCATGGATGTCGATGGTAAGAAGGTATACCACGTGGGTATTCCAATTCACTACGGCTTTAAGGGCGTAGCGAAGCCAAGTCAATTAGCTAATACATTGACACCATTTGTGGGTGATGCGAACTCTCAAACACCAGAGTTCAAAACATTCTTAGTCAACATTGAGAAGGTATAAGGAGAAACGACATGGCTACTCAAGCACTTCACGTCGTAGCTCGCTCAGCGACGACTATGACACCACCCGCAGATGCGGCTAATGCAGTCAAGGTGGCAAAGCTTATCGATATTTCTAAATGTATCGGTTGTAAAGCTTGCCAAGTGGCTTGTATGGAATGGAACGAAACCCGTCCAGAAATCGGTACTAACGAAGGTGTGTATGACAACCCTCGTGATTTAGGTGCTGCTGCATGGACGGTGATGCGCTTTAACGAACTTGAGAATGAACAGGGCGGTATTGACTGGTTGATCCGTAAGGACGGCTGTATGCACTGTGAAGACCCGGGTTGTATGAAGGCATGTCCAAGTCCTGGCGCGATTATCAAACTAAGCAATGGTATTGTTGATTTCAACAGTGACAATTGCATTGGTTGTGGATATTGCGTACAAGGATGTCCATTCAATGTGCCACGCATTTCAAGCACAACGAACAAAGCAACTAAGTGCACATTGTGTTCTGACCGTGTAACTCAAGGTAAGGACCCTGCATGTGTATCAACTTGCCCGACAAAAGCCCTCACATTTGGTCCAAAAGAAGATCAAATCAAAGCCGCTGCAGAGCGTGTGAAAGATTTGAACGAACGTGGTTACCAAAAGGCTGCTCTGTATAACCCACAAGGTGTTGGTGGTACGCACGTGATGTACGTATTGCCACACGGTGATAAACCAGAGTTGTACAACGGCTTACCTGCTAACCCATCCATTTCTCCAACAGTTGGAATTTGGAAGGGTGTTATGAAACCTATCGCATTGATCACTATGGCTGCTGCGGTTCTCACAGGCGTAATTCATTACGCTGTCAAGGGACCAAAAGTTGTTGAAGAAGATCACGATATCAAGTCATAAGGAGATAAGCATGTCGAAAATTGTTCGCTACAGTGGCTCTGATCGTGTTAATCACTGGTTGGTAGCATTGCTATTTGTTTTGGCAGCTATCTCTGGATTAGCCTTCTTCCACCCATCGCTCTTCTTCTTGAGCAGCGTACTAGGTGGTGGTCAACTATCACGAATCTTGCACCCATTTATTGGTGTTGCCATGTTTGTGCTATTTGTCATCCTCTACTTCAAGTTCTGGCACCACAACATCTTGCATAAAAATGACCGTCAATGGTTAAAGCAAATTGGTGATGTGATTGCCGATCGTGAAGATCGTTTGCCTGAAGTAGGTCGCTATAACGGTGGTCAAAAACTCTTGTTCTGGGTCATGACTATCACGATGTTGTTATTAGTTTTGTCAGGTATGGCTTTTTGGAGACCTTACTTCGCTAGTAACTTTAGTATCGATACAGTTCGCTTAGCAGCAGTAGTTCATGCTGTTTCAGCTTGGGTATTGATTCTTGGCATCATCGTGCACGTTTATGCAGCACTTTGGGTTAAAGGCACGATCAAGGGGATGTGGACAGGCGTTGTATCAAGCGCTTGGGCTCGTAAACATCACCCAGGTTGGTTCAAGGAAATCTCAGGCGGTAAATAAGATCAAGGTCTTCGAAATACCTGAGTTTTACTAGCAGTGAAATAGGGGGAAGAATGATATTCTTCCCCCTATGCTTTAAAAAAGTTGTAAAAATAATATAAAGACAAAATAAGAGACAAAAATGACAGTATCCGCAGTCAAAATTATTCAGCCAGGTGAAATTCAAAGTTTGCCTGATGATGAAACCCCTCTATTGGTGTTGCCAGTTGCTAAGGATGTATTTCGTGAGCGGGCAACACGATTAGCTCAACTATCTGAGTCTGCGCCATTAAAAGACTGGTTATTCTTTTGTTCTCAAGTAGCTAGCGCGCAAGAAGATTCAGTCGATCAAGTGACTTCAGAGCAACTTGATGAAAATATTATTAAAGAATCTTTGCGTCATGGTATGCCGCCTACATCGGTGACTACCTGGAAAGCAGGTAAGGATTGGGATGAGGCTTTTAAAGCCTTTACAGAAGCGCTGACTAAAAAAGACTTGTTACCAGTAGTGCGCCAATCTTTGGACAGTTTCGTCAAAGCTGATCAAGCGCAACTCAAAAAACAAGCAGAAGATTTCTTAAAGGCTGATGAAAAAGATGTTCGTCCTGAGTGGGCGCCATTCATCGGTGCTATTTTGCAAATGATCTGGACTAAGAAGGTCGCTCAGTTAACGCCTTATGCGGGCTCTTATCGCGGTGAAAATTCCTTATGTCCGGTATGCGGTTCACACCCTGTTGCCAGTGTTGTGAGAGTCGGCGCGCGTGATGGTCATCGCTATTTATGTTGTTCATTGTGTGCTTCAGAGTGGTATGCCGCTCGTGCACGTTGCACTAACTGCGACACACCTAAAGAAGTATCCATGATGGGTGAGACAAAAGAAAGTTTGATCCAAGGTGAGTGTTGTGATGATTGCCAGGGATATTTAAAAATTATGTATCAGTCACGAGATCCTATGATGGAAGTTGTGGCAGATGACTTGGCAAGCATTCAAGTCGACTTGGCTCTCTCAAATGAGGGGTATCAAAGAACCGGTCGAAACATGTTCTTTATGGTGAGTGGCGAAACTGAAGAAAAAGAATCATAATTAACTCATGGATAAAACAAATGTGGCGCGTGCGCCCATCTCGGATCTGCTAGCCCAGTTGCCTTCAATCGATAAGTTACTTCAATGGACTGAAGTTAAATCATTGCTTGAGTCCTACGGACGCGATGAAGCCCTCAAGGTGGCTCGTCAAGTTTTGCAAGATGTTCGCGAAAAGATTCAGAGTCAGCAACTGACAAAAACGCCTGATCAATCTGCTTTGCTCAAAAAAATTGAGCAAAGCCTCACCCAACGATCCAAAAGTAAAACCCGTCAAGTTATTAATTTGACAGGTACTGTCTTGCATACTAATTTAGGTCGTGCCGTGATGCCTCCTGAAGTAGTGGACGCTATCGCAAGAGCAGCTTCTGAGCCTTGTGCCCTTGAATATGACTTGGGAGAGGGTAAGCGGGGAGATCGCGATGAGTTGGTTGAAGAGTTGCTTTGTGAATTGACTGGTGCAGAAGCGGCAACAGTTGTTAACAATAATGCCGCCGCTGTTTTCTTATTACTTCACGCTTTATCCAATAAAAAAGAGGTTGTCGTTTCTCGTGGTGAGCCAATTGAAATTGGCGGTTCTTTCAGAATCCCTGACATCATGAAACGAGCTGGCGCCAAGTTAGTAGAAGTAGGTACTACCAATCGCACTCATGCCAAAGACTTTGCTGAGGCGATCACGCCCAAAACATCGATGCTCATGAAGATTCATACGAGTAATTACGTGGTGCAAGGATTTACAGCTAGCGTTCCTGAGCCTGAAATTGCGCAGATTGCGCATCAAGCGAACATTCCTTTTGTGGTTGATTTGGGTTCGGGCACTTTAGTGGATATGACTCAATTTGGGTTGCCTGCCGAACCGACACCGCGAGAAGCGATTGAGGCTGGCGCTGACTTAGTGTTTTAGTGGCGATAAATTGTTAGGCGGGCCTCAGGCAGGTATTTTGGTGGGGCGTAAAGATCTAATTCAGAAGATCAAGAAAAACCCCTTGAAGCGTGTTTTGAGGGTTGGAAAGATCACCTTGGCAGGTCTAGAGGCTGTATTGCAAATGTATCGAGACCCAGCCAAGTTGCCTGAAAAGCTAACAGTGATGCAATTGCTCACAAGATCTCAAGATGCTATGCAGGCTCAAGCTGATCAGTTGTTGCCTCGCTTGTCAGAAAGTCTGAGCAGTGCTTCTTTAAAAATTAAAACTTTGCCGGTGTTATCGCAAATTGGATCTGGATCATTGCCTATTGAAAGATTGCCTTCCGTGGCTCTGGCGATTGAAGGCGTCGATAAGTTAGGTGAAAAACATGTGGTTCGCTTAGAGCGTTTATTGCGCTCTTCAGATACGCCAATTATTGGACGCTTCCAAGAGAAAGCCTTGATTTTTGATTTGAGATGTTTGCAGGCTCGCAAAGAAGAAGTCTTTGTTCAGACCTTCTTGGCTGCTCTTGCCCGTTTAGCTAAATAACGATGATTATTGGCACAGCGGGTCATATTGACCACGGTAAAACTTCTTTGGTGAAAGCCTTAACAGGTGTTGATGCTGATCGTCTGCCTGAAGAAAAAGCGCGCGGCATCACGATTGATTTGGGGTTTGCCTATGTGCCTAATGGACGTGGTCAGACAATCGGTTTTGTAGACGTTCCAGGTCATGAAAAGTTTGTGCATACCATGGCTGCAGGTGCCACAGGTATCGATCATGGTTTATTAGTCGTCGCTGCCGATGATGGCATCATGCCGCAAACTAAAGAGCATCTACGCATTTTGGATTTGTTGGGCGTGCCATCTTTAAGCGTTGCAATTACTAAAACAGATTTGGCTGGTGAGCAGCGGTCTCAAGAGGTCTTGCATGAAGTACAAGCTTATTTGGCGAGTACACGATTTGGTCAAGTACCTACTCATTTAGTTTCTTCAAGAACAGGGCAGGGCATTGAAGATCTCAAGCAAGAGCTATTTAGTTTGGTGGATGATGCGCCATCAGAAAAGCCGGTTCATTTTAGATTAGCTATTGATCGTGTATTCGTTGTTAAGGGCGTGGGTGTAGCCATCACAGGCGCTGTCATCGCAGGTCAAGTGAAAGTTGGCGACAGCTTATTGCTAGGTGTGAAGCAATACCCTGTCAAAGTAAGATCTATTCACGCTCAGAATCTACCCGCTCAAGAAGCTGGGGTGGGTACTCGTTGCGGTATTGTGATCTCGGGCGTTGAATATAGTCAGGTTGAGCGCGGTGATTGGTTAGTGGCGCCTGAGTTGCCTTATCAAACCCAGCGAATTGATTGTGAAGTGCAGTTACCAATGGATGCTGAGCGTCCTATCAAAGATGGCGAGCAATTACTTTTACATCACGGTACTGAACATCTCTTAACCAGAATCATTGTCTTGAATGGTTCAGAAGTTCTTCCGGGTCAAAGTGCCTATGTTCAGTGCGCTTTTGATAAACCGCTATCTATATGCTGGCATGATCGTGTCGTGCTCAGAGATAGCAATGCAAGGCACACATTAGCGGGTGGTTTGGTTTTGGATATTGACCCGCCAATTCGTGGGCGTAAAAAGCCTGAGAGGCAAATGGCTCTTAAATCCTTATCTCAAGCGCAAGCTAGTCGTGCATTAATTGATTTAATAGCAAAAGTGCCAGAGCCTATTAATTTGTCCAAATGGGCATCGGTCATGAATCGCTCGCAGAGTGAACTTTTGCAAGCTAACTCTTCGCAAGAGGTGAACTCATTAGAAGTGGATGGGGCTACTTATCTACTAGGTGAGACTTGTGAGCATTTGATTCAAGAAAAGGTCATGAGTGCCTTAGGGAAATTTCATATCAGTGATCCCGATGAGCCAGGCCTTGCGATTGAACGCTTGAGACGTATGTCTTGCCCATTGTTAAGCCAGGGTTTATTTAAGGTGTGGGTAGCTGATCAAGTGAAACGTCAGCGTCTAGCTTTAAGTGGCAGTTTTATTCATTTGCCTGAACATAAGGTGGAGCTCACGCCGAATGAAAAAATCATTTGGGAAAAGATTTATCCAAGATTATTGGATGGTCAATATGACCCACCTTGGGTGAGAGATTTGGCGTCTGCATTGAGTGAGCCCGAGGCTAATATCAGAATGTTGCTAAGGAAGGTTTCTAGAACGTCTGGTTTAGTTCAATTAGTGCCAGATTTGTTTTATCCTGTAGCCACGATGCGCATCATGGCAGACATTATTCGTGATATTGTCGAAACTGATGGTCATATCACCGTGATTAGTTTTAAAGATCGTGTAGGTTTAGGGCGTAAACGGGCGATTCAGATTTTGGAAGCTTTTGATCGTTTAGGGTATACGCGACGTTTAGTCAGCTATAAGCGTGGCAAGAAAGAATTGGAAAAAGATCATAGAATTCTAAGAAATACCGATCTTTTTGCAACAGAGGTAAGTGTTTCATGAGGAAGAGTTTCGCTCCCCGGCGGGACGTCCGGACTTCAAATCCGGGAAGGGCTGTCGTACAGTCCTTGGTGGGTTCGACTCCCATACTCTTCCGCCAATCTATAAATAGGAATGTGTTCTATGGCTGAAATTCGAGGCTGCCAATTTCCTGATGATCTTTTCTATGATGCCGATCTCAATCTTTGGTTAAAACCTATGAGTGAGGATACTTGGGAAGTAGGTATTACTGAGTTTGGTGGAGCGTTGGTGGGTGACATTTATATGTTCAACCCTAAGCCCATGAATCGCGATCTTGAATTGGATGAACCTTTTGCTTTGATTGAAGTGGCTAAAACTGTTTTAACAGTGAAGTCACCATTCCCATCAATTTTGGTGGGCGCTAATGAAGAGATTCAAGAAAGACCCATTCGCATTAATCGTCAGCCGTTTCAAAGTTGGCTGGTTCATTTGAAAGCTGTAGATCCTCAAACAGCAAAGAATGTTTTATTGCATGGCTCACAAGTTGGTGAGCGAGCTATTGAGTTGATGGATCTCAACCGCTTTACCTCTTTAGAAGAGTTCAAAAAGTCTGGCGGTAACAATTGAAGCGTCTCATTATTCAACTATGGCAGGCTAACCTAGCTCAACCACAATTAGCTGCCACACCTTTTTTCTTTGCCTCAGCTGCCGCTGCTATGGATATGCATGTGGAGGTGCATGTTCTGGGCGCAAGTATTGAGATGTTTGTTAAAAATAATGACAAGCGTCATCAAGCCATCCCGCCACTTAATCGAAAACTTTCTGAGTTCATTGATGATGCAGTCAGAACAGGGGTTAAGTTCTATGCGTGTAGCACAGCGATGAGAGATCGCAATTTAGAGTTATCTGATTTAACAGAAGGCTTTGGTGAAGTGATTGGCATGGTGACGATGCTTGATCGAGCAACTCAAGACAACACAACCGTATTAACTTTCTAGGATAGAAAATGTCTGAAGCAACAACTACAAAAAAAGTTCGACTGACCTCTCTCTCGCATGGTGGTGGTTGTGGTTGCAAGATCGCTCCAGGTGTTTTGGCAGATTTGCTTAAAACATCTGTGCCATTCAACATCCCTAAAGAGTTATTGGTAGGTACTGAAACTGCTGATGATGCGGCTGTTTACCAAATCAACGAGCATCAGGCTCTGATTGCAACAACAGACTTCTTTATGCCGATTGTTGATAACCCAAGACATTTTGGGCAAATTGCAGCAACGAATGCCATCTCTGATATCTACGCCATGGGTGGCCAGCCCCTGATGGCTTTGGCGCTTGTAGGTATGCCCATCAATGTTTTGCCAGCCAGTGATATTGCCGAGATATTAGATGGGGGTCGTGAAATATGTGCAAGGGCAGGGATTCCGATTGCGGGTGGCCATTCAATTGACTCAGTGGAACCTATTTATGGTTTGGCGGTGATTGGTTTGATTGATCCTAAAAATCTTAAAAAGAATTCAACAGCCAAAGCTGGAGATGTTTTAGTTTTAGGTAAGCCTTTGGGTGTTGGTATTTACTCTGCCGCCTTAAAGAAAGATCAACTAAGTACATCTGGATATGAGCAGATGATTGCCAATACAACGAAGCTCAATACACCTGGTCAAAAGTTGTCTGCTTTGAGTGGTGTTCATGCGATGACGGATGTCACTGGCTTTGGTTTGTTAGGTCATGCCTTGGAAATTTGCAAAGGCTCAAACACATTAGGCAAGATTGAGTACTCATCATTAAAAATTCTCCCTGGGGTTCAGGGTCTCGCTAATCAAGGCTGTGTGACAGGCGCCTCCGGTAGAAATTGGAATAGCTATGGACAGCATGTGAAATTGTCTGATAGCTTAGACCCTGTATCGCGTGCCATTTTGACGGACCCACAAACGAGCGGTGGTTTATTGGTAGCTTGCGCACCTGAGGCTGTGAATGATGTTTTAAATGTTTTCAAGTCTGATGGTTTTGCTGACGCAGTCGTGATTGGTTCTCTAGGCTCACTTGATTCATCAGATACTGATGGAATCTATTTGCAGGTTGCATAAAAAATAATGACTTCTTTGCCTGTTGATCAGATCACTGGATTGATTCTTGCTGGCGGCAGGGGGGTGCGTGTTGGTGGAGTGGATAAGGGTCTTCTGAGTTTTAATGATGAGAAGATTGTCCAAAGAGTTCTTCGAAGTTTAAAACCCCAAGCTCAACTCATCTTGGTGAGTGCTAATCGCCATATCGAAGAGTACGAGTCATTAGGCGTGCCCGTGATTAAAGATCGCTTACCTGACTATCAAGGTCCTTTAGCAGGTATTGAGGCAGCTTTAAGTGTGTGCCCAACACCCTATATGGCACTTGTTCCATGTGATGCTCCTTTTATTTCTGAAAATTTATTAGCCTTGCTCTACGAAAAAATGGAGTCTACGAATGCCAATATTGTTTATGCCGAGGGTCTGGGTCTAGATGGTCAGTTAGAGGCTGAGCCCATGTTTGCACTTATCAGAACTTGCATGTTGTCTAGTTTGAGGCAGTACCTTGATTCTGGGCGGCGAAAGGTGCTAGCTTGGTACCAATCCACAGATCATGCCGCAGTGTTGGTTGAAAATTCTTTATGTTTTGCTAACGCTAATACCCCGGAAGATTTTGAGAGTCTTCAATTACAAGCTAAAAATGCCTAGTTTTAGCTGAATATGTCAAAATACTCCCTATGACTATTAAATCTGACCGCTGGATCCGCCGCATGTGCGAAGAGCACGACATGATTTCACCATTTGAGCCTGGCCAAGTGCGCAAGGACGAGGGTGGGCATAAGATTGTTAGCTATGGCACTTCTAGTTATGGCTACGATATTCGTTGTGCGGATGAGTTTAAGATTTTTACCAATATCAATAGCACGATCGTTGACCCTAAGAATTTTGACGACAAGTCATTTGTAGACTTTAAGGGTGATGTTTGCATCATCCCACCGAATTCTTTTGCTCTTGCTCGCACCGTCGAGTATTTCAAGATTCCAAGAAGTGTTTTAACGGTTTGCTTGGGTAAGAGTACCTATGCCCGTTGCGGCATTATTGTGAATGTCACGCCTTTTGAGCCAGAGTGGGAAGGTTATGTGACATTAGAGTTTTCTAATACAACACCTCTTCCAGCCAAAATTTATGCTGGTGAAGGTTGTGCCCAGGTTTTATTCTTCGAAAGCGATGAGATTTGTGAGACTTCTTACAAAGACCGTGGCGGTAAATACCAGGGGCAGGTGGGCGTAACCCTACCAAAAACCTAAATCTAGCTTGTAAGGGGCTTTTTGCCCCATTTTTGCCATATTTCCTAAGTATTCTGTTGTTTTGCTGGTCTGAAAAGGCTGGCTAGAGCCATTGATAGCCCAATATTCAAAAGAATTTGTGCCAAATGGCAGTTTTATCGCTATAGTCTCGTTTTTAAGAAAAAACCCCTTGATTTGAAAGGGGTTCGCTAGCTGGGGGTTGTTATGAAATTTCGTTTTCCGGTAGTCATCATTGACGAGGATTTCCGTACTGAGAATATCTCGGGTTCGGGTGCGCGTGCCCTTGCTGAAGCGATTGAAAAAGAAGGCATGGAAGTTCTTGGTCTTACGAGTTATGGCGACCTTACTTCGTTTGCTCAACAAGCAGCTCGTGCTTCTTGTTTCATTCTGTCGATTGATGATGAAGAGTTTGGTGCTGGATCAGATGCAGAGATTGATACAGCCTTAGAAGGTTTACGTGCTTTTGTGGTAGAGGTGCGTAAACGTAACGAAGAGATTCCTATCTTCTTGTATGGTGAGACAAGAACTTCTCGTCATATTCCGAATGATGTTTTGCGCGAGCTTCACGGCTTTATTCATATGAATGAAGATACGCCTGAATTTGTGGCGCGCCATATTATTCGTGAAGCGAAAGTTTATTTAGATTCATTAGCGCCTCCATTTTTTAAAGCATTAACCCACTACGCATCCGATGGTTCTTACTCTTGGCATTGCCCAGGGCATTCAGGTGGTGTTGCCTTTTTAAAGAGTCCAGTAGGTCAAATGTTCCATCAATTCTTTGGTGAGAATATGTTGCGTGCTGACGTATGTAATGCGGTGGATGAACTCGGACAATTATTGGATCACACGGGTCCAGTGGCAGCGAGTGAGAGAAATGCCGCGCGCATTTTTAATGCTGATCATTTGTTCTTTGTCACCAATGGTACTTCGACATCTAACAAGATTGTTTGGCACTCTACAGTAGCACCTGGAGATATTGTGATTGTGGACCGCAATTGCCATAAATCTATTTTGCACGCCATCATGATGACAGGCGCGATCCCAGTTTTCTTGATGCCTACGCGTAATCATTACGGCATTATTGGTCCGATTCCTAAAGAAGAATTTGACTGGAAAACAATCCAGAAGAAGATTGAAAACAATCCCTTCATTACTGATAAAAATGCCAAGCCACGCGTTTTAACCATTACACAAAGTACTTATGACGGTGTTTTGTATAACGTGGAAATGATTAAGGGCATGTTGGACGGTAAGGTGGACACCCTTCATTTTGATGAAGCATGGTTGCCACATGCCACCTTCCATGATTTTTATAAAAATATGCATGCGATTGGTAAGGATCGCCCACGCTCTAAAGAGAGTATGGTGTTCTCCACGCAATCAACTCACAAATTGCTTGCAGGTTTATCTCAGGCATCACAAATTTTGGTACAGGACTCAGAGTCTAATAAGCTAGATAACGACTGTTTCAATGAGTCTTATTTAATGCACACCTCAACAAGCCCTCAGTACGCCATCATCGCTTCTTGTGATGTGGCAGCTGCCATGATGGAGCCTCCTGGTGGAACCGCCTTGGTTCATGAATCGATTGCTGAATCTCTTGATTTTCGTCGTGCGATGCGTAAGGTGGATGAGGAGTGGGGCGCAGATTGGTGGTTCAAGGTTTGGGGTCCAGAGTATCTAGCGGAAGAAGGTATCGGCGAGCGTGAAGATTGGGTCTTAAAAGCAGGTGAGCGTTGGCATGATTTCGGCCAACTGTCTGATGGCTTCAATATGCTCGATCCTATTAAGGCAACAGTCATCACTCCAGGACTTGAGATGGATGGTGATTTTGCTGATACAGGTATTCCAGCAAGTATTGTCACTAAGTATTTGGCTGAGCATGGTGTGATTGTTGAAAAGACTGGTTTGTATTCTTTCTTCATCATGTTCACGATTGGTATTACCAAGGGTCGTTGGAACACATTGGTAACCACGTTGCAGCAGTTCAAAGATGATTACGACAAGAATCAACCTTTATGGCGCGTTCTTCCAGAGTTTGTTGCTAAATATCCACGTTATGAGCGCATTGGTTTGCGTGACTTATGTCAGCAAATTCATCAGGTATACAAAAAGTATGACGTTGCTCGCATGACAACGGAAATGTACTTGTCAGATATGGTGCCAGCGATGAAGCCATCTGATGCTTGGGCAAAGATGGCGCATCGTGATATTGAGCGTGTTCAGATTGATGACCTTGAAGGTCGTGTTACAGCGATGTTAGTGACGCCATATCCTCCAGGTATTCCTTTATTGATTCCGGGTGAGCGCTTTAATAAACGAATTGTTGATTATTTACGCTTTACACGTGACTTTAATGAACAGTTCCCTGGATTTGAGACGGATGTTCATGGCCTTGTGAAGGGCGAGTTAAACGGTCGCAAAGAATACTACGTCGATTGCGTTAAAAGTTAATTTAGAAGTTAAGTCATAATTTAAATTAGCTTACAGAAAATAAAAAAGGCTCACTATTTAGTGAGCCTTTTTCTTATCTACTGTCAAAGTAGAAACACCGCCGCTTAATTAAGCCAAATTTTTCCTGTAAGCAGCAATAGCTTTCTTCACTTGTTCAGGTGCTGTGCCACCAGTATGTTTTCGGCTATTCACAGAACCTTCGAGTGTTAATACCTGGAAGGCATCCTCACCAACTAATGAAGACTTGTCACCAAGGTCGCAGGCTGCTCGTAATTCCTCAAGTGAGAGGTCAGCTAAGTCACAGCCTTTGTTAGAGCATGCCTTAACGGCATGAGCAACAGCTTCGTGAGCGTCACGGAAGGGCAAGCCTTTTTTCACAAGATAATCAGCAAGATCTGTCGCTGTTGCAAAACCTTGTAATGCAGCAGCTCTCATGGTGTCTGCTTTCACTTGAATATGCGGCACCATATCAGCAAAGATACGTAGAGTGTCACGCAAAGTATCTGCAGAATCAAAAAGAGGTTCTTTGTCTTCTTGATTATCTTTGTTATAGGCTAGGGGTTGACCTTTCATTAAGGTTAACAAAGAGATCAAGTTGCCGTTCACGCGTCCTGTTTTGCCACGAGCTAATTCAGGAACGTCTGGGTTCTTTTTCTGAGGCATGATGGAGCTACCTGTACAAAAGCGATCAGGTAAATCAATAAAGCCAATACGTGGGCTCATCCAAAGAATTAATTCTTCTGATAAACGTGAGATATGTGTCATCGCTAATGAAGCAACAGAGCAAAACTCAATTGCAAAGTCTCTATCAGACACAGCATCCAAAGAGTTTTGGCAAACAGCCTCAAAACCGAGAGTTTTAGCAACGCGCTCGCGATCAATTGGATAGCTAGTACCTGCTAGCGCAGCTGAACCTAGCGGTAGACGATTCACTCTCTTGCGGCAATCATGTAGACGCTCAGCATCACGAGCAAACATTTCTGCATAAGCCATCATGTGATGACCGAAGGTGATGGGTTGAGCCACCTGCAAGTGCGTAAAGCCTGGCATGATGGTTTCTGCATGTTTTTCTGCAAGATTCAATAGACCTTTGCGAAGACCAGTTAGCTCAGACTGAATGTCATCAATAGCGCCGCGCAACCATAAACGGATATCAGTCGCTACTTGGTCGTTACGTGAGCGACCTGTATGAAGACGCTTGCCAGCATCACCCACTAGTTTCGTTAAGCGGGCTTCAATATTTAAATGGACGTCCTCAAGGGCTAATTCCCAGGTAAAGGAACCTTCTTTCATTTCTGAAAGAATCTGTGCCATCCCTTTTTGAATATCAGCATAGTCTTGAGCGCTGATAATTTTTTGCGCTGCTAGCATCTCGGCGTGAGCCAAAGAGCCTTGGATATCGACCAAAGCCATGCGTTTATCAAAATCAACAGAGGCGGTGTAACGTTGTACAAGTTCCGCTACAGGCTCAGCAAAACGAGCTGACCAAGCCTGGTCCTTGTTGTCCAATGAATTTTTATTTTTGTCTAAATCTGCCATAAACAGCAGTATATTGCCTCAAAGGCTTTATTCTTATGGTTATGACACAAATTTCTTATCCTAAAAAATTAGTTATTGCCTCCCGTGAGAGCCGTTTGGCTATGTGGCAGGCTGAATATGTCCGTGATTGCTTGAAAAAGCTCTATCCAGCGTGCGATGTGAGTATTTTGGGGATGACCACCCGGGGTGACCAAATTTTGGACAGAACCCTCTCAAAAGTGGGTGGAAAAGGCTTATTCGTCAAAGAATTAGAGGTGGCTTTAGAGGAGGGGCGAGCTGATTTGGCTGTTCACTCCCTGAAAGATGTGCCGATGCAGTTGCCTGAGGGATTTGAGTTGGCCTGCATTATGGAGCGAGAGGATGCTCGTGATGCTTTTGTTTCTAATGATTTTGCTAGTTTGGCTGATTTACCAGCGGGAGCAGTTGTTGGAACCGCTAGTTTGCGTCGTGAGGCTTCTTTGCGCTCTCGTTACCCCCATCTTAATATTCAGCCTTTGCGAGGTAATTTAGATACGCGTTTGGGTAAGTTAGATAAAGGCGAATATGCCGCCATTATTTTGGCAGCAGCTGGTTTAAAGCGCTTAGGTTTAGCCCAAAGGATCCGTAGCCTCTTGGCGGTAGAAGATAGTTTGCCTGCCGCTGGTCAAGGTGCCTTGGGGATTGAAATACGCTCAGGAAGACCTGATGTATCAGCTGCTTTGGCGCCATTAAATCACCCATCCTCTGCGATGGCTGTAACAGCCGAAAGAGCTGTATCAAGAGCTTTAGGTGGTTCTTGTGATGTGCCCTTGGCAGCCTTTGCCACTTGGGAAGACCAAGACTTGTATTTACGTTCTTTTGTGGCAAGCACCGATGGGCAACAGGTTTGTAGAGCTGAGAAGAAAATCTCGATCAAGACCATGGCTGAGGCTGATGCCATGGGCTTATCTGTGGCTGATGCGTTAATTGCCCAGGGTGCTCTGGCACTTTTGCCACCACGATAAAGCTCATTCATCCTATGCCAGCCATTATTTTGACTCGCCCCATCGGGCAGTCTCATCGATTGAGCGAGTTGTTGAGTGAGCGGGCGCCTCAACTGTTACAAGTTCAGTTGCCACTTTTGTCGATAGTCCCTAGTGAAGACCCCCAAGAGCTTGCAAGGGTAAAGAACCTGATTCAAGAGGTTGATCTAGTTGTTTTTGTGAGTCTTAATGCCATTGAGTGTGTGCTTCGTGCTTGGGGTGCGCAGTGGCGGACTCGTCTACCGGTAGCCGTTGTAGGTGGCGGTAGCCTGGATACCCT
>SSFP01000134.1 GCA_008015455.1 Polynucleobacter sp. | reverse complement strand
ATCCAAAAGATTCTGATTGAGAAATAGTTCCTAATGGCTTGGATTTTTCTAATTCTGCTAATTCTGCATCATATTTAGCATTGATTAGGTCATTTACCAGATTAGATATATTCTCGAAAGCAGATTCTTCATTAGAGATATTTTGCTTGCTAAATCCTTTTACAGCTTTTGTAATTAAATCTGCTATTAAATCTATTATCCCTTCAAATAGGTTTTTACTCTTAGATTTGTACTGTAACTCTTTTGGTAGCTTAATGTTTTTAAGCTTGTCTGCAAAAGTTTCATTAGAAAATACCTCAGCGATTAACTCATGTAAATCATACAGTCCATATTCCCCTTTTAATAGAGGATTAGTTTTAACTAATTCAAATATCTTCTGTAGGTGAGCTCATATGTTTCTTTCCTCATCTGTTATATTTCCTTGACTTTTTCCTGTAAAAACATCTATTTGCTTGCTTGTGAATGTGTGAACTATTTCATGTAATAGTGTAGTAGCAAAATACGATACTGCTGTACCTTCAGACTTCCCATACTTTATAGAGAACCCATTGCTTATACCTTTACTTCTGGCTTCCCTGTTTCTGTTAAACCCATCTAAAATTGTGTCTAACCCTATTGTGATTCTGTTTTTTGAAGGATTGTAACCAATACCACCTTCTCTTACTATTTCTAAGGTTGCTCCTGTCTTTGAAATTAAATTTAAAAGTACCTTAAGAACTTGCTTTACAAAAGGAGACTGAATATCATCTATTATCTTTTCAGCAGTTTGTTTTAAATCATTTACACCTAAATTAATTCCATTACTCTTCAACTCATTTTCAAGCTCATCTAATTCTTCTTGTCTTCTTCTTTCTATATCTGCCCTTTTATCCTCGCCCAACACTTGCACATCGTTTCCTCCGGGCACTGCTTTCGGCACAGTCTGGGAACCCTGATTTGCTGTACCTGATTGTTGCTCTGATCCTGCGGCACCGGTTGTTGTTGCTGGCTGTTCTGGTTCAACGAATACTGATCTGTTATCATCCAAAAATTGTTTTATATCCTGCAATTCAGCCTTAACTTGATCATTACCGGCACTTTCAATGGCACCATCAAGAAACTGATTTAAAATTTCGAAAGTAATATCAGGTGAAGAAAATCCAACCATCTTGGCTTTGAAATAATCTACCGCTGTTGGGTATTTTTCCGGGAATGTCCGGGCCATACGTTCGGCTATCAATGTGAATAGCTCCGCCATGGCAGTGATCGTTTCCAATGGACCTTGGAAATTATCAATTATGTAATTCATTACATCCTGCCTAACAGTTATATCAAAGGTTTCGGTATCTCCTGTATCGTATTGAGAAGCCTCTTGCTTAATGACATCTGCATTGGGTGACGAAGAAACAAATTCCTCAAAATCCTGGGCAAAAACAGGATTGCTTTCAAGTGCATGCTCCATTATTACTGAAGCTGCAATCTCGGCATCGGCACCGGTCAAAAGCACTTTCTCATAAGACTTGGTAGTTTTCCTGCCCTGATATCCACCCGTTGTTACAATCCGCTCCAAATCAACGGTAACGCCACCTTCCTCAAAGTTTATGGCAGCCGTTGGATCCGAATACCGGTTGACATACAAATTATCTCCAATCCTAATCACGTTGTTATTAAAATTGGCATTTGGCATCATTGATACGCCAAATGACGCAACAGGAACGTCGCCTATTTCAGCAATATTCCCAAGTTCAATCGTCTTTGTAGGAGTAGAAAGCTCTACCTTTCCTCCTTCGTCAACTTTCAAAGTTGCCAATGAATTTTTATAAACAACTTTCAACCCATCTGGGCTTCCGGCGGTGACATCCAAAACAGTATTTACCCCTGCCTTTATCCCTGTATCCGTCGTCGCTCTATTTCTTGTGACAGTAGGAACAGTGTTTGATTGGTTGTTGCCTGCAGGCTGAGCAGCTGATCGTTGCTCAGTTCCGACAAGTTCTGTTGAAACCTGTCCGTTATCTGTGGCGGGTACAACCTCTGGCGCGTCCCACGCTTTTTGTGCTCCTTGCGCAATTTGTTCATATTCAATCATTTTTTCAGCAGGAAAAGTAAAATCGTTGCCACTGAACATATCAGTTGAAGTAAAAGTACCATCACCATTATCCCTGGCGTTTTCAATAATGTTAGCCGCTACATCGCGGTTCATAAAATGCCCTTGGGTGTAAACAATCCCATTGTCAAGATTTTTGCCGATCAAACCGGACATATCTTTGGCTGATTTTATGCCGGCATCAGAAAGCACTTTATATGCTTTTTTTGCATCTTCAGCAGATTTGAAATGAAGCTCAACATTACCTTCATATCTATTGCTACCTGGTCGCGCCATCACTAATAGGTGATCAACGCCCAAACGATCTAATGGCAATTTAACGCTAAGTGAGTTGTCTAAATTCAAATGTAACGTATGTTGATTTGCATCGGCCAAAGAAACGCCTTGTTCTACATATCCCCACTTCCCATCTGCATCTATAGTTTCACCAATTTTAGAAGGACGGGCATTCCCTTGTACAGCAGATGTTGCTGGTACCGAAGCCCCTCCTGTTGGCGGAACTGGATTTTCAGGGTCGTTAGGGTCTTTTGAGTCTTCATCGTTCAAAATAGCACCAATGGCGCTTGCCTGCGGATCCGGTGCAGTAACATCAATCTTTGGAGCAGGCGCTTCTGATGGCCTGTTTTGATAAGTTCTCTTTTTGGCTTCTTCAACCAAAGCCAATATTTTGTCTGTATTGTCTTTTGCATTTTGATCTTTAATCGAAAACACTTCGTCAAAAACAAGGCTTTCAAATTTTTCGGCCTCCTTTTTAGTAAATGAAATTTTATCATTTTTCATCCACACATTATATGAACCGTATCTGCTTTTCAGCTTATCAACCATTTGATACTTAAGCTTGGCTTCTTCTTCTGAAATTTTACCGCTTTCAACCATCAAAGCAAGATTTTCATTAAATGCCTCGATGTTTGTAGCCGCAGCCATTAAAGATTGCTTGTATTCCTCTCTGGCTGACTGATAAGACGGTATTGCCGACATCGCCATTGTCGCAAATGGAGTTGCCACAAGAGTCGAAACAAGTTCGTTCATTGAAATAGACGAGTCATTACCAAACATGGCATTTATCCCACTTTGGGCTATCATGGTACCAAATTCCTCGGCATATTCTTGGCCAACGTCTTTAGCCATATTGGACACAAACTCATTCATAACTGAAAAGTTTGCAGCATTTTTAGCCATGGCAATTTTATTAGCAGTCTCTCTGGCTGCGTTCATAATTACATCCCTTCCTGACTTTCCTGCCAATGCCTTGGCGAATTTCATTTCAACCTGTCCACCAAGAACCTCGGCAACACTTTCAGCACCGGCCATCAAAGCCGCGTATTGACCTGCTTTATTAGCGTTTCCAGACCTTTGCAGTTCTTCTTCGTAATAATTACCATATTGCTGCGCAAACATTGTTGCAGCAGCCATAAATACAGCTGCAGACGTACCGCCGGTTGCCGGAGTAGCGGCAGCGGCAACGGCGCCAGTTGCAATCATTGGAACCATTTGAGCAATAGTCTCTCCAATCAAGTTTATCGCTGATTTGAACGGAGTGGCTGACCATCCAAAATTAACCTTGTACGCAGATGGATTTTTGGTATAATCATCAATTGCTTTTTGTTGATCAATAGATGGAGCCGCAACAGTTTTACCATCAGGTCCAACAACATACATGAAATTATGCTTATCATCAACTGCCAAAACATGACCATTTACAATTGCACTATTCATCATTATTGGTGAGCCCCAATCGGAAGACCTTACAGTATTTTCAATTTTTTGAATTTGCTCAATATTCTTTTGCAAATTATATCCATTCAAAACCTGCAAGTGTTTATCGGTAAATTTTCCACTCTTATCAAGAGTATTCAAAAGTTCTTCTTCGTCAGACTCAGTGACGTTATCGACAATGGTTCTTTTTAACGATTTATATGATTCTTTCAAAGTACCAGACCAAGAACCAATAAGGCTGAAAAAACCATCATTTTCATCCGCCTTTTTTTGTTCTTCCTGCAATTTCTCCCTATAAATATCATCATAGGACTTTTTATCGCCAGTGGTTTGTGCGTATATTTTATTGAACTCAATCTTTTGGTCCCCAAAATCACTCAAAGATTTTGTCCACTTTTTAAATTCTTCGGAATACTGCGCATTTTGATCATATCTGTCAAAATTGCCAGAAAGCATATCCTGAGCCAATTTTTTTTCCTCCGAGCTTGAAAGAGATTTGCTTTGGTCTTGTAAATTTTCAAAAAGAATGCCCATGTAAGCATCAGCTTTTTCCTTCATCTTAACTGATAACTCGGACAAATTATTTTTCTCATTACCAATACCAGGCAGATTATCAAAAAAAGCTTTTGCCGGCGTTACGGATGCCGTTGCCTTTGACATTGAAGACGTTAACATGTCTTGTATCTCAACATCCTTTTTACTATCACGGTACAAATCCTCAATTGACAATACATTCCCATCTACAGAACTTCTCAATGACTCGTATTTTTTACGAGCATCCACCATAGCAGCATGCTTTTGCTTTACTCTTTCTTCCGCCGCTGACGTGGTTTCTGCGGCAGCAGTAGAACTACCAGGTAGAAGCGATGTAAAACCTTGCTTAATTGACTCCCATGGCGTAATTTCCTCTTTTACCGCCCTGCGGAACTGTTCATCAGTGTACTTTTCTGGAAGAAAACTTTCTTGAGATAGCCTATCGTATTCGGCTTTTGCCGCAATCACATCTCCATTATTATTCCCAATGTAAGATATGCCCTTTAATTTAGTTGGATCCATTTGGATACCCAAAGCCTCGCCAAATACATTCAAATTCCTTTTGTCAATCATCCTGCCTTTTTCCTTTTTATAGGCCTCTGCAGCAAATTGCTCCGGATTAGCTTTAGCTTCATTAAACTTTTCTACAAGCTCTTTATTGGAAATATCTGGCTGTATTGACCTCCAATGGTCAGCTACCATTTGAACTAACAGATCCTCGTTCATATTAATTTAGTGGAAGTTTTTTAATTGAATTTTTTGAGTTTGACAAGCTGTCTTGTTTGAATTTTTCCAATATAGCATCTTCCGGGGACACAGGAGCTCTACCGCCCCTTTGATCTTCCGGCAAATTCATATTTCCGGCACCAACGTATTTATCTTTCAAAGACATGTGCAGGTGATAATTGCTGCCACTGCCATGCCTTGAAATGAAAAAGTATTTTTTAATCTCCGGATCCTTGTCTACAAATTGAGCGAAACGGCGACCGGCATCAGTTTTAACAGAAAAATCAATTCCGTCTCCATCAATATGATCGGAATCGGGATTATTTTTTGAATGGCGGTTGTCCTTGGTTCTATGCAATGAGCTCACGATCACATTTCTAAGCATTTCATTTGTAAATCCACCATATTGAATAGCCCTGCTTTGCGCCAACAATACACCAGAAAGCAATTCATCACTGATATCCATCGGATCAACAGTGTCGGTTGGGGCACCTGGCTTAAATGAAAACCTGATTTGATCAATAGCAAACGCCTTCGGAGAAGCATTTGAAAGGGCATTTTCATAAACCTGATTATACCTTCCTTCGTAATCAGGAAATGCCTTCAACCTAGTGTCGTCCAAATATTTAAGAATTGCCAATGGATTTTTGACATTTTTGTCCTTGTCTTTCTTAAGGGCATCCATGGCGGTATTAAACAATTCCTTGGCTTTTGTCGGACCGTGCTGATGCGCCATATCGGAAAGATAGGTTACTACCCCAGGATCCAAGCTTGGTAGATTGGTCTTTGCGTAGTCAATAAATGGCTTATGAATATTCTCAAATATCCACCTTCTCTGCTTTTCATCAAAACCAGGGTCTTTTGAAGCATCCTCCCATGCATCCCTGATTTGGTTTTTTGTTTTCAGATTTTTAACTCCGTATTCTTTTTGGAGAAACTTAGAAATATTGTCACCGGTAAGCCCATATTGACCAATTGCCTTTCCATCATCATGCCATCCCATCGAAGGATCTCCATTAGACTCAACAGCCGCAATCGAACCAAAGTCAACATCGCCAACAGAAACTTCTTCGTTGGCAGGCACAAAACCCTTTGTGTTTGGAGCATAATAGCTTACAGAACCCTTTCCTGCTGATTTTTCCATCTCCAGTTGTTCTGCTGTTTTTTTCTTTATCCTTATGACGGATGGAACAGAAGAAGAATTTGCGCCGGCATAATAT
>SSFP01000113.1 GCA_008015455.1 Polynucleobacter sp. | reverse complement strand
TTCCATTCTCGCCGTATTACCACGGACGCGGGTTATATACTATGTGTCGAATTATTATAAATTCGGGTCGGCTTCATGCCTTCCTGCTTGCCTCTCCTACAGGGTAGAAGGGCAAGCGGCAGGGCAGGAATTAGTTAATGGGTCCGTTTATATAGCCTCTGGACGCTGCGAATAAGAGAGCATTTTCCGCGGCTTCTGTCCATTGCTTTACAGTGAAACTAGCCGTCTTTGTTTGCAAGGTTTCAAGGGCGGATTTTCGAGTTTTGCCAGTTGCGATCATAAAACCTGATTTTGCTTCGGTTACTGACCAAAGATCATCACTGCGCTTGTAAACAAACAAGCTAACTGGATACCCTTCAACCTTATAGCCATTCACACTAAGCGGGCGAAAGGTTTTACAGCCGTCAATTACTGTACTTTCTAGCGTGTTGAGTTTCATTTTCTACCTCTTTCCTAATAGAATATCGAGCAGGGTAAGAATTGCCGTTTTTGCCTTGGGCTTGCTTCTGTTTGTCGGTCATTTCGTCACCTCATCCATAATACGGAGAGCAACGCGGTCTAGTTCGGTTTCGTTGTAATATGTGGCACTTTCCCACAATACAGAGTCGTCTACCTTAGAGTAGACCATAAAGAACACGGCGAGCGGGTTCGAGTCGCTGCGGTCTCTATAGGTCACATAATAGGCTTTACTGTTGCTTTGTACTTTGTCGGTCAGGTTTTGTGTCATGTTATTTTCTCTCTGCCCTAAGCTGGGCGGCTTGACGTTTGATTTCAGCAAAGCGGGGATTGTTCTTGATCTCCTCTGCCTGCGCCTTGGTTGCAGTACGATCAACCTGTACTGTGTACTTTTCTAGTCGTTCAATGTGGAATATGGTTATTCTGTGTCCGAATAGGGTTATAGTCATTTTGTCACCTTTCGGGTAATGCTTTCAAATTCAAGAGTCTTTGTGTTCAGCTTCACCACATAAGAGCGATTGATTACAACGCTATAACCTTTGCTTTTCTTTGTCTCAATTGGTGTAATATTGTGCTGCCTACAGACTTTACCCGCCTGTTCTGCAACCCAACAATCAGAAGACCAGATTGCATCAGTTTGTCGCCCGTCGAATCCCGCAAGGGTGTATTCGTTTAAGTTTGTCATTTCGCCATCTCCAAGTATTTGATAGTTTCGCGGTTCCTGTCCGCTCATCAGTAGGGCTGTTATCCCTAGACTATCAGCCGCCCATCTGCTCATCACTCGTGGTTACGGGTCGTACCTTGCATTCGATTGTTTATTTGATTGTGCTTTCTTGTTTACTATGTCGTCAGTATATATACATTCGGGTTGTTGTTCAATAGGTATTTTGTGTCTCTAATCAAACTCTCATAATTAGATTGTGTCTGAACAGGTGTGCTATAATGCGGGCATGGCAACGGTTATTAGTGAGTACACGAGAGATGACGGTCACGTTATAGCGGTATACGAGAGCGGGGCGGAATATGATAAAACGGCTAAGAGGCTTGCAAAAGCACCAGAGAAGTATGCAATAACAGCGGAAAACACAAGCGAATATAAACGTCGCCGCCAAGAAAAACAGCAAGCCGCCCTTCGTCAGCGAATCTTAGAGGTCACGCAGAAGCACAGCGACTTACCATTGTCAGACAGCGCAGAGGCAGTGGCAGAAGCTGGGGCTTTCCTATGGGATGAAATCGTATTAGGCGAGGATGTATACCCACGCGACAGGCTGGAAGCATGGGAGCGCATCGGTAAACATGCGGGAATATTGGCGGATCGTACTGATAAGGCACAGGAACAGGCACAGGACAGCGCGACAGAGGTACTTCGACAGGTTGCCAGCATAGCCGCCAGCCTTGCGAGCGTCGCTAATTCACCATTGAATATAATGGCGATTACACCCACTCACGAGGGCGAGGTGATAGACGCGCAGACCACAGGCACACAGGACACGGGCGAAGGGGAGGCGGGGGAGGGAGATACGGCGGGTGGTGGGGGTGGGTAGGTGGTCTGTTGTTGTTGGTTGTTGTTGGTTGGTGTGGTGTGCGCGAAAATTTTTTATAATTTTTGCAGAAATCGCTTATAATGTCAGAAAGGATGTAACTTGCAAGACATCGAGAAGCTGAAAAAGCTGCGCGACCTAGCCGTAAATGATAAGGACGCATTTCTGGAATTACTGAAAAAGAATCCAGAAGTGTGGGAAAGCCTTATCGCAGAAGATAAAAAGAACAAGCTGATTGAAGCGGCTAGGACGGAAACACCCGAAGGCTCTGCGGCGTGGTACGAATTACTGTATATGGGACGGGAGCAACCCCCTCATGTGCGGAAACAAATCGAAGTCATGTACGAAGCTGAGAAAGAGGGGATGGGCGTTGTGTTCTTTGGCTTTCGTGGTTCATGGAAAACCATCTCTTTGTCGGTTACAGAATTAGCCAGACATATTGGGATGCACCCGGAGAAAACAAATTTAGTCATTTGCGCGGGTGACGACTCGGCAGATAAGATTACCAAAGGTATTACAGATATTATCGAGTTTCATCCGGCGTGGAAACAGGTATTTCCGAATGTGGTCAAAGTCCCTACCAAGTGGAGTACAGATGGATACAGTGTTATGGATACCTCTGTACCTGCGGATGAATGGGCAAAGCGAACGGCAGCGGTCATTGACCCTACGTTGGTTGGTGGTGGGTACAAGTCCCACAAACTGAACGGTAAACACCCCACTGGAATTTTATTAGTAGACGACATCCACGATTTAGAGAATAGTTCCAGTGAACGAGAGCGCAGAAGGGTTGTGGAGATTTTCACGGCAACGCTTCTGAAAACAGCCATTCGTGCAGACGGAATCTTGAAAACGAGAATTTGGAGTATTGGAACTCCCTACGATTTAGACGACGTGAATCATTATTTGAAAAATACGGGTGAGTTTAAGTTCTTTGAACTGAAAGCCATGACCCCCAGCGTCGAAGGCGAAGGTGTATACTGCGACGGGGTTTCAAGGAATGGCACGGTGTACGAGGATATTATTGGCTGGTGGAAGCCGAACACAAAACATTATGGGATTAAGGATTTTATTGCAGATAGATCGGTTTTGGGGAAGGCTAGGTTTTGGCAGATGATTCAACTGGACTTAGCAAAAGCGGCAACAGGACGCTTGAAGTATTACGAATACCCTGCGGAGGAAATTGGGAATGATTTGTATACCATTGGAGGATGCGACCCGACCACCTTTGAGGAACTTCCCACCGGAAATAGAAACTCTTACTTTGCCCTTGCCTATTTATCCAAGCTACCAAATGGCGGGGCAGTCGTTGTGGATGGAGAGTTGGAGCAATGCAGTCAGTTACAAGCTGAAAACCACATCCTAGCGGCGCAGTCCAGATTTAGTAACTGGCAATACACAGCGGTTGAGAATGTCGGTGTAGGTAAGGTGTTTCTACAGACCCTACAGAGAAATTCCAGAATCAAGGCTATCGCGTCCGGTTTGAAAGACATTACGGATGGCAAGATTAACTCCAAGAGAGATAGGGTTTTGCAGACCCATAAATGGTTTGAGAATGGAACAGTGAAGATTAGTAACGCAGACACCCCGTTCTTAAATGCTTTACGAAGATTGTTTGAGAAGTTCTACGATTTAGACCCAAAGCATGACATGAGTTTTGATGCGTTCGATTCGGTCTTTCACGCTCTCCGTAATATCCCCGATATATTACGGGAAGAAAAAGCCGGACTGCCCAGCGAGAGACGGCGGAGAACGGCGGGTCCGCTGGATAATATCGGGCTACACATAGGATACGGTTCACATGGATAAAAAAGTAATCGAAAAAATTCAGGGGTTGATGGCACTTGACGCTGACAACCAAGACGATTTTGTGGTGTATGAAGATATGGATGATGTCAAGTTCGACTTCAAGGGAATGTTGAAACCTTGGATGGTTCCAAGTATTTCCACTGCCCCCACCATAGCCTTGAAGACTCTTGCGAACTTCTTTGACATGCAGAAGCCCCGCGTCCGCGTAACTCCCTTTGGACAAGCAGACACAGAACGAGCAGAACGGGCAGAACGATGGGTTGAATATCACTTCGCAAAGATTAACCAAAGGGGCGGAAAATCCCCCATTCGCCAAATGCCCCACCTTGCTGGGAAGTACGGAAGAATCTGTATGCAGGTAGACTATCTCCCATACTGGCTACCAAAAGACAAAAAGAGTTGGACGAATGAGCAGAAGCAAGTTTTACGCGCTGGTGTGTATTGTCTGGACGTTCACTCGCCCCGAAATGTGTTTTATGAAATGGGGAAATATGGGCTTCGCTCTGTAGCTTCGATTACCAATCTTTCGCCGGAAGAAGTCATTGAGCATTGGGCGGTTTACGATGACGGCGGAAATAACGGTAAAAAGATTCAAGCCGCTTTAAAAAAAGTAGAAGCCCTGTACGCAGACAACGAGGAATTACGCTTTATCCATGTAGACTATACCGACTACGAAAAGAGACAAGTTTCCTTATTTGAAACCACTGGCGATTCCATTGATAAATTTGAAGACTTTGACGAAGGCACAGAAAGTATTGATTTACTGGACACCGAGAATAAATTAGGATTTCTAAATTGGGTCGTCGTGGAGGCGGATAGTTCCCCGTTACTTGCCCCTGTTCACAAAGGAAATCTGTACGCTTATAACACCGTCTTTGACACCGTTCGTAAGTCTACCGTCATGCGCCGGGCGATTCCCCCACTCATCACCTCTACCACACTGGACGGGGAGGGCGTAGATGTAGACTATACCGGAGCCGACCCGCAGGTGAAGTTGAAGAACGGAGAACAAGCCGTTCCTTTCCAGCCCCCGCCTCTTGACCAAGCTGTGTTTAGTATTAGTACCGAGGAGTCCGCAAGAATGGAACAGGCTCTTGGTGTTTCCAAACTTGCAGGCATGGAAGCCTCTAACGTTCAGTATTCCACTGTGTCGGCTCTTATTGACTTGAATAGTTCCAATATGGAGCAGTACAAGCGAATGACCGAAAAAGCATTGGAACAAACAGCCTACCTCATGTTCAAATGGGTGGAATATACCAAAGACTCTGTAACAGCCTTTAGAACAAAACAGAGAAAGCCTGAACAACCTATCGGTGAAGAAATTATCATGTCACCTGAGAGCGTAGGAAATGCCGATGAATTACTGATAAGTGTAGAACTTACCTCGAAACAGGATAAGGTGCAAGCCGCTAACCGAGTGACTATGTTGAAGCAGGCAAACTTTGAAATCCCTGATGCTGAACTTTTGGAAGAATTGGGATTTGAAGACCCGGACATTCTCTCTTCTCGTTGGAAAGACCAGCAGTTGAAAGCCATTGCTTTACAGAACTTGATTACCAAGCTACAAGGTCAAGTAAACTTGGAACTCAAAGCACAGGAAATGCAATTACAAATGGGTATGCAACAAGCCCAAATGCAACAACAGCAACCCCCACAAGACCCGAACGCACAGGGACAAATGGGGCAAATGGCAAATCCAGACCAAGGGTATCCATCCACCCCGCAAGGCGAGGGATTCAACGGAGCAAATGGCGGCACTCCCCCGATGATGGCTGAACCCGGCATGACCCCGGCGCAGAGGTAACATGGACTGGATGCGAACATACATGATCGAAATGGCGGACTTAGAGTTCCGTTGGATGGAAATAATGGAGAGTCAAAATGGCAAAAAAAGACAAGGACCAACTACGCCCGGCAGTCCCGCAGCCAACCAAGCGGGATATGGTGATAGCGAGGCGACAAGCACAAGCGGCAGCGGGGGATACGCCAATCTCGATAGCGAAAGCGAATAATATCCCCGTCGAGGATTTACTAGCCGCTAACCCTGGCGTTGTTACCGTTCGTCCCGGTCAAGTCTTGGCAGTTCCCAAGCCGTCAAGTGGCGAATTTATGCCCTCTTCGGTTCCCCAACAAAACAATCCTTTTGCTGGTTCTCAGGCTATGGTTGGTGCTGGGACTGTAGGTGGACAGCCTAATCTCGGAAATTACAACACGCCCTATAATGGTTTTCAAACTCCTACTACAAGCGGGTTCAAGGCTCCTACTCCTTATGCTGGTTACACAGGCACGGCAGGTTACGGTGGTGTTGGAACTGTAAAACCTCCCGCTAGTCAAGTAAATTTCCAGACACCTCCCACGATTGGTTTTCAGGCTCCACAACAGCCTTATTTGGGCGCGTCAAGTTATTTGAATCCGGCAATCCGTCCGCCAACACAACAAACCACTGCTCCCGCAACGCCCATGTTTCCAACAGACGCGAACGGAAATCCAATTCCTTATACTGGAAATCCGAACGACCCAAACACTCAGGCTTGGAAAAACTACTGGAACGCATCTGCGCGTGCTGGTGTGGACTTAGCTGGAAGAATATCTACTCCAAAAGTTATGACTCGTGAACAAATCTGGGAAATGAAAGCCGCGCAACGCCGTAGACAGAGTGCGAATACAAGCCCCGGAAGTTTTTCTTATGATACAAGAGAGCCAATGGTCAATCCCGAATTAGTTCGTCAAATTACGTGGGGTATCTAAATGGCAGATAAATCATATTCTCCCGAAGCGATTCAGGCGCGGCAGCAACAAGCCGCCAACGCTTCGAGAAGCGAACAAGAAGCCCGCCTTGAAAAAGTAAACCCACAAGAACAAACTGCGGAAAAACCAAAACCAACAAACGCCGTTCCTAATTACAGCCAACTTGCCGGGAATAATCCATACTCCGTCAAAACTCCTAAAGCCGCGCCGCTTGAAAACCTTCCAAAGTCAAAGCCCTACTTGGCTTACGATGTAACAACTAGTGGTATTGCCGTCTTTGGAAATGGACTTTCGGGATGGTTGCGAAAATCTTGGGCAGATTTGACCGACCCTAAAAAATACCAGCAGGACTTAAGTCTCTTGC
>SSFP01000098.1 GCA_008015455.1 Polynucleobacter sp. | reverse complement strand
ACCCAGTCCACAATCGAGTCAGATGGATTGAGCATATACATCTTGCTCTTGTTTTCAGAGCCACCGCCTTTGGCTGCGCAAATCACCTCAACGCCATCACCTTCAACGATTTCATAGTGAACAACAGCAGGGGTGTTGTCTTTCGAGTTAGTGCGTTTACCTGCTGGATCTAATAAAACAGAGGCGCGTAATTTGTTGTCAGGATGGTTATAAGCACGACGCACGCCTTCATTCACCATTTCTTGGACGCTCATCTTGGCATCCCATTTGACATGCATACCTACTTTTAAGAACACGACCGCAATACCGGTATCTTGGCAGATAGGGCGCTTACCCTCAGCACACATACGGCTATTCGTCAAAATCTGAGCAATAGCATCTTTAGCTGCTGGGCTCTCCTCGCGCTCATAAGCTTTGCCTAGAGCTGTGATGTAGTCCAGCGGGTGATAGTAAGAGATGTACTGAAAGCCATCAGCAATGCTTTGGATAAAGTCGTCTTGGCGAATTGTGCTCATAGTTAGATATTTTGATTAATTATTGAAGTGAGGTTTACTATTTTACCTAGGGAACAGCGACAGATACAGGAATAAGTAAACCAAGATGGCTGGGCTTGAAGTATGGATAGCTCCCATGCCTTAAATGGCTTAAGCCCTAGGGCTAACCCTTATTAAGCCTAAGTTTATGAGAATTGTCAGTCAATTGTCAGTCCACAGTCCTAATCTCAAAGTCTGTATAAAAACGCCTAGATCGTAGGAGATTAAGTATGTCGGGTATGGAACAGATGTTAGTAGAGAACCGTGTTTTTAATCCGCCAAAAGCTTTTGCTAAACAAGCGGCTATTTCAAGCATGGAGCAGTACAACGCTATGTGTCAGTCTTTTGAAAAAGATTTCGATGCAACTTGGGCTAGATTAGCAAAAGAAAATCTATATTGGAAAAAACCTTTTACTAAAGTACTTGATGAATCAAAAGCACCATTTTATAAATGGTTTGAAGATGGTTTAACAAATGCTTCATATAACTGTATCGATCGCAATATCGAAAATGGTTTAGGTAAAAAAACTGCCATTATTTTTGAAGCTGATGGCGGCGAAGTTACTAAAGTTACCTATCAAGAATTACATGACCGCGTAGCAACTTTTGCTAACGGTCTTAAAAAGCTAGGCATCAAAAAAGGTGATCGCGTTGTGATCTACATGTCCATGTCGATTGAAGGCGTGGTAGCGATGCAAGCTTGTGCCCGTATTGGTGCTACACACTCAGTTGTGTTTGGTGGTTTCTCAGCAAAATCATTACAAGAGCGTATTGTTGACGTCGGTGCTGTGGCATTGATCACTGCAGACCAACAGTTACGTGGTGGTAAAGCATTGCCACTAAAGACGATTGCTGATGAAGCGATTGCTTTAGGTGATTGTGAGAAGCTAAAGCACGTGATTGTTTACAAGCGTACTGGCGGTGATATTCCAATGACTGCTGGTCGTGATAAGTGGATGCATGACGTTGCTGCTGGTCAACCTAAAAAGTGTGAGCCAGAGTGGGTCAGTGCAGAGCACCCATTATTTGTTCTTTACACATCAGGTTCAACAGGTAAACCAAAGGGTGTTCAACACTCTACAGGTGGCTACTTGTTATGGACGATGTTGACCATGAAGTGGACTTTTGACTTACGCCAAAGCGATGTATTCTGGTGTACAGCTGACATTGGTTGGGTAACAGGACATAGCTATATTGCTTATGGTCCTCTTGCTTGTGGTGGCACACAAATCGTTTTTGAAGGCGTTCCTACATATCCAAATGCAGGTCGTTTCTGGGAAATGATCCAACGTCACAAAGTATCTATTTTCTACACAGCGCCAACAGCGATTCGTTCTTTGATTAAGGCATCTGATTCAGATCCTTCTGTACACCCGAATAAGTACAACTTGAAGACATTGCGTCTATTGGGTTCAGTAGGTGAGCCTATCAACCCTGAAGCTTGGATGTGGTACTACAAGAATGTGGGTGGTGAGAAGTGCCCAATCGTGGATACATTCTGGCAAACAGAAACTGGTGGTCATATGATCACTCCATTGCCAGGTGCAACACCATTGGTACCAGGTTCATGCACATTGCCTTTACCAGGCATCATGGCTGCTATCGTTGACGAGGCAGGTGGTGATATGCCTAACGGTCAGGGTGGTATCTTGGTTGTGAAGCGTCCATGGCCTTCAATGATTCGTACGATTTGGGGTGACCCAGAGCGCTTTAAGAAGAGCTATTTCCCAGAAGAGTTGGGTGGCACGCTCTACTTGGCTGGTGACGGTGCGATTCGTAACAAAGACACAGCTTACTTCACGATCACAGGTCGTATCGATGATGTATTGAACGTTTCTGGTCACCGTATGGGTACGATGGAAATCGAATCTTGCCTAGTGGCTAACCCATTAGTTGCTGAAGCAGCGGTGGTTGGTCGTCCAGACGATATGACTGGCGAAGCGATTGTTGCTTTCGTGGTTCTTAAAGGTAAGCGCCCAACAGGTGATGAAGCGAAGAAAATTGCGACAGACCTACGTAACTGGGTGGGCAAAGAGATTGGTCCAATTGCTAAACCCAAAGAAATTCGTTTTGGTGACAATTTACCGAAAACTCGTTCAGGCAAGATCATGCGTCGTTTATTGCGTGTTCTAGCGAAAGGCGAGGAAATCACTCAAGATACATCAACTTTAGAAAATCCAGCGATTTTGGATCAGTTGAAAGAAGCTATTTAATAGTACTTTTGATTAGCTGTAGTAATTTAAGCCGGCAACTCTTCGAGTTACCGGCTTTTTTTCTATAAGCTGGGTAATAATCTAGGTATGTCAACTTCACCACGCTCCAGAAGAATAGGTTTTTATTACCTGCTGTTTACGGCAGGTTTCCTATTTTTTGTTTATATGTTGGGTTTGGTGGAAAGTAATAATGGCTCTGGCATTTGGTTGGGTTACGTCTTTCTATTTGCCACCATCGCCATTTACGCCAGTATTGGATTGATGTCTCGAACGTCTGACATTACGGATTACTACATTGCAGGACGAAAGGTGCCAGCCATATTCAATGGCATGGCTACCGCAGCCGATTGGATGAGTGCTGCAACTTTTATTGGTTTAGTGGGCATTCTGTTTAGTTCGGGCTATAAAGGCTTGGCTTTCATTGTCGGTTGGACGGGCGGATTTTGCTTAGTAGCGATGTTGATTGCTCCCTACATTCGTAAGTTTGGCTCATATACGATTCCCGATTTCTTGGCGATCAGGTATAGCCAAGGTCTTGAGGGTGGCAGTCGCCTTGTACGCTTAGTGGCAGTCTTCACAACTATTCTTTGCTCTTTTGTGTATCTGGTGGCTCAGATTCAAGGGGTAGGTTTGATTGTTAACCGCTTCATTGGTGTTGAGTTTGGCATTGGTGTGTTCTTTGGTTTAGCAGGTATTTTGGTTTGCTCATTTTTGGGCGGCATGAGAGCAGTGACTTGGACTCAGGTGGCTCAATACATCATTTTGGTCATTGCTTTGATCTTGCCGCTGGGTATGATCTCTTATCAAAAACATGGTTCATTCATACCTCAGGCTACATATGGTCAAGTTCTTCAAGAAATTGAATACCATGAGCGTGATTTTGAGGTGACTGCCGAAGAGGTCAAAGTTCGTGACTACTACCAAAAGCGGGTGGAGTATTTAGAAAAGAGAATTTCTCAATTACCGCAATCCTATTTTGATGGCAAAAAACAGGCAGAAAAAGAGTTGCGTGATGCTCGCATGTCTCAAGCATCTCTCAAAGATGTCAAAGCTTTAGAAAAGAAATTGCAAACTTATCCAGCTAGCCCAGGTGATGCATATGAGTTATGGCAAAAAGAAAAGCAAGAGGCTTATCAGAGAAGCCGAACAGCTACGCCATCGATGGAGCCTATTTCAAGTAAAGCCATGGGGGCTTCAGGTCTTGAGCAATTAAATTTCATTTTGCTCATTTTCTGTTTAATGTTTGGCACAGCCAGCTTGCCTCATATTCTGACTCGCTATTACACAACGCCTAGCGTTGCAGCAACACGTTACTCGGTTTTTTGGACGCTATTTTTTGTTGTGATTTTTTATCTGAGCGTGCCTGCTCTGGCAGCGGTGGTGAAGTTGGAATTATTTAAGAATTTAGTAGGTATTTCTTATACTGATTTACCTAATTGGGTATTGCAATGGCGCAAGCTCGAGCCGCCGGTATTGTCACTGGCTGATATTAACGGTGACGGTTTTGTGCAGTGGGCTGAGATCGTTATTTCACCGGATATGATCATATTGGCAGCCCCCGAGATCGCTGGTTTGCCATATGTGATTTCAGGTCTAGTGGCAGCTGGTGCTTTAGCAGCCGCTTTGTCGACTGCTGATGGTTTATTGCTCACGATTGCCAATGCTATCTCTCATGATGTTTATTTCCACATGATTGATAAAAAAGCTTCACATCAGAAGCGAGTCACAACTGCCAAAATTGCTTTATTGGGTGTTGCCTTGTTTGCTGCTTATGTTACTTCATTAAGACCCGGTGATATTTTGTTCTTGGTGGGTTCTGCATTCTCTTTAGCAGCCTCAAGCTTTTTTGCCGTCCTTATTTTGGCGGTTTTTTCCAAGCGAATTAATCAGTGGGGTGCCATTGCAGGCATGATCACAGGCTTGGCTGTGAGTGGTACCTACATCGCCTTAAACTACCCATTTGTCTCACGGATTACTGGCGTATTTGGTGAGCGTTGGTTTGGCATCGATCCTATTGCTTCAGGTGCCTTCGGTATACCAACCAGCTTTGTCGCTGCCTACTTGGTTTCGTATATGACTAAACCTAATGTACCTGTGATTAGTCGGCTCGTTGATTATTTAAGAGAATCTAAGACGACTGTTTAAATAGTTTTTTCCAGCCATTGAGACCAAGCTTTCTCATCGTGTCCATATTGGTTTCGAAGATCGCTTCTGCCTCTGGAAATGCTTCCACTGCGCGATCAATACTATCTTCGCGAATCAAATGCAATGTGGGGTAGGGTGAACGGTTGGTAAAGTTGGTGATGTCGTCTGCTTCCGTATCTGCAAACTGATAGTCTGGGTGAAAACTGGCAATTTGAAGTTCACCATCTAATTGAAGATCTTCCAAGAGGCTATCAGCCAAATCTAGAAACTCGTTGTATTCCAAAAAATCCTGAAGCACATAAGGGTGAATCAATAGCGTGGTATCGGTTTTCTCTGGAGAAACTTCTGCTAGATGCTCGAGTTCTTTAGCAAGATCCTGGAGTAATTGCTCGACAGTTGTTGCTGAACTAACAAAATAACGAATTTGTTCTTTGACATGGACTGATTTGGCAAACGGGCACAGGTTCAAGCCGATCACTGCTTTCATCAGCCAATCTTGGGTATCTTCAATGTAGTTAGGTTCTGGCTGATTGCTCATTTTTTTACCTTTTAGACAGCTTTGTGTATCGTATAGCCCATGATTCGTATTACTGAACTGCGCTTACCTATAGATCATGCTCCAGATGAGCTTGAAAAGGCTATATTAAAGCGTCTTCTTCTAAGTGCTCAAGATTTAATCGAGTTCACTGTTTTTAAGCGTAGTCATGATGCTCGCAAAAATACAGCCTTAAGCTTAATTTACACAATTGACTTATCTGTTAAAAATGAAGAGCAAGTTTTAAAAAGATTCGCACATGATCAGCATGTGCGTCCAGCCCCTGATACCAGTTATCACTATGTAGCTAAGGCGCCTGAGAAATTATCTACTCGCCCAATAGTTATTGGTTTTGGCCCATGCGGTATTTTTGCAGCTTTAATTTTGGCGCAAATGGGTTTTAAGCCCATTGTTTTGGAGCGCGGTAAACAGGTGCGTGAGCGCACCCAAGATACATGGGGTTTGTGGCGCAAGAAGATCCTCAACCCGGAGTCTAATGTGCAATTTGGTGAGGGGGGTGCAGGTACATTCTCGGACGGCAAACTCTACAGTCAGATCAAAGATCCTAAATTCTATGGACGTAAAGTCATTCAAGAGTTTGTTAAGGCAGGGGCTCCGCCTGAAATTGTTTATGTCGCTAAGCCCCATATTGGCACCTTCCGCTTGGTGGGTATGGTCGAAAAAATGCGCCAAGAGATCATTGATTTGGGAGGCGAAATTCGATTTGAGCAAAGAGTAACTGGTTTTGATATTCAGAATGGCAGCATCCAGGGCGTTGAGTTGGCTGGTGGTGAAAAGCTAGCAGCTAGCCATGTAGTCCTCGCGCTAGGGCATAGTGCTCGAGACACATTCCAAGCATTGCATCAGGCAGGTGTTTATATCGAGCCGAAACCTTTTTCAGTAGGTTTTAGGATTGAGCATCCTCAATCTCTCATCGATCGTGCTCGCTTAGGACCTCATGCAGGTAATCCTATTATTGGCGCTGCTGATTACAAGTTAGTGCACCACGCAAAGAATGGGCGTGCGGTCTATAGCTTTTGTATGTGCCCAGGTGGCACCGTTGTTGCGGCGACCTCAGAAGAGAATCGAGTGGTCACGAATGGTATGAGTCAATATTCACGAAATGAAAGAAATGCCAATGCCGGCATTGTGGTGAACGTTGATCCTAAAGACTATGGTGGCTCAGCCAGTAACCCATTAGCTGGTATTGATTTTCAGAGAAAGCTGGAGTCTCATGCCTTTGAGTTGGGTGGGCGTAGCTATGAGGCGCCTGGACAGTTGGTGGGGGACTTTATTGCGGGTCGTCCCTCCAAAGAATTTGGCAGTGTGATCCCCTCATATAAACCGGGCGTTCATCTCACCGATCTAGCAAGCGCATTACCTAGTTATGCCATTGAGGCTATGAGAGAGGCTCTACCTGCTTTTGAAAAGCAAATTAAAGGGTTCTCGATGCATGATGCCGTATTAACTGGTGTTGAAACTAGAACATCTTCTCCTATACGGATTACCAGAGGCAGTAACTTTCAGAGTCTGAATGTCAAGGGCTTATACCCAGCCGGCGAAGGGGCGGGTTATGCGGGTGGTATTTTATCTGCCGGGGTGGATGGCATTAAAGTGGCTGAAGCTCTTGCCTTGGATTACCTTGAGCAGATCTAAAGCCGAAGCATATTCAGAAGCAAGGCAAATAAAAAAGCCGGTCAACTTGTGAAGTGACCGGCTTTTTGTTTAGATGAAAGCTAATTACTTAGCACCATCCAAAATCCATTTAACAACTGTCTTAGTGTCAGCTTCGCTGATACCAGCATTGGCTGGCATTGGAACTGGACCCCAAACACCTGAACCACCTGCTTTAACTTTCTTAGCAAGTTTGTCCACTGCGTCAGCCTGGCCTTTATATTTAGCTGCGATATCTTTGTAAGCAGGACCAACTACTTTTTTATCAACTGCATGGCAACCCATACAAGCGTTTTTAGTAGCGATTTCTTTTGAAGCGAATGCAGGTGCAGATACCATCAATGCTGATGCTACCAATGCGCTGATTAATTTCATGAGTTCTCTCCGGTTAAATCAATAAAAAGGTATATACCGAGCGTAAGTATATAAAAATACGGCGAGTATGGATATGCAGTGTTTCTACTTAGTTAATACTTTACAAAAGTTATTAATTATCAAAGATTTAAAGTCGTTCCACTAACTTTGAGGGTGCTTTTTGACGCATCTCAATTTATGTCCGCTTTTCCTGATGAGGTGGCATCAGATGGGGTAGTAAAATGCCTGCACTTAGTGTCTTTTAGCTAAAAACTTGGGTAAATGATTTATTCATATAACGATATAAGTAATGCATAGTTCCCAAACATATGGTTATTAGGTATCTTTCGGGGTTTATTCAGAATATAAGCAGGGATCATGGCAACTTATCAAACGGAAACAGTTTTAAGCGTTAAGCATTGGAACGACACACTTTTTAGCTTTACGACTACTAGAAATAAAAGCTTGCGCTTTCGTAACGGTCACTTTTTGATGATTGGTCTCGAAGTTGAAGGAAAACCTTTGGTTCGTGCTTATAGCGTTGCCAGCCCTAATTACGAAGAGCATTTGGAATTCTTCAGCATCAAAGTAGAGAACGGTCCGCTCACTTCTAGATTGCAAAAGATTCAAGTGGGTGATCCTATCTTGGTCAGTGAAAAGTCAGTGGGTACCTTAGTGATTGATGACCTTAATCCAGGTAAACATCTTTACTTATTTAGTACAGGAACTGGTCTAGCGCCATTCATGAGCATTATTCGTGACCCTGAGACTTATGAGAAATTTGAAAAGGTTGTTTTAATCCACGGTGTGCGTTTGGTGAGCGAGTTGGCTTATGAAGACTACATCCGCCATGAGTTGCCGAATGATGAGTTCTTGGGTGAGATGGTGCGTGAAAAACTTATTTATTACCCAACAGTCACGCGTGAAGCTTTCAAGCACACAGGGCGCTTAACAACAGCGATTGAAAATGGGCAGTTATTCAAAGACATTGGATTGCCACCATTAAATCCTGAGACAGACAGAGGCATGATTTGCGGAAGCCCTGCGATGCTCAAAGAAATTTGCGAGATGTTAGATGCAAGAGGTTTTAAAGTGTCTCCAAGTCTTGGGGTGCAGGGTGACTATGTCTACGAAAGAGCTTTCGTAGAAAAATAATGACCACCTGCTAGAAGAAAAACAAAAGCCCGTTATCTCCACGTTTATTTTTCGGCGTTATATATCATCATTGGGATGAGTCGACTATAACTAGTTAAGTATTAAAGACGCATCAATTAACTACATCAACTTTATACGTTAACCATTTGATGATTTTCTTTAGGGTAGAGGGTTTTGTTTCTTGTGGCTCATCAAAAGGTTTAATTTTTCTAAGTGCTAATCTTGATCCATAGTAACTGCCTATTAGCGATCCAAATATCGCAACAAGAAAAGTGCCACCCTTATTAATGAGAAGGTTAAGGATCTGTTCCATTAGTTATCAATCCCTTTTTCAATTCTTCTAAGGGCTTCGATTAATGTGGACTTTGGAACACCGAAGTTAAGTCTTGCAAATTGACTATATTCTTGCCCAAATTGGCTTCCTGGCGATAGGGCTAGGCCATTCTTGATTAGGTGTTCGTGTATATTTCCCCAACCTAATTTACTGAAATCTAGCCAAGCTAGACATGTAGCTTCTGATTCATGCCAACTAATCTTATTATTTTTAACTAGCCATTCTCTAATTAGATCTCTATTACTTCTTAGGTACTTGATAAGTTCTTCATGCCATGGCCAACCCTTTTCAAGTGCAGCAGTTGTCGCTGTATAAGCCAGAGTATTTGGGTGGGCTGCTTGTGAGGCCAAATCTTGTTGAAGTTTTTTTCGTAATTCTGGATTGGTACAGACGCACCACGACAAACCAATTCCGGGGAAATTGAAAGCCTTATTTAAAGACATAAGGGTAATAGTTCTGGATGAGATTTCAGAGCTGAGGCTTGCTATTGGAATGTGTTTAACACCTTCATCAAGAATTAGTTGTGCATGAATCTCATCGCTGCAAATTAGATAATCTTTCTCAACACAAAGCTCCCCAATTGCTAAGAGCTCTTCTTTTGTAAAAGCCGTACCGCCTGGATTTTGTGGGTTACACAGCATTAGTAATTTGGTGTTTGGGTTACTAATGCTATTCAAATGTCCCAGATCAAATGTCCAACGATTGTTTTTTAGTTTTAAATGAGAAGAACTGAAATTGCGGTTTGCCTGCTTCATTGCCAGAAAGAAGTGGTGATATATAGGGGCAGGCAGTATGGCATGGTCACTAGGCCCCATTAAAGACCGGGGAACCATATATAAACTAGGGACAACTCCATTGCATATAAGAATATCTTCTGCGTTTACTGACCATTGATACTCTTTCTTTAGGTAATCTTGGATTTTTTCAGCCAGAAGACCTTGATGTGTATAACCAAGAATGCCATGCTCAATTCTTTTTGTTAAAGCATCTTGTATTTCTGGGGCAATAGCAAAGTCCATATCCGCTACAGATAGCGGAAGAGTGTCAGTTAACTTGTATTGATCCCATCGACTTGAATCAGTGTTGTGTCGATTAATGATTGTGTCGAAAGAGTAGGGCATGGTTAGGCAGGTAAGGCAAGTAGATCGGGAATGTGTTCATCTAGCCAGTCATCGAGTGAAGTCAAAACTTCTCTAAATGAGTTACCAAATTCAGTTAGTGTGTATTCAACTTTTGGTGGAATAGTTTTGAAATCATGACGAGCAACTAGTCCATTAATTTCTAATCTTCTTATCGTCTGAGTCAGCATTTTTTGAGAAATGCCTTGTATTTCACTCATCATTTGACCATTGCGTCTAGGGCCATTTGCTAGGGAATGTAAAACCAATAGAGCCCACTTGTCTCCGATTAATTCAATGAATCGTCTAGACGGACATTCTTTAAAGCATGGGTTTGTTTTGCGTTCTGCGGTCATAAAAATCCCCTATAGGAACCAAAAGGTGCGTACTTTACCTTTGTAAAGCATTGTCATACTATAACTGTATTCAGAATTAAATTGAAGTCAAAAATGCAAAAATTCTTTCCTCGGACACCACTTTTGCTTGGTAATGATGTTGAAGCTAAAAGAACAGAGCTACTTAATTACTTCCACCAAACATTTGATCGTTATGAGTCATTATTCGAAGTCTTGAGTTGTGACGAGGCTTATTACAAGAAACCAATTAATTTACGTCACCCATTAATTTTTTATTTTGGCCATACTGCAACATTCTTTATTAATAAATTCATGCTTGCGGGATTGATTGATAAACGAATTGACTCCCGATTGGAGTCAATGTTTGCTGTCGGTGTTGATGAAATGAGTTGGGACGACTTGGATGACTCCCGCTATGACTGGCCTTCGGTAGAAGAGGTGCGTGAGTACAGAAAAAAGGCTAGAAATGTTATTGATGGTGTGATTCGTAACACGCCATTTACATTGCCGATTGGATGGAATGATCCATTTTGGGCGGTATTGATGGGTATTGAGCATGATCGTATTCATTTAGAAACTTCATCTGTATTGATGAGGCAGCATGATCTGAAATATGTAAAGCCTCACAAGGATTGGGAACCATGTCGGGAATCTTCTGAGGCTCCTATCAATACGCTTGTAGATATTCCTAGTGGCAAAGTCGAACTTGGCCGTTCATTAACGGATCCAATCTATGGATGGGATAACGAATATGGTCATCACCATGCTGAAGTACCTGCATTTCAAACTACAAGATATTTAGTTACAAATGCTGAATTTTTAGAATTTGTAAATGATGGTGGATATTGTAATGATGAGTATTGGGATGAGGAGGGTGCTGGCTGGAAGAGTTTCTCCAAAGCATTACATCCCACGTTCTGGATTAAGGATGAAGACAATTGGAAATTACGTCTATTGGCTGAAGAGGTAGCAATGCCTTGGGATTGGCCTGTTGAGACAAATTGTTTAGAGGCTAGAGCATTCTGTCGATGGAAATCTGAAAAGACTGGTCAACCAATTCGTTTGCCAACAGAGGATGAGTGGAATCGAATCTATGATCATGTAAAACTGAATGATGTCCCCCATGAGCAGTCTGCCACAGCGAATATCCATTTAGATTATTGGGCATCTAGTTGTTCAGTGACTCGTTTTTCTCACGGTCAATTAAATGATGTAGTAGGTAATGTGTGGCAATGGTGCGAAACGCCAACATATCCATTTGATGGATTTGATGTTCACCCAATTTATGACGATTTCACAAGCCCAACATTTGATGATCGACATAATATTATTAAAGGCGGTAGTTGGATTTCAGCAGGCAATGAATCTCGCCACGTTTCAAGATACGCATTTCGTAGACATTTTTTCCAACATGCAGGTTTTAGGTACGTTATGACAGATACCCCAGTAACTAATCCAATATCTTCCTATGAAACTGATGCAATGGTTTCTATGTATGATGAATTTCATTATGGTGATGAGGCATTTGGCGTGCCCAATTTTATGAAGGCAATGTCTCAGCTTTCAATTGATGCTCATCATCGATACGGTAATGGTTCAAAGGCTAGAGCCTTAGATTTGGGTTGCGCAACAGGAAGAGCCACATTTGAATTAGCAAAAGAATTTGATAAGGTGATTGGTATCGATTTTTCAGCTCGATTCGTTCAAGTTGGACTTCGTATGGCTGAAACAGGATCTATCAGATACACCATACCTGAAGAAGGTGAGTTGGTTAGCTACCATGAGCGTCGATTAGATGCCATGGGATTAAGTGATACTGCTAAAAAAGTAGAGTTCTGGCAGGGGGATGCATGTAATCTCAAAGATATTTTTAATAGCTTCGATCTCATTCTTGCTGCCTATTTGATTGATCGTCTTTATTCACTAAAACGCTTCTTAGATATGATCTCTAGCCGGTTAAATGCTGGTGGGTTATTGGTTTTAGCTTCGCCGTATACATGGTTAGAGGAATACACCAAGAAATCAGAGTGGATTGGAGGATTCAAGAAAGATGGTGAATCTTATACAACGCTTGATGGCCTGAAAGATATTCTTGGTGTGAAGTTTGATTTAGTGCAAGGTCCGCAAGCAGTTCCATTCACAATTCGAGAAACTCGCCGTAAGCATCAACATACCCTGAGTGAAGTTACGATCTGGAAATTGAAATAATGATCGATGTGTTTTCTCAGCACGATCTTCTATTGCTTCTTCTTGTGATGCTAGCCGGTCTTTATGCAGGCACACAGAATGTATTAGCAGGTGGAGGGTCATTCATTACATTGCCAACGCTCATGTTGGCTGGTCTTAATCCACTGGCCGCCAACATAACATCTACAGTGGGCTTGTTCCCCAATCAAGTTACTTCATCAATTGCAGGCAGAAAGCTGGCAGGGGGAATAAATACTCTTTCTTTGAAGGATCTATTTTTTATAAGTATTATCGGTGGTGTTGTTGGGGCAATTCTTTTGCTTAATACACCCGTTAGTATTTTTACAAAACTCGTTCCTTGGTTAGTTCTTTTTGCGACTGCCGTTTTTGCATGGGGTAGCTTCGTAAAGAAAAGCAATCAAATAGCCAAAACTTACCCAATCTATTTAACAAAAGTAATTCACTTTCTGTTAGGTGTTTATGGCGGATATTTTGGGGGCGGAATTGGATTTCTGTTGTTGGCATTTTTAACAATTTCTGGGCAGCAAGTTCGGATGGCTGCGGCTACTAAAAATATGCTTGTGATGGCAATGAATGCTTCGGCTGTAGCAATCTTTGCATTTTCTAACCAGGTAGATTGGCTTGTTGGGATGGCTCTGATGGTCGGTGCAGTTAGTGGTGGATTTTTGGGTAATTGGTTAATGCATCGTCTTCCAGAAAAAATCCTTCGATTATTCATCGTTGTTGTAGGTGTGGTCTTAACTATATGGCTTTTTATTAAGCCATAATTTTGGGGTTCTGAAATGAATAATGCTGATAGAGAAAGTTTAAGAGATCGTGCTCTTGGTGCTCTGATGGGGGCATTCATTGGGGATGCTTTGGGTGTTGGTCCACATTGGTACTATGACCTAAATAAATTGGTTGAAGATTATGGTGATTGGATTGATACCTATACGTTGCCTAAAAAAGGTAGGTATCACGATGGTCTTAAGTTAGGGCAATCTTCGCAGTCAGGCATATTGCTTGAAATGCTACTTAAATCAGTAGTTGATCATGGGGAATATGTTCAATCTGATTTTTGTAATCGTTTAGATAATGAACTTTTCCCGCTTTTAGATGGAACCCCAATGAACGGCCCCGGCGGTTACACTAGCCAATCAATACGTGATGTATGGCATAAGCGTGTCGGAGAAAAATTATCTTGGGAGAATGTGGCTAGCAATGCTGATAATACTGAAGCCGTAGAGCGAATAATCGTATTAGCAGTTAGATATGCCCTTAATCCTGCTGAGTTAGCTCAAGCAGTGAAAGCAAATGCTTCATTAACTCAAAATGATGGCACTGTTCTAGCAATGACTGTGGCATATGCTTCTGTGCTTGGTATGTTAGTTGAAGGTCATAAGTTGGATGTTGATCTTTCAGATAAATTGTTGCGTAGAGTGAAAGAGGGTGTTCTTCCATTTCATTCGATTACCAAGCCTAAATTAGAGGCTCCAGATAAGAATCAAAAAGAGATTAAGGTAGATGGAGTTTTCCCTTCGCCAGATGCACTAATGACTCCATCGGGTATTGCTAGGGCAGCTTTAGATCCTGCTATTAAGATTGAACCAGCCTCTAAAGTGGGTATCTTATATGGGTTGCCTTGTGCAGTATTCCATCAATTACCAGCTGCATATTATTTAGCGGCCAGATTCTCAAATAATTTTGAGCAAGCAGTTCTTCACGCAATTAATGGTGGTGGACAGAATATGGCAAGAGCTATGTTAACTGGCGCATTAACCGGCGCCATGGTCGGTTTATCTGGTATTCCGAAAAGATTCATTGATGGACTGGATAGGTCCGAAGATTTATTGGTCCTTGCTAATAAATTAGTTGATGAAATGTAAGTTGAGATTTTGTTTTTTTAATCAAAGGTACTTTATGAATTTTAATAAATTAGCACTAAAGCCATTAGCAATTGCTTTGGTATTGGCATCCTCAGTTGCGATCGCTCAATCTAAAGATCAAGATTCTTACTTTTTATTAGGTGAGACTGCTGCAGGTAAGTCAATTAAAGATGTTACAGGGGGAACAGTATTTGGTATGGCTCAAGTAGGTTACTCAAGAAATGATGTAACTACTGCAGCAGATAAAAGAAAGTCCAGATCTAATACCATTGCAGGACCTTCGGATGAAGGTGTTCAATTTAATGGAATGATTTTGGCAATTGAAAAATTACCTGAAGCCAACTTCATACCTCGAATTACACCGCTACCTGGGCCGATGTCTGAAAAATTCTCTTGGGGCTTCCGTGCTGATTTGCACTATGGTCGTGACCCCTTAATGTCAGCGGCGAATGGTATTGAGAATACGTGGCAAATGAACCAAGGTACTGCAGGCATCCCGCCTAATGCTAATCATATGAATTATTTCTCTGTGCCGATGATTTACGCACAAGCCTATGCCCCTGTTGGCTTAGGGGCAGCAGTAACAGCAGGTCGATATGGGGTGAATTTGGGATATGAGATTCCTCCATCATGGAGACAGGCTCCTAATTTCTTCTATTCGAGAAGTTATGCCGTTGTGTCACAAATTGACCAGATTATTGGGGCTCAAGTATCAGTTAATTTAATGCGTAATCAATATGGCATGATTTTGGGGGAATTTGGTTTTGGTAAAGGCTACCAAGTTGGTCGTGATAACAATGACAACAATAACGTTTACGGTGTTATTCGTTGGAGAAGCAACGACATGTCTCAATTCATCAGCTACAGCTTAATAGCAGGCGATGAACAAACAGACACGACTAAAGCTAACCCTATGACCTGGTACCCTAATCATCCTATCGTAGCTTCTACTGGTCAAAAGAGAGAGCACCACTCTTTAGTGGCAGGTTTTATGGCTACTAGTAAGTTAAAACTTGCTGGCGAAGTACTATATGGCAAGCAAGAAGGTTCTGGTAATGCTTGTTACATTGTGAATCCATTTCTTTGTACACCTTTCTCAGGTGCAACATATAAAGGCATAAATGCTCATGCTACCTATAAAGCAACTGAAACGCTTAGATATGGCTTGCGTTATGAGATCTTTAAAGACCCTCAAGGTTTTGCTTTAACGCCATTAGGTACACCAGGTGGAACAGTTCAAGCGATCACCTTTGGCGCTAATATTGATTTAAATAAGAATATGGTTTTAAGACCTGAAATCAGACATGACTGGGCTAATACAACCAATGGTGCTGACAGATTCTTTGGTAAAACATTTGGGGGTGCAGCAACTGATAACAAACAAACGACTATTTCTGCTGACCTACTGTTCTATTTTTAATTTGAACTTATAGTAAAAGCCACCTCATGGGTGGCTTTGGTAACAATTTTGGTAACAAGGGTAAGTATTTCTATAAAACCCTTGTAATACCTATTGACATGGCGGAGAAGGCGGGATTCGAACCCGCGGTAGGCGATTAACCTACGCACGCTTTCCAGGCGTGTGACTTAAACCACTCATCCACCTCTCCGTGCAAGAGCGAGATTATATACCTCGCTCTTAAAGGCTCGATGGATTACTCAGCTTCAGCCATACCGCCAACGACATGGCTAAAGCCACCGTCAACGTATGTGATTTCACCAGTAATACCGCTAGCAAGATCAGACATTAAGAATGCTGCTGCATTGCCAACATCTTCAATTGTGACGTTGCGGCGTAATGGCGCATTGGCTTCAACAAAATCTAAAATCTTGCCAAAACCTTTAATGCCTGAAGCAGCTAAAGTTTTGATAGGGCCTGCTGAGATACCGTTACAACGAACACCTTTAGGGCCTACTGAGTTAGCTAGGTAACGAACGCTGGCTTCTAAAGAAGCTTTAGCTAAGCCCATCGTGTTGTAGTTAGGCACCACCATTTGTGAGCCAAGGTAAGTCAAAGTCAAAAGAGCTGACTTATCGTTGAGCATGGGAAGTGCAGCTTTAGCCATTGCAGGGAAGCTATAAGCGGAAATATCATGGGCAATCTTGAAAGACTCTCTTGAAAGACCGTCTAAAAAGTCACCAGCAATCGCTTCGCGAGGGGCAAAGCCGATGGAGTGAATAAGACCGTCAAATTTTGGCCAGGTGGCTGATAGGTCGGCAAAGAGTTTCTCAATTTGTGCGTCATCACCTACATCGCAATCAAAAATGAGCTGGCTATTGAATTCGCTAGCGAATTCAGTGATACGGTCTTTGAAGCGCTCGCCTACATAAGTAAAAGCTAATTCAGCACCTTCTCTATGGCATGCTTTAGCAATACCATATGCAATAGAACGGTTAGAAAGAAGACCTGTGAGGACAATTTTTTTACCGGCTAAGAAACCCATTTTTGCTTCCTTTATTCTTTTTGATGCATTTGTTGATGTCTAATTACAATTGTCACACATGCCAATGAATAGACTCTTACTTTCGTCGCTTATTTTAAGCCTTTTGTTCTGGGCGGGGGTGAGTATGCATTCTGTTGCTCAGGCAGCTCACGGTTTTGCCCAATACGGCGATTTACGTTACTCAGCTAACTTTCAGCGCTTTGATTACGTTAATCCGAATGCTCCTCAAGGAGGAACCCTTCAATTACCTAATCCTGATCGTCGGACTAGTTTTGATAAATTTAATCCTTTTACATTAAAGGGCGTTGCAGCCCCCGGCGTTGCCCAACTCATGTTCGAAAGCCTATTAATAGGTAGTGCGGATGAAGTAGCCTCAGCTTATGGTTTGATTGCTGAAGATATTACTGTGGCAAAAGATCAGATGTCGGTCACATTTAGATTAAGAGCTGAAGCTCAATTTAATGACGGCAGCCCGGTTCTGGCTAAGGATGTGAAGTACTCATTTGATATGTTGATGAGTAAATTAGCGGCACCACAATACAAAACGATTTATGCAGATGTTAAGCAGGCGATTGTTGTGAGTGAACGAGTCATTCGCTTTGATTTTCATCGTAGGAACGAAGAGTTACCTCTCTTAGTGGGTTCTCTACCCATTTTTTCTGAGAAGTGGGGCAAAGATGCAAATGGTTCAGGTAAGCCATTTAATCAACTGACTTTTGAAAAGCCCATTGGAAGCGGACCGTACTTAATTGAGAAGTACGACATTGGCAAAAGTATTGTTTTTAAAAAGAACCCTCAATATTGGGGATCGCATTTGCCTGTGAGAAAAGGCTTCTTTAATTTTGAGCGGGTGGCTTATCGTCTTTATAAAGATGATACGGCGCGTTTAGAAGCCCTTAAAGCAGGAGAGTTTGATACCTTAGTGGAGTACCGTGCCAAGAATTGGGCTAAAAGTTATGTGGGACCTAAGTTTAGAGATGGCACATTAAAGAAACAGTATTTTCAGCATCGTAATGGAGCTGGTATGCAAGGCTTCATTATGAATATGCGCCGTTCTATTTTTCAGGATGAGCGAGTAAGAGAAGCTTTGACTTTGGCTTTGGATTTTGAGTGGATGAATCGCCAGCTCTTTTATGGTCAATATCATCGTATTGACAGTTATTTTGCTAATAGTGATTTGGGCGCTTCTTATGAGTCTGGAAGTTTGCCTAGCGCCCAAGAGAAAAAATTACTCGAGTCATTGCAGAAAACCTATCCGCAGAATTTTCCAGTTAAAGCCTTGGGTCCGATGCTAAAGCCCGTATCAACAGCTGACCCATCGAGTTTACGTAAAAATCTTCGTCAGGCACGCGAACTACTTGCAAAAGCTGGTTGGGTTTATAAAGATGGTGCACTGCGCAATGCTCAGGGGCAGCCATTTGAATTCGAGATCATGGATGATGGTGGTGCCATGGTTCGTGTGGTGGCGGCTTATGTTCGCAACTTAGAAAAGTTAGGTGTGCGCGTTCAAATCAGAACCACTGACTATGCTCTTTATCAAAAACGATTAGAAGATTTTGATTTTGATATGACGACAATGAAGTTTTCGGATTCTCAAAGTCCTGGCAATGAGCTTTGGGATCGATACGGTAGTCAAGCCGCAAGCACCAAGGGTTCTGACAATATCATTGGTGTTAAATCACCCGTGGTGGACGCTTTAATTGCGCAAATTGTTAAAGCTTCTACGCGTAAAGATTTAGTCACAGCAACTCGCGCCTTAGATCGCGTTTTAACGCATAGCTACTACGTGGTGCCTCATTGGTATAGCCCGAGCCATCGCGTGGCGTACAAGTCAGATTTAGCCTTTCCGGAACCTCCATCCTATTACCAAGCTGAATCATGGATTTTAGGTACTTGGTGGCGTCAACCATCTTCACAAAAGCGTGTTAAATGAATAGCGCCTTATTCAGATATATCTTCAAGAGATGTTTGTTGATGATCCCGACCTTGTTGGGGGTCATTACTCTAACTTTTGCTGTGATTCAGTTTGTGCCAGGTGGTCCTGTTGAGCAAATGATGCTCGAGATGAAGGGGCGGGGAGAGACTAGTGTGGGGGCTGGTGAATCTTCAGGTGGTGGCGCCAATGCAGCGTACCGAGGTCGTCAAGGTGTTGACGAGGAACGCCTAAAAGAGATTAAAGCCCTCTATGGTTTTGATAAGCCTGTGATTGAACGCTACTGGCATATGCTCAAGCGTTTTGCCGTTTTTGATTTAGGGCAAAGCTACTATCAGCATAAAAGTGTTTGGGAGTTGGTGGTCTCAAAAATGCCTGTTTCGATTAGTTTAGGTTTATGGGCTTTTTTCATCACCTATCTCATATCTATTCCGTTGGGTATTAAGAAAGCAGTTCAGGCTGGGTCTAGATTTGATACTGCTACGAGTGTGTTGATTTTGATTGGCTATGCCATTCCGGGTTTTGTCTTAGGTGTTTTGTTATTAGTGCTTTTCGGTGGTGGCAGCTTTTTACAGTTATTCCCACTGCGTGGATTAACTTCTGATCATTGGTCTGAGCTCAGCTTGATTGGCAAGGTCTTGGATTATTTCTGGCATTTAGTTTTACCAATCACAGCTTCTGTTCTTGGTAACTTCGCAGTGATCACGATTTTGACGAAAAACTCTTTTTTAGAAGAAATTCGCAAACAGTATGTGATGACCGCTAGAGCCAAAGGTTTGAGTGAGAAGAAGGTTTTGTGGAAGCATGTTTTTAGAAATGCTTTGATACCTTTGGTCACAGGTTTTCCTTCGGCATTTATTGGTGCATTCTTTACCGGTTCTTTATTGATCGAAACACTTTTCTCGCTCGATGGCTTGGGCTTGTTGTCGTATGAAGCAGTCATGAAGCGTGATTACCCAGTCGTTCTTGGCACACTTTATCTCTTCACGCTGATTGGATTGGTTACTAAGCTTATTTCTGATATTGCTTATGTTCTAGTCGATCCTCGCATTCAGTTGGATGGTCAGTCAGGAGGTCAAGCATGATCCTGGCGTGGATGAGGGAGATTCGTGAAAGTCATCAGTGGCAACGATTTAGAGCCAATCGACTAGGTTATTGGAGTCTATGGATTTTCAGCGGCTTATTTGTTTTTAGCTTATTTGCTGAAATCATTGCGAATGATCGCCCCTTATTGGTGAAGTATCAGGGGGAGTTCTATGTGCCGATTGTGAAAGATTATTCTGAGATCACTTTTGGTGGAGATTTCCCAACACCAACCGACTATCTTGATCCCGATATCAAAGCTACGTTTGCCAAACCTGGTAATTGGGCTATCTATCCCTTGATTACCTATCGTTATGACACGCTGAATTATTTTGCAAAAGAGCCTAATCCAGCTTCTCCATCGAGAGATAATCTTTTGGGAACAGATGATCGCGGTAGAGATGTTTTAGCTCGCTTAATTTATGGATTCCGCTTATCGGTCTTGTTTGGATTATGTTTGACCGTGCTAGGTGTTGTAGTGGGCGTTTTAACTGGTGCCGTGATGGGTTATTTTGGCGGCAAAGTGGATTTGGTATCTCAACGATTCATTGAAATATGGAGTTCAATGCCTGAACTTTATTTATTGATTATTTTTGCTTCCATCTTTTCACCAAGCATTGGTTTATTAATTATCTTGCTGTCACTCTTTGGTTGGATGGGCTTATCTGATTATGTGCGTGCAGAGTTTTTTAAGAATCGCTCTCTAGAGTATGTACGTGCAGCTGAGGCGCTCGGTTTATCTAGTTCACAGATTATGTGGCGCCACATATTGCCGAACAGCTTAACGCCAGTCATCACATTTTTACCTTTTAGAATGAGCGCTTCTATTTTGGCTTTGACTAGCTTGGATTTTTTGGGTTTGGGTGTGCCTCCTGATAAAGCTAGTCTTGGTGAATTACTAGCTCAAGGAAAAGCCAATTTGGATGCTTGGTGGATTTCTTTATCCACGTTCTTGGTTTTAGCGATAAGCTTGATGTTATTAACTTTTATGGGGGATGCTTTGAGGGATGCCTTTGATACCCATCGATCTAGTGGAGAGTCAAAGTCATGAGTCATTCTTTAGGAGCATCTGCTTTGATTAGCATCCAAAATTTGTCGGTCAAGTTTGGTCGCAAGACGGTTGTTCAGGATCTCAATTTACAAATTGCTCCTGGAGAGCGCTTGGCGATCGTGGGTGAGTCAGGGTCTGGCAAAACTCTCACAGGTCTAGCCATGATTGGTTTATTGCCTGAACTTGCTCAAGTCTCAGGCAGCATTGATTTAACAATCGATGGACAAACAAAAGATATCTTAGGGATGAGTCCAGCTCAGTTGCAAGGAATGCGTGGCAAAGACATCGCCATGATTTTCCAAGAGCCTATGACAGCGCTCAACCCGCTATATACGATTGGTAACCAAATTGTAGAAGCTGTTCAAGCTCATCATCCTTTGATGAGTGCTGGGGCTTGTCGTGAGAAAGCGGTTGCTTTGCTAGATCGAACCGGTATTCCAAAGCCAGAAGAGCGTTTTGCTTACTATCCTCACCAGTTGTCAGGTGGGCAGCGTCAAAGAGCCATGATTGCAATGGCTCTGGCATGTCAGCCTAAATTACTCATTGCGGATGAGCCGACTACGGCATTGGATCCTAGTTTGCGTTTGCAAATCTTGGATCTTTTAAAAGATTTACAAGAGGATGCAAAAGCTCACGGTGGAATGGCAGTCGTACTGATTACGCATGATCTGAATATGGTGCGCCATTTTTCTGATCGTGTTGGCGTCATGCATCAAGGCAAATTATTAGAGTGCAATCCCACCGAGCAAGTTTTCCAAAACCCAGAGCATCCCTATACCCATAGTTTGGTGCACAGTGAGCCTGTACGCCAGGTGGCGCCATTGGCACCTATTGCTCCAGTCTTGCTAAAAGCTCAAGGTGTTTCTGTAGCTTTCCCTAAAGCCGGCACTGGAAGTTTCGCTAAGGGGCTAAAAAAGTTTCTGAGAGGATTTCATTTTTCAGACTTGTGGCAACGTGATTATGACGAGGTTGTTAAACGAGTTGACTTAGATTTGCGCCAAGGGGAAACCTTGGGCTTAATTGGTGAGTCTGGTTCAGGTAAGTCCACATTGGCGATGGCTTTGCTTGGATTGTTGGGGCAAACAGGAGCTAAAACCTCAGGAGAAATTGAAGTTTTAGGTCATGATTGGTTAAAGCTTTCAGCGAAAGAGCGCAGTGCCTTGAGAGCATCCTTTCAGGTGATTTTTCAAGACCCGTTTGGT
>SSFP01000044.1 GCA_008015455.1 Polynucleobacter sp. | reverse complement strand
GGATCTTCAGCATTGATACGGCATTCGATCGCATGACCTTTGAATTCGATATCTTTTTGGCGGAATGGTAGTTTTTCACCTGCCGCGATATGAATTTGTTGTTGAACAATATCAATACCAGTAATTAATTCAGTCACAGGGTGTTCAACCTGAACACGTGTATTCATTTCAATGAAGTAAAACTCATTGTTTTCATACAAGAACTCGAATGTGCCGGCGCCACGATAACCAATTTTGCGACAAGCTTCCGCGCAACGTTCACCAATTTTGGCAATTAAGCGACGGTCAATGCCAGGAGCTGGCGCTTCTTCGATCACTTTTTGATGGCGACGTTGCATCGAGCAATCACGTTCACCTAGGTAAACCGCATTCTTATGAGTGTCAGCCAAGATCTGAATTTCTACGTGGCGTGGGTTCTCTAAGAACTTCTCCATGTAAACCTCAGGATTACCAAACGCACGACCAGCTTCTTCACGAGTCATGTTGACAGCATTAATTAAGTGCGCCTCAGTGTGCACAACGCGCATACCGCGTCCACCGCCACCGCCGGCTGCTTTAATAATGACTGGGTAACCTACCTTTTTAGCAATCGCTATGATTTCTTTAGGGTTGTCAGGCAATGCACCATCCGAACCAGGAACACATGGAACACCTGATTTGATCATGGCTTGTTTAGCTGAAACCTTATCACCCATCAGGCGAATAGATTCTGCTGTTGGACCAATAAATACAAAACCGGATTTCTCTACACGTTCTGCAAAGTCAGCGTTCTCAGACAAGAAGCCATAACCTGGGTGGATCGCTTGAGCATCTGTTACTTCAGCAGCAGAAATAATCGCTGGCATGTTGAGGTAACTTTGAGCTGACGGTGCTGGACCAATACAAACAGCTTCATCAGCTAATTTGACATATTTAGCGTCGCGGTCGGCTTCAGAGAAAACCACCACAGTTTTAATGCCCATCTCACGACAAGCTCTTTGAATACGTAGAGCGATTTCGCCACGGTTGGCGATGAGGATCTTTTCGAACATCAGATAACCTTTATAACTCTTGAATTAGCCAATAATGAAAAGAGCTTGACCGAATTCAACGCCTTGGCCGTTCTCGCAGAGGATTTCTTTAACTACACCAGATTTGTCTGATTCAATTTCATTCAGAAGTTTCATCGCTTCAATGATGCAAAGCGTTTGACCTTCTTTGACTGTGTCGCCAATCTTCACAAAAGCCTCAGCACCAGGTGTTGGTGCGCGGTAGAAAGTTCCCACCATCGGTGATTTCACGGCATGACCTGCTGGGGCGGCAGGTGCTGCTTCTGGTGCCGGCGCTGCTGCGGGTGCTGCTGGAGCAGCGGCTGCTACTGGAGCTGGAGCTAAAAATTGTTGGGCTGGGGCGGCGATTGGAGCAGGATTTTTAACGATACGTACTTTGTCTTCACCTTCCGTAACTTCTAGTTCGGATACGCCAGATTCAGCCACTAAATCGATCAAAGTTTTAAGTTTTCGTAAATCCATCTTGCTCTTCCTTATAGTTTTTTACTTAGGAGAGAGTATAGCGCTATCTAACCATGAACTGAGCTCATCTTCGCTTATTTTTCCAAGTTTGACCCTTTTTATGCTGCCTTTTTCATCAATTAGTACAGTAAAAGGTAAGCCTGAGCTAGGATTTCCCATGCTTTTCGCCCAATTTGACCCCTCTAGACCGCCTAACACGATAGGGTAGTTAACCGGTGTTTTTAAGAGAAATTGACGTATATTAGATGGTGAATCAACGCCAATGCCTACAAATAGTACATTTTTAGTTTTATATTTCTCTTGAACACGCACTAATTCAGGCATTTCTTCAACGCAAGGGGGGCACCAAGGAGCCCAAAAGTTCAAAACGAGGGTTTTGCCTCGCCAAGTCTTGGTTGGCAAAACCTCTCCATCGGGAGATCTTAATTCTTGTTTGAGAAAGTTCTCAACTGCACTATCTGAAGCAGCAACTGTCCGAAATTGGTAGCTGGCTAATCCCATCCCAATAGCACCCGCTAGGAAGCCACAAACAACAATCAATATCCATTGGCGTTTATTCACTTTATTTCTTTCGATTTCAGTCATTTGCCTTATTTTGCACTGATGTTTAGATAAAATCTTGCCATGCATCTTCATATCCTAGGTATTTGCGGTACTTTTATGGGCGGCATTGCCGCCATCGCACGTCAAGCTGGTCATCGAGTGACTGGATGTGACGCTAATGTTTATCCTCCCATGAGTACTCAATTAGAAGCTCAGGGTATTGAGTTAATTGAAGGCTTTTCTCCAGACCAAATCTCACTAAAACCAGATCTATTCATTATTGGTAATGTGGTCTCCAGAGGAAATCCTTTAATGGAAGCAATTTTGGAGCAAGGTTTACCTTATCAATCTGGACCTCAGTGGTTGGGTGAGCAAGTATTGCAAGGTAAGCATGTTTTAGCTGTTGCTGGTACACATGGCAAAACTACGACAACAGCGATGTTGACCTGGATTTTGCAAGCTAATGGTTTAGAGCCTGGCTATCTAATTGGCGGTGTACCTAATAATTTTGATGTTTCTGCACGCTTAGGATCTAAAGTACCAAAAGCGAAGGCACATTATTTTGTGATTGAAGCTGATGAATACGACACGGCTTTCTTTGATAAGCGCAGTAAGTTTGTGCACTACAGACCAAGAACTGCGATCTTGAACAATTTAGAGTTTGATCATGCGGATATCTTTGCTGATATCACAGCAATTGAAACTCAATTTCATCACTTAGTTCGAACAGTGCCTGGATCTGGTTGCTTAGTTGTTAATGCCGCTGAAGAAAGTCTTCAGCGAGTTCTCAAGCGGGGTTGTTGGTCTAAGTTTGAGCATTTCGGTCTTCCCCATGCAAAAGTGGTATCACCTGATTGGTCTTTGGAAGATACCCAAGATGATGGGTTTAAGGTGATCTATCAATCTCAAGAAGTCGCTGAGGTTGTCTGGGATCAAGATGCTTCAGTCACTGGACGACATAATCAATTGAACGCTTTAGCAGCAATTGCTGCCGCCCATCATATTGGTATCCAACCAAGGGATGCTGCCAAAGCATTAGGCAGTTTTAAAAATGTGAAGCGCCGTATGGAAATTATTGGGCGTGTGAATGGCATCACCATTTATGATGATTTTGCACACCACCCAACAGCGATTACAACAACCGTCGATGGCTTGCGTCGCAAAGTTGGTAGTCAGCCAGGCACTCGCATCTTGGCAGTATTAGAGCCACGCTCTAATACGATGAAATTAGGCGTCATGAAAAGCCAATTGCCAGATAGCTTAAGAGATGCAGACTTGGTATTTGCTTATGGTGCGGCTACGGGTAAAGATGCTTTGGGTTGGGATCTTCATGAGTCATTAGCGCCTTTAGGTGATAAAGCTCAATCATTTGATAACTTAGAAAAACTGATCGCCGCGGTCAAAACAGTTGCTAAGCCAGGTGATCATATTTTGGTGATGAGTAATGGCGGTTTCGGCGGTGTTCATCGCCAATTATTAGATCGTCTTCAGTAACCTCAATGAGTCTTCCCAAGCCGCCAATAACTTCAAATAATTTAATCAATATTTTGGGATAAACGTTTATGACATCTCCAGCCATCTCATCAAACAATTCTGCTCATCGCCTTCATCAAAAGGTAGCCATCATTACGGGTGCTGCGAATGGTATCGGTTTTGCAACGGCTAAAAAATTTGTGGATGAAGGTGCGATTGTTGTTATTTGTGACATGAATGCCGAGCAGGTAAATAAAGCCGTTGCTGAGATTCAAGCGCAAATCACGGTCGCTGGTGCAAAGGTGGAAGGCTATGTCATGAATGTGACTGATCGAGCCAGTATTGATGGAGTCGTTGAAGCTGTCATCAAAAATCATGGCCGTATTGATGTTCTTATTAATAATGCGGGCATTACAAAAGATGCGCGCTTGGTGAACATGACAGAAGAGCAGTTTGATGCAGTGATTGACGTTAACCTCAAGGGCGTTTTTAACTGCACTCAAGCGGTTGTTCCTCATATGCTCAAAGCTGGTAAGGGCTCTATTGTGAGTGCCTCTAGCGTTGTTGGCTTATATGGCAATTTTGGCCAAACAAATTATGCTGCAACTAAGTTTGGTGTGATTGGTTTCACGATGACATGGGCGCGCGAATTAGGGCCTAAAGGCATTCGTGTGAATGCTGTTTGTCCTGGCTTTGTGGAAACAGGTATTTTGGCATCTATGCCGGAAGACGTATTGAAGGGCATGCAAGATCGTTCTTGGTTACGTCGTTTAGGTCGTCCTGAAGAATTAGCAAATGTGTATGCCTTCTTAGCTAGCGATGAGTCTAGTTATATCAATGGTATTGCGCTAGAAGCTAGCGGTGGAATCTCTCTTTAATGCATTTACTCTATGAGGAAGGTGGCGATATCAAGATCGCCACATTGATGAGTGGGTCAGGGACAGGGGCAGGGTCAGGATCAGAGTCTGAAGCCCTAGCGATTGAAAGCATCGGTGGCAAGCGCGGCAAACTTAAAGCCAAAGATGTTTGGTTACGATTTGAATGTCCTGCTAGTAGTTCTATTCAAACATTCTTACCAGAAGCTCAATCGATGGCTGAGGGCATTGATTTAGATTTTGTTTGGGAGTGTGCCGGCGATGGCGAATTCCAATTTACAGATTTAGCAAAAGAATATTTCGGCGAGTCTGCATCAGACCTTGAGAAGACGGCATTAGCCATCGCCTTGCATGGGGCTCCCATTTATTTCCGTCGCAAAGGTCGCGGACAATTCATGCGTGCTCCAGAGGAGCAGCTCAAAGCTGCTTTGTTAGCGGTTGAGCGCAAAAAACAAGAATTGATTAAGCAGGCTTCTTGGGAAGCTGATTTGCGCGCAGGACAATTGCCTCAAGAAATTGCTCCACTTGTGAATGCCTTATTGTTCTCGCCAGATAAAAATTCAACGGCTTATAAAGCCGTGCTTGCAGCATCGCAAGGATTAAAGGGCGGTATCGCCGAACTATTTTTAAAGTGTGGAGTGTTAAGTTCAGCTCTTGCATTTCATGAAGGTAAATTTTTAAAAGAGCATTTCCCTAAAGGAACTGGTTTTAATGTCACTTTAGGTGCTGAGGAAGAAACTAATTGGCAGACGGCTCTTAATCAATTACCCGTTGCTGATGTCAAAGCTTTTTCAATTGATGATGCCACCACGACTGAGATTGACGATGCTTTTTCAGTAACGCCAATAGCTCATTTGCCTGAACATTACAGAATTGGTGTGCACATTGCAGCTCCGGGAGTAGCGATTGCGCGCGGTGGTGATTTAGATCAAATTGCAAGGCAACGATTGTCCACCGTGTATTTCCCCGGTGGAAAAATAACCATGTTGCCCGATCAAGTGATCGATGTGTTTTCATTACATGCGGATGCGACTGGACAATCCTCACCTCTTCGACCTGCTGTATCTTTATATGTCACGATCAATTCAGAGGGTGTGCCGATTTTGGATGGTGATCATGCGCCTGTGACTAAGGTTGAGCGCGTGCCCATGGCAGCCAATCTAAGATTGGATAACCTAGAAGATTTGGTAACAGAAGTATCTTTGTTAGATGAGGCCAATGCTGCTGATTTACCTTATCAAAAAGAATTAGCTGTTTTGTGGCGATCAGCCAAGCAGCTACATGCGCGTCGTCAGGAGCAGCGAATAGCCAGTGGCTTAAGAGCAGAAGTTTTAGGTTTGCCAGATCCCCAAGCATTAGCAAAAGACTTTAATTTCAAAGTGCAGGATGGTGTCGTTGATATCAAGCCCCGCCAGCGTGGTTCAGTTTTGGATTCAATCGTTGCTGAGTGGATGATTTACTGTAACAGCACCTGGGGTAATCAATTAGCAGGACATAGTGTTCCAGGGATATACCGTACCCAAAAAGGTTGGGGACCTCAGAGAACCAGAATGCAAACCATGCCAGGACCTCATGAAGGTCTAGGGGTGGAGAATTACTCTTGGTGTACTTCGCCTTTGCGCCGTTATGTTGATTTGGTTAATCAATGGCAATTAATTGCCATGGCTCAACATGGCGTCACAGCAAAACTTGTGGCCCCTTTTAAACCTAAAGATGCTGACTTAATGGCAATTGCAGCAGATTTTGATGGAACGTATGCAGCTTATGCAGATCATCAAAATCAAATGGAGCGTTATTGGTGTTTCCAGTATTTAAAACAATTAGGTTTGCCTTGGAGGGGTGTGGTTCGACATCTCAAAGAGGGGCAGGCACGTGTTGAAGAGATTCCTTTACGCTTAGCAGTGCCGGAGTTATCAGCACAAGCCAGAGGCGCTAGAGCGGAAGTCGAAGTATTAGATATCGACTTCCTTGCCTTAGAAGCCAGTGTTCGATATGTAGGCTTACTGGATGCTGGTGATAGTGCTGGTGAGGGCGCTGAATCATCAACAGATGATCTTGAGTTTCATGCTGAGGAGTCGAGTGATCAAGTTCAGCAAGCTAGTTCAGCAAATCCATCCACTGATTAAACGCATGGCGCTGAGTCAATATTTAAAACATCCTCGATCTGCTAAGTACGTACAATATCTTCAAATAGATTGGCGTGATTGGCAAAAGCCGATGGTATTTGCTGTCATAGCATCTGTCTTATTACATGCTATTTTTTTAGGGGTTAAGTGGCATGAAGAGAGTGAAAAAGCAAAAAGGCTTAAAACTCCTTTAAGTGTTGTTTTGGTTAATGCAAGAAGTGCAACGCCGCCAGCTAATCCCAAGCGTTTAGCTCAAGCCGATTTAAATGGTGGCGGAGAATTTAAAGACACCCAAGCAAGCGCATTACGTCAAGCAGACCCGCGCTTGGCTGAAAAGCTAGAAAAGATGCAGGCAGAACAAAAGCGTCTTTTATCTCAAATCAAGCAAGGTCAACAAAATAACCCGACGACTCTTCAAGGTAGTAAGTCGTCTGAGCAAAAAGAAGCTAATCCTTTGGAAGCCGAGTTGGCAAAAAGACTTCAAAAAGATGGGCAAACACCAAGACGTGCAGTTGTCACTGCCACGAGTGCTAAGGCAGTGGTGTTTGCAAGTTACTACGATGCGATGCGCAAACAAATTGAAGCTTTTGGCACGACGCATTTTCCAAGGGTACAAGGTAAAGCTTTGTATGGCAGTTTGGTGGTCATGGTCAGTGTTGATGCACAAGGTCGCTTAACCAAAGAGGGAATTAGCGTGATGAAGTCTTCTGGTAATCAAGAGTTGGATCGTCAAGCCATCGCTATTATTCGTTCTTCTGCACCATTTGGTAGATTTCCGGAGCGGATGAGAAAGCAGATTGATGTATTGGACTGGGTATCTACTTTTGAATTTACTCGAGATGGTGCAGAATTGAAGTAATTGAATATTTTATGGATGCCAATAAACCACAACTTAATCCACAGGATCACCCAGGCTTAGATGTCTACGGTGTGATTGGGCATCCTATTGCTCATAGTAAATCCCCCATCATTCACCAATACTTTGCAAAGCAGGTGAATCAGCCCATTTACTACGGAAAAATATTTTCTGAATTAGATGCTTTCACTAAAACAGTTCAAGAGTTTTTTGCTCGTGGCGGTAAGGGTTTGAATATCACAGTGCCTTTTAAGTTAGAAGCCTATGAGATGGCTACAAAACGGACAGCACGGGCTGAAATTGCCAAGGCTGCGAATGTGCTTTGGTTGCAAGATGGGGAGCTATGGTGTGACAACACCGATGGTGTTGGTTTTGTGCGTGATCTTGCGCGACTACTCAATCAGCAAGCGATTGATGTTAAAAAAGCCAGAGTACTTATTTTGGGAGCAGGTGGTGCAGCGCAAGGAGTGATTGATCCCTTGATGAGTTTGGGTATTCAAGATATTTCAATCGCTAATCGAACACATGCAAAAGCGATGGATTTAGCTAAGCAGTTTCCAGGCTTGCAAGCTGTCGAGATCCATCAGTTAAAGAATTCAAGCTCTACATTTGATTTAATTCTGAATGCTACAGCGACTGGATTAAGCGATTCATCTCCGATTGAACTCGATTTGCTTAAACATATCAGCCATTCCAAGACCATTGCTTATGACATGGTCTACGGAAAAGAGACGCGCTTTTTAAAAGATGCAGCGAGTTTGGGTCTATTGCCTGTTGATGGATTGGGAATGTTAGTTGAGCAAGCGGCTGATGCATTTACCACTTGGCGCAAGCCTAGTGTTGCTTTGGATATTCAAGGGGCACTGCAAGCTACAAGGAATAGCTACTTAACAGACCATTCACGGTCATAAGGTTTGATGAAATATTTACGTTATTTCATTTCTGTATTTCTATTGAGCTTGTTAGCTTTACAGCTCTTTTTCTTTATTCAAATTTTTGCTTGGCGTTGGATTAATCCAAGCGTCACCTCATTTCAGTTAGCTGAGCGTCATCGTATCTGCGGTTGGAGCATTCCGTATTTGCATGAATGTGGTTTGAAGCGTGAATGGGTCGACTTTAAAAAGATCTCACCTTATCTCAAGCGTGCGATCACTATTAGCGAAGACAGTGACTTTTATAAGCACTCAGGTTTTGAGCCTCAAGCCATGAAAGATGCATGGGATCGTAATCAAAAAAACGCCAAGCATTTAAGGGGTGGTTCAACGATCACTCAACAGCTCGCTAAAAACCTCTTCTTATCCGGCGAGAAAAGTTACCTACGAAAAATTCAAGAACTCCTCATTACAGGCATGTTAGAAATTGCTTTACCCAAAGAGCGTATTTTTGAAATTTATCTCAATCATGTTGAGTGGGGTGAAGGTGTATTCGGGATTGGTGCGGCATCTGCACATTACTTTTCTTTAAAGCCTCATCAATTATCGATGGAAGAGGCTGCTTCTTTAGCCGCTGCTTTGCCTGCTCCCAAGTGTTATGACAAGGTGAAATATTGCTCTACAGCGAGAGTTAATTTCCCCGCCAGGATTGATTTCATTCTTGAGAGAATGAGCAAATAAATGTTATATAAAGTTAACATTTAACCTATTTTTCTAAGTAAATATTGATTTATTATTAATAATGTTCTATAAATAGAACATTATGATTGAAGATACCCATCTACAAGCCAATTCTATTGGCATGACCCTGCGTGAAAGAAGAAAAGAACTAGCTTTGACTCAGGATCAACTAGCTCAAAAATTAGGGGTGCGTCGCCAAACAATTGCCGATTTAGAGAACGGTAAAAATGTCGGCAGTCATTTGCTTTTGAGTGCTATGGGCGAATTAGAAATCCCGTTTGAGTTGAAGGCTAGTCAAACTTACCAAGTCAATAAGCCTAAAGGTGCAAAAAAAGTTAGGGAGATGCCGTCAGCATTTCAAATATCTACTCAATTTGACTTTCCGTATGACTGGTCCAATCCTGGAAATTTACTCGATGATGTTTTGATCATTAAAGTACTGAAGAGTTTGCGTTTTGCAGATATTGTGCGCTTGTGCAAAAAATTTGGAGTTGCACGAGTGGAGGAAGAAATCAGATCTTCCTTGTATGACAATATTCGTGATGATCTAAATCGGATGATGGCGATTGTTCATCGGGCATCTCAAGAAAAGGTTGCTTGAGATGAGGCAAGATAAAAATTTAAAATTAAATGTTCTGCCTTCGAATACATTAAAGTTATTTAAGGCATTCGATCGTCATCAAGAACTCATCAGTCGACTTCATCTAGATGAGTATCTTTGTTTGGTTGATGGAACGGCTTTAGGCCTTCAAATTGGTCATAGAAGAAGTAATGATTTGGACTTTGCTTGCTTTAATAAACAACTGCCCAATTATGCGATTGATCAACTAATAGCTACCCTTAAGGAAAGTCATCGTGTTCACCAAATCAATTCTGTTGCTCAAATTTCTCAATTCAAAATTCAAACAGGTTTGAACCTCTTGGATTTTGTTAGAGACTTTAGTATCGATGATGTAAAAGTTACTTTCTTTTGCTTAGGGGAGTCTGAGAAGCAAAGACGCTTCTTTCAGGAAACTCAAAAAGTCAGAAATAGGTGGGCGTTTCCCTTGATGGGGGTTGAAGGTATTCAGGTGGCTAAGTCACTTGTTCTTGGGCGACGCATTCGATCAAGAGATATGTACGATTTGATGATTTTGATGAGAGATCACGACTATTCTTTTGAGCAATTGGTTGTCGATCTCAAAGAATATTCAATCAATGATGATGTTGAGTATTACAAGTCTGTATTAACTGGCAAGATTCCTTTAGACGTTGATGATGAGGGCTTGCAGGCAGTTGATGTTGATGTCAGCATCAAAGAAATTTATACATTCTTTGAGGATCAAATTGATTCTTATCACCTAAGCTTGGCACGTTTTTTATTGAATCAAGCTAATTAATTTTTTCAAAGCAAATTTCGCAGCTTGAGCTCTGATTTCAGCTCGATTGCCATGGAACAATTTAGTTTCTGAGATCACTTGATCTGTATTCAAGATCCACGCAAAGCAAACTGTACCGATAGGTTTTTCAGCTGAACCACCAGTAGGTCCTGCAATACCTGTAATCGATAGAGCAATTTGTGCATTGCTCGATTGTTTGGTGCCAATCGCCATGGCTCTGGCGACCTGATCACTCACTGCGCCATGATCTTGAATAAGGTGAGTCTCAACACCAATATCTTCAGATTTGGCATCATTGCTATAGGTGACATAACCTCGCTCAAACCAATCACTTGAGCCTGCTAAATTAGTTAAGCTGGCAGCCACCAAGCCACCTGTGCATGATTCAGCAGTACTTAATCGCCACTGATGTTGCATGAGTAGTTGTGCAAGCTCACGAACAATTGATTCGTTAATGAGTTGGGGTGCCAGTTCTGGAGATGTGCTCATCTCTTATAAACGCATACCAATGGCAAAGATAAGGAGTGTCGCAATAGCTGCTGCAATATCGTCAATCATGACTCCAAAGCCACGCACCACCCATGATGGAACTCTTTTCGGTTGATCAAGACGTTCAACAGTGGGTTGCCATTTTTTGAAATATTGATCGATGGCTTTGATGGGCCCAGGTTTAACTGCATCAAAAAAGCGAAAGAGTAAAAATGCAACAATCTGTCCACCAATACCGACGGGCATGATCATGAACAGGATCAACCAAAAAGCAACAAACTCATCCCAAACAATGCCGCCATGATCGGGGACGCCTAACTCTTCACCGACTTTGCCACAAATCCAAATGCCAGCGATGGCACTCACAACGATTAAGCTAGCAATTGTGTTGATTTGCAAAAATGCATCAAACAGTAAGTAAATAGCCCAAGCATATAAAGTACCTACAGTTCCTGGTGCTTTGATAGATAAACCAGAGCCGAAGCCAAAGGCGAGGGCTCTCTCAGGTTTAGACCAGATCCAAGCAGCTTGCGGAATAATTTTCATCTCCAGGTTTCTGCTTTTACTTAGCTGCGCGAAGAGCATCACGTGTTGCGATGGCGGCTTGTCGGGCAGCATCAGCAAAATGAATGTCTTTGCTAGCGTACAAAATAGCGCGAGATGAATTAATGATCATGCCTGTGCCAGGAGCCCCTGGCACAGTGCCAGCCTTAACTGTGGCAGGAATATCGCCACCTTGAGCGCCAATGCCTGGGATTAATAAAGGCATATCCCCAACGATCTCACGTACTTTAGCGATTTCTTCAGGGAAGGTTGCGCCGACGACTAATCCTAGCTGACCATTTTTATTCCATTGACTAGCAGCCAAGCGAGCAACGCGTTGGTAAAGTAATTCTTGCTGGGCTGAGTCAGAAGAGTTCACCTCTAAAAACTGAAGATCAGATCCGCCAGGGTTGGAGGTGCGACACAACACAATCACGCCTCTATCTGCATACTTTAAGTAGGGCTCAATCGAATCAAACCCCATGTAGGGGTTCACGGTCACAGCATCTGCTTGATAGCGTTCAAAGGCTTCAATCGCATATTGTTGAGCCGTGCTACCAATATCGCCACGTTTAGAGTCCAAAATGACCGGCACCTGAGGGTGTTGGCGGTGGATATGATCAATCAACTGTTCGAGCTGGTCTTCAGCCCCTTGGGACGCGAAATAAGCAATTTGTGGCTTAAATGCGCAAACAAGATCAGCAGTAGCGTCCACGATTTCTCGACAAAACGCCAAGATAGCCCCGCCTTTACCTTTCAAAGAGGCAGGGAATTGTTGAGGGTCAGGATCTAAGCCGACACATAACATGCTGTCTTGGGAAGCCCAAGCAGTATGGAGTTGTTCGGTAAAGAGCGGGCGATTTTTCATGGTTATTTCATTAATCTTTCATGCAATCTAGTTAATATCTCATGGAATTTGAAAGAGAATTTAACAGGAAGCTTTAGTTTTCTCAGACTATAGGATAAACTCCGCGAACCCCTGTGGCTAACTCCTCAACTTAAAAAGTTGAAAAATAAGATCGGAGCCCCGGCATGATCAACCTATTCGTACTACAAAAAGGTCGCCTAGCTCAGGAGCAGGTTGATGACCGTCAAGAACTACTTAAACACCATAACCCTATTTGGATTGATGTTGTAGACCCTGAAGAAGAAGAACTTCAGTGGATTAAAGATGCTTTTGGCGTATCACTTCCTGAACTTGAAGATTTAGGTGACTTGGAAGCTTCAGCCCGTTATTTCGAGGCTGAAGATGGTCATTTACACATTCGAACAGACTTCATCTTGGATGATGAGGAAAACGCACGCAACGTGCGCGTTGCGTTTGTTCTAACGGATAACATTTTGTTCTCTATCCATGAGCAAGATCTTCCTGTTTTCCGTTTGGTGAGATTACGTGCCCGTTTACGCCCAGGTTCTGTTAGAAACGCTAAAGATGTTTTATTAGATCTTTATTCGACAGATGCTGAGTACTCTGCTGATGCTTTGGAAGAGGTTTATGAGAATCTTGAGGAAGCAGGTAAGCGTGTCTTATCTCATAACGTCACAGATACGGATGCTGCAGATGTTTTGGAAACGATTGCTAAAGAAGAAGACTTGAATGGTCGCATTCGTCGCAATGTGATGGATACGCGTCGCGCCTTGTCATTCCTCATGCGTAGTAAGTTGTTGTCTGATGAGCAACAAGAAGAAGCGCGTCAAATTTTGCGAGACATTGATTCTTTAGAAAACCATACGGCTTTCTTGTTCGATAAGATCAACTTCTTAATGGATGCGACAGTGGGTTTCATCAACATTAACCAAAATAAGATTATTAAGATCTTCTCGGTGGTTTCTGTTGCTCTTATGCCGCCAACATTATTGGCTAGCATCTGGGGTATGAACTTTGAGCATATGCCTGAGCTTCGCTCAACAGTGGGATACCCATTTGCCATCATCATGATGTTGATTTCAGCATTGATTCCTTTAATTTACTTCCGTAAAAAAGGTTGGATGAAGTAATCATCCGCGAAAAACCACAAAAAAGCTCTCATGTGACCCCCAAAAAAGTAGGACGTCTTGTCTAACTTTTGGGGGTATGACGAAGTTCGGTTTCGAATTTATGTCCTCAGTTGTTTAGTAAATTAATATCAATTAAATCAGTTATTTAATATACATTATTTACCATTAACATGGTGTATGTTAATGGTAAGAAATAGTGTTAAAATGAATGGATGACAAATGCACATGAGCTATTTAACCAAGCAGGCATCTACTTGCAGCAAACCCTAGGAGAGGATTTGCTGCAGGAGGGCGCTTGGGAGAAGGGGGTGCAATTGCCACGCTATATTTCCCAAACATACGATATAGCCAAAGCTAGGCTGGCTGGAATTGAGATTCTTCTGATGGCTAACAAGGACGGGGCTCAAGCATTGCCAGCGTTACTTAAGCAAAGAGCACTTATTCAGAAAGAGGCTGGGGTGCCGGTTATTTGGGTTGGAAATACTCTTCAGGCTTATGCACGTAAGGAGATGGTTGTGAGGCGCATGCCTTTCATCATTCCGTTTAAACAGACCTACCTGCCCCCGTTGGGAATCGAGTTTCAAGAGCGCGCATTGGCAACGAGGGTAGATGCCAAAGAAAAGTTGCATGTGGCAACACAAGTATTTCTGATTAATGCACTACTTGGAAATTTGCCCGACACCTTAAATCCAAAAGAGATTGCCGCCCACCTTGATTACAGCTTGATGACCATGACGCGTATTAAGAGCGAATTGATGGAGCATGGTTGGTTGGACAATGAAGCGTATAGAAATGAGCGACTCTGGCGGCTGACAATTGAGGGAAGCAACCTTTGGAAGGCTGCTAAGCCTTATTTGCAAACTCCAGTGCGCAAACGTTTGTGGATTCGAAAACCAACACTAGATATTGAGGATTTGCCGCTTGCCGGATTAAGTGCGCTGGCAGAGCAAACCATGTTGGGTGAACCACCAAATATTGTGCGAGCAATGGGAGAGCTGGACTGGCGCAAATTGGAGCGAGCGTTAAATGCAGACCAAGTTTTACCTGAACCAATCGATGGCACTTTGGAGTTAGAGGTTTGGCGTTATGCGCCACAAAGAGTTAGGACTCTAAAAACCAGAGAAGAGAATATAAATAATGGCATCGTAGATCCATACTCTTTGTTTTTAAGTTTGGAGTTTATGGATGATGATCGAGTTCAGTTGGCTCTAAAGGAATTATTAAAGGAAATGAATTAATGGCGGCGCAAGCGTGCTGGCGAAGAAATCGCTTCAGATGACATCAAAAAACATTTGCGAGATGTATTGAGGTTGGTGTCAATTTTGCCGACAGATTTTCAATATGAGCTGCCATTATCGATAACAGCGGATATGCAGCAATTTTTAGATCAAGCTAAGAATGAATCAGTTGATCTGAGGGGGTTAAATCATCCAAAGGAATCAACTTTGGGTGATGTCTTGAGTCAGATTAAACAAGCCTTTTTATAAAAAAGCTTTTCCCTAGTGTGCAAAGACTTATGACAAGAAGTGATACGAGTGGTGTTTTTAGATTTTATTTAAAGTGATCAAAAGACTTTAAATATTGTTGGCTAAGCTCTTGAGGCAATACTCGATCATCACGATCTTTAAGCGTTATTAATTCTGATGATGCAGATGTGATGGTGCCAATTTTGGTAAGACGCAAATGAAGTTTTTCTCCAATTGCCTCAATAGACTCTCGTTGCTGGGGTGATGCTGTAAAACACAGTTCGTAATCATCGCCACCATTTAATGTACATAAGCGCTTTAACTCTAGTGATTGCGCTGCCAATGTGGAAGATGCCGGCAGGTCATCAATGTGGATTTGCGCGCTAACACCTGACATTTTTAGGATGTGCGACAGGTCACCTAATAAACCGTCTGAAACATCAATGGCTGCATGAGCAAGTCCTAATAATTGTTGCCCTAGTTCAATACGAGGTGTGGGGGCATGCATGCGAGGCGCTACCAGTGCTAACTGTTCATCAGTCAAAGCCCATTCATGGCGAAGAGCACCTAAAGCAAGCCGGGCGTCGCCTAACTCATGAGATACCCAAATGTCGTCCCCAACTTGTGCTTTGTCACGTCGAAGAGCGGTCTGACGATTCACCTGCCCAAAAACAGTAATGCTAATAGTGAGTGGTCCTGCGGTTGTATCACCGCCGATCAATGTGCATCCATATTGATCGGCTAGTTCAAATAAGCCCTTAGAAAATTCTTCTAACCAATGAGATCGAACCTCGGGCATGGCAATTGCAAGAGTAAATCCAATAGGTTTGGCACCCATGGCAGCCAAATCAGATAGATTGACGGCAAGACACTTATGTCCAAGAAGTCGGGGGTCGGCATTAGCCAAAAAGTGACGACCCTCCACCAACATATCGGTACTGATGGCTAGAGTCTCGTCTGAGGTTTCATTAGGATTTTTTGCACTGCAAGAAAGCAGGGCGCAGTCATCTCCAATACCCAACACCACATCGGGATTCTGAGTATGGTGAGGGCGCTTAAAGTAGCGTTGAATTAAATCAAATTCACCGGTGGAGTTCATGTTTCGGACCGCTTAATCATGCCTTCATTGTAGGGTTAAATACCTAGAATTGAGAATAGTTTCCTGAAGAGGAATAAAATCTAGGGATTAATAAAAGAAATTACAAAAGTAATTAAAACTAAAAACAAAACCGAGACAATCATTTAGAGACAACAATCAACATCCTTTGCGATGAAAATTGAAAGACTGATCAAACATGCCAGCAGATAAAAATACTAAAAGTTCTAGTGACCAGCAAAAAGAAGCATTGCGTAAAGCAGCTCTTGAGTACCATGAGTTTCCAACACCTGGCAAGATTTCAGTCACACCTACTAAGCAACTAACCAACCAGCGAGATTTAGCCCTGGCGTATTCACCTGGTGTTGCAGCAGCTTGTGAAGAAATTGTTAAAGATCCTGCGAATGCATTCCGTTATACATCTCGAGCTAATTTAGTGGGCGTTGTAACCAACGGTACTGCTGTTTTAGGTTTGGGTGATATTGGTCCTTTGGCTAGTAAGCCTGTGATGGAAGGTAAGGGTGTTCTATTTAAGAAGTTTGCTGGTATTGATG
>SSFP01000011.1 GCA_008015455.1 Polynucleobacter sp. | reverse complement strand
CCGGATTCAATACCTCCTCCAGGAATCTTATGGTATCCATTTTTTGAAGCATGAAGAATAGCAACTTTCTCATCTTTAGCAAAAACAACTGCTCGCGCAGCTTTACGAACTCTATACTCAGATACCTTCTTGTTTTTGAGACCAACCTCTTTATTTGTTAGCTCTTTAATTAATTTCATGTTGTAATATTATTTTAACATGTTCGAGACTTAACCCCTTACTCTCTGGTTCTTAAAACACGATTTTAAAATTAGCTGAGGGTTTGGGCTCCATAATTTCTTCAGTTGTAATCAACTGGTTGAAATTAGCAGTACCTTTAGGCTCCATTGTTTTTTGAATTGTAATCAATTCGTTAAAACAAGCAGTACCTTTAGGTGTGATGAAGTTAGAACTATTTTAGGGGGAAAAGTTTGATATCTCCGAAGAGATTAATACTTCTATCTGAAATTAATATCCCATCCCCATCTTTACAGGCATACACCTTACTATTTTTCTTAGTAGAATACTCAGACACAAAATCAAGTTCTGCTTTAGATTCATTAAAATGAGGATGGAATTCGAAGTCAACAAAACTAAAACCAGAAGTATCTACCAAATTAACATCGTTACCGTCTCCCCAAGCAGCTATATCAATCGAAGGTGTCATCATAATAGCCCCTGCACTTTGCCCAATAACTAATCCACCGTTATCTAAGACTTCCTTAAGTAGTGAATACAAATTTCGGTTCTGGGCTGACTCCATAAAAGTAAATGTATTTCCACCAGAGAGAAAGATAGTCTTATACGAAGAAAGCGTTTTTAGCTCGTCGTCCGAAAAGTCAGAAGAGAGATCAAAATACTTCCCATCCACTCCAAAATCTTGAAGCGTGGAATGAAAGTATTTTCTTTCAGGACCTTGTGGAACAGAGGAGACATAAGCCATTTTATTTCCCCTCTTTTGTAATTCTTCCTGAAGCTTCTCAGTCAGTTCTTCGTTAAGTCCGTTAGTTTGACTAAGTAAAAAGATATTCATTTTGAAAGTATATCAAATTACCCATAAAGGACTCGAGTGGATTTTCCTTTGTGCTACATACCTATTTTAGTTAGCTGAGGATGTTGGACGAAGTTGAAACCTGCATATGTACTGTGATAGTGTAAAAGAAGCGCCCTTTAACCAACTCCACTAAGGAAGAACCTATGCCAGCTAAAACCTTTCCTCAAGGCCCTGAATTCCGCCTACAGATGACCTCAGATGTCCTGGTTACGCTGCAGCATCTCGCATGGCGTGCCATACATCACCTGAAGATGAGCTCCTCGGAGTTCGTCATTCTCTGCATCGCGGTAGACACTCGGTGGCGTAGTCTGGTCACCGAGATGACTCCGCAAGTGCCAGAAAGCTACTACGAAAGCTATCGCGAGCTTGGCAAGATGCCGCTAGCCACCTTCACAGGAAAAGTGCAGGTACTCAACAACCTCGCCCTGGAGTTCCCCGATACGGCGGATAAAATAAATGCTCCGCCAATGGAAGGCATGGCCAAATGCGTGACACTGGATGATGAGGGTTACTCTCTGTATGAGATTAAGCCCGTCGAATTCAAGCGCCCTCATCTCCACTGAACCGCCAAGCGGCAAACAAGATCGCTTCGGCGGTCTTTGTTTTTCTAAAAACTACGAGCTGAACGTTTGGGGCGAAGTTCGAACCTTTTTGGAATTAAAATAGTTGACGTTTACAATATTGTATTGTACAATATATCCCATTGCCCTTTCTGGAGAATCGAACATGAGTATTGAAGTAACTGACGGCATTACGTGGCAAAAAGCTCCGTCTGCGAGAAACATCGCACAACCTGGACACGACAACTGGGTGGTCGATGGAGATCAACGGATTGAAGTCCCTGGAACCGCTGGATGGCGAAGCAGAAAGAAAACTGTCTGCCTTCAGCACGATGGTTCCTGGGCTGAACAGTTCCATGGGTTCCCGTCTAAAGAAGCGGCTGAGACTGCTCTTGCTGCCGCGCTCGGTAAAAAGTACGAACCTGCGCCGGTGTCTGCATTCGCAACCGCACTTCTCAAAGCACAGAAAAAGTGACTGACACGCCTTTCAACAAAACCGTTGAGAGGCGGTTTTTATTTTATAAAAACTCAGCTGGGGTACAAGGACTCGAACCTCAATTAACGGTGCCAGAAACCGTTGTCCTACCATTAGACGATACCCCATTGTGTATTTGGTTATGTATTAACCTTTTGTTTGCCTCTACTCAATCTTGATGCTTGAGAGTGTTTTGGTTAGAAATTTTGGTAAATTTCTAACTCTTCGTCGCACGTTTGCTCCTCGACCCAATCTTTATTTTTTGATACAGATCTCTGTTACCTCTACTCAATTTTGATTCTTGAGAGTACTTTGGTAACTTACGACATCTTCCCCACTCTTCGTTCGTCGAGCTCGTCGCTCCTTGACCCAATATTCCTATCGAAAACGTGCATATATGCTAGCATTTTCATAGTAAAAATTCAATAATACACATAATAAAAAACGGAACAGAGTTCCGTTTTGTTTATGTACATTTTTTTAGGCTACCGACCCAAGCCTCTCTTGGTAGCCATTCCCAGTATCGAGGACCTGTCTTGTGGAATTGCCCGACAAATGCATGGAGGATTTCATGAGCAGACGTGCCCTTATCCTCTTTTCCTTGCCTATCAACATATGTCGGGATATAGATCACACCACAGTAGCCATTGCCCTCAAATAGAGCTCCTAGACGACCGCATTCAGAAGTACATAGCACCTGATGTGCAGAGAGTTTTGTTTTTGATACTTCAAAATGTCGCTGCGCAACCTGATGTGGGGCTTGAAGTGGATAAAACTTGATGCGCTTAACGTCCGGCTCCACCTCTGCGAAACCTTTACCGCCACGAGCCTGGACACATACTTCAATCTGATCATCCACCCCTTTTTCTACAGCTTCTTTGGTAAACCGCATATAGATGTTGCACACACCTTGTGCGTCGAGATGTCCAACACCTTCTTTGTCATGAAGACGAATAGACAATGAAAAAGCTGGATGATTGACCCACTCGGGCAGCATCATTGATGCACACCCTGACAGAAGCAATGTGACAACAATTGTCACAATCGCGGAAAATCTGGCACGAATATTCATGAGAACCCCCTAAAGAACATGTGGTTAGTATAGCTTATTTACAAAAGTATTTCTATATGGTCTTATGCCATACCTACAAGAGAAGTCTAACTAGGCGCAGCTGATGATATGTGTATTTTCCTTTTAGATGTTCAAATGCTGGGGTGAGTTTTTTAGTATCTAATTCTTTGAATGCTTTTTTGATAGCAGTTACATCTTTTTTGGCAGGTAAGATATGCTCGATAGTTATATCGTCCCCCATCTCTGCGAGCTTTTCTATATGCCCTATCACTGTGTCTTCGGATATGTCTCGTTCTTTAGCTATGTCTTTGATACTCTTTCCAAGTTTAAGCATTTCTTGGGTGACTACATGAGAAAGAAGTTTATCTTGGATATCTTCGGCGTCTTCTTCGGAAAGCTCTACAAGCGTTCCGCCACTTTGTGTAAGAAATGCGCTATGCAACTCCTCTAATTGTTCTTTGGTGTATTTGTCGATAGCGATTTCTGCTTGCTTGCTCTTTGATCTAAAGGTGTAATCCATTTCTCGCACTTCTTCGGATATCTTGAGCGCCTGCGGGTTGAAGCCAACCAAATGCAGTCCCTCAAGCGATTTGAGACGAGAGAGAGCAACATACCCCTGACCTGATGCAAAGGCGCGACTGAGGTCAATTTCTGCCCTATCAAGGGTCATTCCTTGGCTCTTGTGAACCGTGATAGCCCACGCGAGCTTGATAGGTAGCTGAGATATCTCGGCGCGCACTTTACCGTCTTCTTCGATACGCCATGTATCTGGTTTAATCGATACACGTTTACCACTTGCAAGTTCAACAACTGGCGTATTATCTTGTTCAAAATCTACAATGATACCCATAGAACCGTTCGCATATTTGCGCTCCATATCGTTTTTGATACAAATAACTTTTGCTCCGATTTTGAGCTCGAGTATTTCATCTGCTAAACAGTTGTTTTTGAGAGATTCAAGAACTGGGCCTTTGCCTTTTGTAACCATACTGTATACACGTACCTCTCCATCAAGAGCATCGAACGCTTTGCGGTTGATGAGGTCTACATTTTCATTGTGGGTGTAAAGTTTGATATGGTCGTCGGCATGTGGCCTTTTGCTTGTTTCTTGAAGAGACAGATAATGATCTTCTTCGACTTCTCCTAGACGAATAGCATTTAAAATATTTGTCAGCGTATCATCCTCTTGGCGGAACTGTTCGGTTAGATAGCAGACAACTGGCTTAGCTGCTTTCCATGCAGATGAAGCAAATGCAAACACGTCGATACTTTCGTATTCATTTCCTTGACGGACAACTGGTGGCAACTGAAAGAAGTCTCCTGTAAAAACAACCTGCATACCTCCGAATGGAGCATCATTTCGTCGTAGATGTTTTGCTAGCTTATCGAGCATATCTACAAATGATGCGTGAAGCATCGATATCTCGTCGATGATGAGTACTTGGGTATCATTCCAACGTTTATAAACGTTTGCTTTTTCTTCTATACCATCTAGGTCATACGCAGTGAGTTTTTGTCGTATACCGATACCACTCCACGCATGAATAGTCGTCCCACCGATGTGAGTGGACGCAATACCAGTGGACGCAGTCACTGCATATCGCACACCGTGGCGCTTGAGATATGAAATGTATTCTCGAAGTACGTATGATTTTCCAGCTCCTGCGGCCCCTGTGAGAAATGTCGTGTGTCCAAGCTTTAAAATAGTAAGCGCTGTTGCTTGTGTCATGAGATATTCAGTATATCAGGAGATATACCGAATGCCTGTTGATAGTAGAACGATTGTTCTACATATAATAAAACCCGCACGAATGCGGGCTTAGGTTGGGCGACGGTCGGTTACCGCCAGAAAAGCGAGTAGAAGAATGTTTTCAGGTGCCGCGCAGTGCAGGGATTCTCTTCCGAGTAACTACACAGCACTTCGCCACCAGGATTTTTGACTTGAAATGTAGAACCAGTGACCAGGTCCGGGTTGACACCGAACATGAAAAAGATCAAAGCAATGGCCATGAGCCCTCCACCGGCAATCCTTTGCACGTCGCCCCTGTCCGCTGCGCCAAATGACGCAACAAGGACAAAAAATCCGATGACGATCACGATCAGACTCATCGCCGGCGGAGCAACGAAAATCGTGCCGATAACCATCAGCAAGGACGCGATGAGTGCGCACACAGTACGCATCACAACAAAATTGATCTGGCGCTCAATTCCATCAATCTTCATAGGGTTCTCCTTTCGTGCGCAAAGCGCATGTATTACGGCAACATTGCCAAAAAACCTATCTTTCTATTATACAACATAATTGTATAATAGTCAATAATTTAGGATTATACCGACAGATACTTACGAACAGCAAGGAGCGATGAAATAACAGCGAGTACAACCCCAGAAATAAGGAGGAGGAGTGCTAATTCAAAGAAGTGCTGCATGTAGTACGCATGAATGTTCATCCCTTCAAAGAAGAAGATAGTCTTTTTGGTTACCCATACTGTTGCAGGATACGCAAGCACAAGTGTGATAACAGTAGCCACCAAACCATACAACATCGCCTCAACCACAAACGGGCCACGGATAAACATGTTTGATGCCCCCACAAGCTTCATAACAGCAATCTCATCACGATACACGAAAATAGCCAGTCTAATGGTGTTGTACACAATCATACAACTCATAAGGATAAAGATAACCGACAACCAGAACCCTACAGTGTTTACCCAACCGATGATATTGTTGAGTTTGTCGATAGAGTCTTTGAGCTGATAGTAGTTGATTTTATCAACCGAAGCGGCTTGATCTCCCAAGAAACCTGACCCCTCCTGTAACTGTTGTGCAATGGCTTCATACTGAGACGTGTCTTTTGCTAAAACTGAAAGAGATGCGCCAAATGGGTTCTCTCCGAGCTCTTCGAGTGCTTGAAGTGTCAACTGATCCCCTGCATGTTTAACTCGAAATTCTTCAAGGGCTTGTTCTCGTGATGTATAGATAACCGATTTCACTTGTGGAAGTCCAGCGAGCTTTGCTTTGACATCCATGATTTGGTTTTCGGTTGCATCTACTGTGAAATAAACGCGAACATCCACCTTTTCACGGATTTCGGTCAGTGTGTAATCAAAAATAGCTCTGAAAAAGAAAAACGAAGCGAGGATCGAAAGCGTGATCGTCAAAATAAAAATAGATGACAATGATACGGTACGGTGACGATAAAATCCGCGTAACCCTGCCTGAATAATCCTTCGTGTGAGTGTTGTTTTTGTTGCCATAAATATTACATTGCGAACTTACCTGATTTTTGATCACGGATAACACGACCGTCTTCCATAGTGATAACGCGACGACCGAGATTGTCCACGATGCCTTTGTTG
>SSFP01000056.1 GCA_008015455.1 Polynucleobacter sp. | reverse complement strand
ATGTTTTTTCACGATTGGTAGATAAGCATCTAAGAATGCATCACCTACTGAGCGTGTCATCTCAAAGCTCTTATCAAAGCCTAATTCACTAAAGTCATCATAGAAAATGCCGCCAATGCCTCGAGGCTCATCACGATGCTTGAGGTAGAAATACTCATCACACCACTTTTTAAAACGTGGATGTAGAGCCGAATCAAATCGATCTAATGAGTTTTTACAAGTTTGATGAAAATGTTTGCAATCCGCTTCATCACCATAGTAAGGCGTGAGATCCATGCCGCCACCAAACCACCAAACAGGATCTTTACCTTCTGATTGAGCGATAAAGCATCGCACATTCATGTGCACTGTTGGAATGTGAGGATTGCGTGGGTGAAATACCAATGAAACACCCATGGCTTCAAATGAACGACCGGCTAATTCAGGGCGGTGAGCTGTTGCAGATGGCGGCATCGAGTCGCCTCGCACATGAGAAAAGCCCACGCCACCACGTTCTAAGATATTTCCGTTTTCTAGAATACGTGAACGTCCATCACCTTTTAATTTGGCGTCAGCAGGTTTTGTCCAGGCATCAGATGCAAAGGCGTTGCCATCCAATTCACCCATCGCGCTAGTGATGCGGTCTTGAAGACCTAAAAAATAGTCGCGTAAGACTTGAGTATCAATCGTAGACATATTAGAGTGCTCGGTAACCAATGTCGCGACGGAACTGTGCGCCATCAAATTTAATTTGATCAACAATCGCATAAGCTTTTTGTTGTGCGCCACGCGTGGTGTGATCTAGTCCAACCACGCATAACACTCGACCGCCTGAAGTCTTGAGTTGAGTGCCATCCATCGTTGTTCCTGCGTGGAAGGTCACATGATCTGCGCCATCAGCAGGGATGCCAGAAATAACATCACCTTTGCGAGGTGTTTCAGGGTAGTTGTGAGCTGCCATTACCACACCTAAAGCAATACGAGGGTCCCATTCAAGTTCAACCTCATTCAACTTGCCATCAATAGCAGCATCAAGAGCAACTAAAAAGTCACTGCGCAAACGTGACATGATCGGTTGAGTTTCAGGGTCACCCATGCGGCAGTTAAATTCTAAGGTTTTAGCTTTGCCTGTCTCATCAATCATCAGTCCTGCATATAGGAAGCCGGTAAACGGAATGCCATCAGCTGCCATCCCTTTAACTGTCGGCAGAATAATTTCTCTTAAAGCGCGTGCATGGATCTCTGGCGTAACAACTGGAGCGGGTGAGTACGCACCCATGCCGCCGGTGTTAGGACCTTGGTCTGCATCTAGTAAACGTTTGTGATCTTGGCTAGTCGCTAGGGCTAAAACATTGTGACCATCGACCATCACAATAAAACTTGCTTCCTCTCCACGTAGGAACTCTTCGATCACAACGCGTGCACCTGCATCACCTAATTTATTGTCAGACAACATCATGTCAATAGCGCCATGAGCTTCTTCAAGAGTCATCGCCACAACAACTCCCTTACCTGCTGCAAGACCATCTGCTTTGATCACAATTGGCGCACCCTTCGCATCAATATAAGCATGAGCTTCTTTGATGTCTGAGAAGGTTTGGTATTCCGCTGTTGGAATGTTGTGACGCTTCATGAATGCTTTGGCGAAATCTTTCGATGACTCGAGTTGCGCTGCTTTTTGTGTGGGGCCAAAAACTCTTAAATTTTTTGCACGGAAGATATCTACGATGCCACCTGCCAATGGCGCCTCAGGTCCCACCACGGTCATATAGATCTTTTGCTCTTCAGCGAATCGAGCTAGTTCATGTAAATCAGTGATCGCTAAATTTTCAATACCCATATTCTTTGCCGCAGCTGTAGCCGTGCCACCATTACCAGGAGCAACAAATACTTTTTGCACTTTAGGGGATTGAGCTAGTTTCCAAGCTAATGCGTGTTCGCGACCGCCAGAACCGACAACTAAGATATTCATAAATATTCGTTTCTTTATATGTTGAATTTAATTTTTTATTGGGTGCAATTAGAAGTTGTTATTCCATAGAAGCATTAGTAAACACTTCTTGAACATCATCAAGTGCCTCTAAAGCATCCAATAGTTTTTGCATTTTTTCAGCATCTTCACCACTTAATTCAGTTTCAGTATCAGGGCGCATCGTGACTTCACCTAGTTCAGGGGTAAATCCCTTAGCCACTAACGCTTCTTTAATCGCTGTGAACTCATAAGCAGGTGTGATGACTTCAATGGAGCCATCTTCCTGAGGCACCACATCATCAGCACCCGCTTCGAGAGCGGCTTCCATCAAAGCGTCTTCAGATGTGCCTGGTGCAAAAAACATACGACCACAGTGTTTGAATAAAAACGCTACAGAACCATCTGTTCCTAGATTGCCACCATGTTTTGTAAATGCGTGACGCACTTCAGCCACAGTTCTGGTGCGATTGTCGGTTAGGGCATCCACAATCACAGCCGCACCATTTAAGCCGTAACCTTCATATCTAATTTCTTCGTAGTTAACACCTTCTAATGACCCAGTGCCGCGCTGAATCGCACGTTGCACGTTGTCGTTGGGCATATTGGAATCTTTGGCTTTATCAATCGCCAAGCGAAGGCGTGGGTTCGTTGCAGTATCCCCGCCACCCATTTTGGCAGCTACCGTGATTTCTCTGATCAATTTGGTCCAGATTTTTCCGCGCTTTTCGTCTTGACGACCTTTGCGGTGTTGAATATTGGCCCATTTACTATGACCAGCCATAAGTACTCCCGTGGATAACTTTTATTGAAGAATTGCTATATATTTAGCTAAGACCGTAATTTTAGGCAAAATGAAGCTGAAATACCTAAAAACCTAAAAAATTTGAATAAAAACCTGGGCTATCTATCAAGAAAGCTCGCTTATAAAGGTGTAGGAGACAAAATGACCGTCATTAAAGCTAAAGCGATCAAAATGATCGAAGTAGGTGGCCCAGAGGTATTGCAATGGGTCGATGTGGAGGTAGGTGAGCCTGGTCCTCAAGAGGTGAGAATCAAGCATCACGCCATTGGTTTGAATTACATCGACGTGTATTTCCGTAAAGGTGTTTATCCTCAGCCGCTCCCTGGATCTCTAGGCATGGAAGCTGCAGGAGTTATCGAAGCTGTAGGCTCTGAGGTCAAACATGTCAAAGTAGGTGATCGCGTAGCTTATGCTGGTAAGCCAGCAGGTGCGTATAGCCAGATTCGAGTGATGCCTGCAGAAACATTGGTGAAGTTACCCGATGCCATTTCATTTGAGCAGGCAGCTGCGATGATGTTGCAAGGTTTAACTGTGCAGTATTTAGTGACTGATAGTTATCCAGTTAAAGATGGCGATACAGTGTTATTTCATGCAGCAGCTGGTGGTGTGGGATTAATTGCCTGTCAGTGGTTAAAGTTAGTGGGAGCTACTGTGATTGGTACAGTGGGTTCAGAAGAGAAAGCAGCTTTAGCTAAATCCTATGGTTGTGATCACACGATTCTTTATAAGAAAGAAGATTTCGTCAAACGCACTCGTGAGCTAACGGGTGGTCGTGGGGTTGATGTGGTTTATGACTCCATTGGTCAGGACACCTTTATGCAGTCACTAGATTGCATTCGTCCGCGCGGCATGATGGTGACCTATGGCAATGCATCTGGTCCCGTACAGCCTGTAGATGTCAGCATTTTGGGCGGTAAAGGTTCCTTGAAACTCACGCGCCCAACGGTGATGACTTATGCGCATGACAGAAGTTTGTTGGAGCCTATGGCTGCTGACCTATTTGATAAGGTGATGAGCGGCAAAATCAAGATTGAAATTAATCAGCGATATCAGTTAGAAGATGCTGCTCAAGCGCATCGAGATCTCGAAGCGCGTAAAACAACTGGTTCAACAATTTTGTTGCCTTGGTAATTCTCAATAACTATTGAGAATAATTAAAAATTCTTAACTCAAGATAAACATGAGGTTCTGAATGAGCACGATTGCATTCATTGGTTTAGGTAATATGGGTCGCCCGATGGTGGGCTACTTATTAAAGGCGGGGCATCAGTTACGTATTTACGCTCGTCGTCCTGAAGTATTTAAAAATGAAGCCAAAGCTCTTGTTGAAGCCGGGGCTATTCCATGTAAAACCCCTGCTGAGGCGGCGCAAGGTACTGATTTCATCATCACGAATGTGATGGGTCCGGATGATGTTGCACAAGTTTTACATGGCAGTTCTGATGCGGCTATTCATGGGGCAAAAGCGGGCGCCATTTGTATTGATCACAGTACGATTGATCCGGCCAGCACTCAAGCAATTGCCAAGCAAATGGCAACAAAAGGTGTTGCTTATGTCGATGCCCCAGTCAGTGGTGGCGTGAAGGCAGCGACTGAAGGTACCTTAGTCATGATGTTGGGTGGGTCTGAGTCTGACGTGCTGAAGGTTAAAGAAATTGTTAAAAACTATGCCAAAACAATCACACATATTGGTGGTGTAGGGCATGGTCAAGTAGCGAAGTTATGTAATCAAATTGCTCAAGTGATCAATATCCAAGGGGTTGCTGAATCACTTCGCTTTGCCGCTGCTAATGGTGCAGATTTGCAAAAAGTATTTGAAGCGATTTCTGCTGGTATGGCAGGTAGCCGCATGCTGGATTTAATGGGCCCGAAGATGGTGGCTCGAGACTTTAAGGCGGGCATTGAAGCACGCTTACATGCCAAGGATTTCTTCTTGGTGAAAGATACTGCTAAAGAAGCTGGAATTGACCTGCCAGCCTTGCAAACAGTATCGACTCAGCTAGAGAAGTTGGTTGCTTCAGGGTGGGGCTATGACGACACTTCTTCACTTCTAAGAGTACTTGAGGCATAATAGCGGTCTTGCCTCTAAAGAGGTAAGACTTAAAAGTGCGCCGCGGTGGTGAAATTGGTAGACACAGGAGACTCAAAATCTCCCGCCCAAAAGGTGTGACGGTTCGAGTCCGTCCCGCGGCACCAACAACTCTCAAATTTTAAATTTCCAATGCTTGCATACCGCCACGCTTTTCATGCTGGCAACCACGCTGATGTTTTAAAGCACTGCGTCCTTCAGCAAGTGTTGGCTTACATGAATCAAAAAGACAAACCTTATTGGGTGATTGATACCCATGCGGGTGCAGGTATGTATTCATTGGCTTCTGATTACGCCAATAAAAAATCTGAATACAAAGATGGCATTGCCCGTTTATGGGAACAGAATGATTTGCCAGAGATTCTTCAAGAGTATGTTGATTTGATCCGTGTTTGTAATGTCAAAGGCGATTGGACTTTATATCCTGGCTCGCCAGAAGTGATCAGACGCTCAATTCGAGCGGATGATCGTGTGCGTCTATTTGAGTTGCATCCAACAGATTTTGCAATTCTTGAAGACCATTTTGAACGTGATCGTCAGGCAAAGCTTTTTAAAGCGGATGGCTTTGCGTCACTCAAGGCTTTATTGCCGCCACCGACCAGAAGGGCTGTGATCTTTATGGATCCACCTTATGAGTTAAAAAGCGATTACCTGAAAGTGGTGGAAGCTTTGCGTGAGGGCATCAAAAGATTTGCTGAAGGGGTTTACATCGTTTGGTACCCCATTTTGACTCGTGGAGATCATATTGATTTGATTGAAAGCTTGAGTGAGCTGTCAAACAAAACCCTCAATATCTCCATGACTGTGCAAGAGCCTGATCAAGATGGCTTTGGCATGTTGGGGAGTGGATTATTCATGATTAATCCGCCCTGGACCCTTGCTGAATCGATGCAAACAGTCATGCCCTATTTGACTGAGCATCTCGCTCAGTTTGAGGGTGCTAGTTTTGATATTTCAGAATCAGTTGCTTAAATCTGATAATCGATCGTCTCACCAGACATCGCCTGATCAACTAATTTACGAGTGAGCGTTGGCGAGAAAAGTTCAATAAAGGTGTAAACAAATGAGCGCAGATAGGCATTTTGTTTAACTGCCAATTTGGTCACGTTGTTACCAAATAAGTGCCCCGCAGGAATTACTCGAAGATTTCGGTCGCGTTCAGCATCATAGGCAACGCCCGCTACAATGCCGATGCCCATCCCTGTTTCAACATAAGTTTTAATCACGTCAGCATCGATCGCTTCAAGCACGACGTCAGGGTGAAGATTTTTACTTAAGAAAGCTTTATCAATTTTGCTACGTCCAGCAAAAGCCTGATCGTAGGTAATGATCGGATAATCAGCCAAATCCTCAAGAGAAATATTCTTTTTCGCTAATAAAGGGTGATCAGGTTGCACAGCTACTACGTGTTGCCATTGATAGCCTGGGAGTGATAGCAAGCCTTCAATCCTAGCAATACCTTCGGTAGCAATCGCAATGTCTGCACGATCATGAATCAGCATGTCAGCAATTTGTTGCGGACTACCCTGTTGAATGCTTACCCTTACTTTGGGGAAAAGTTTGGTGAACTCTGTTAAAACTCGGGGTAGGGCGTAGCGCGCCTGAGTATGGGTCGTTGCGATGACAAAATTACCCTGGTCTTGAGCGGCAAAATCCTTGCCAACACGCTTTAAAGTCTCGACTTCCATCAAAATTCTTTCGATGGAAGTTAGTATTCGCTTACCTGGCTCGGTAAGGTTTCTAATCCTTTTGCCATGACGGCGGAAAATATCCACGCCTAATTCATCTTCAAGCTCCAAGATGGCTTTGGACACCCCTGGTTGAGAGGTAAAGAGCACCTTAGCAGCCTCAGTGAGGTTGAAGTTTTGGCGTACAGCCTCTCTAACAAATCTAAATTGATGCAGGTTCATGGCGAGCCCATTTCTATATACGAATATTAATATATTAAAACGATTTTATATTATTTGTAGAAATGTATGCAAATCTATAAAGTCTCGCCCATGCAAGAAATATTTATTAACTTATATCCATTTGCCATATCAGGGGCTCTGATTGGTTTATTGGTTGGCTTGACTGGGGTGGGTGGCGGCTCATTAATGACGCCAATATTGACGCTATTCTTTGGAGTTCCTCCAGGAATCGCAGTGGGTACAGACCTAGCATTTGCTGCTTTGACAAAAGGTGTTGGCACGATTGCACACCGAGTTCATGGTCATGTGCGTTGGGATATTGTTGGATATTTGGCTTTGGGTAGTTTGCCATCAGCTGTCGTCACTATTTTGTTAATGAAGCAATTCGGAGGCATCGATCAAAGCTGGCAACAAGCGATTAAAGTTTCGATTGGTATCTCAGTATTTTTAACAGCTTTGTCACTGGTGTTTCGTAAAGCGTTGTTGCAATGGATCGAAAGTCATCCTCAAGCTCAATTACAAGGTCGCGCTCAAAGAACCGCCACGGTTGTAGTGGGTTTGGTGATTGGTGTTTTAGTCACGATTTCATCGATTGGCGCGGGCGCCATTGGGGCAACACTCATTTTGTTGTTGTATCCAAAATTAAAGGCTGCTGAAGTCGCAGGAACCGATATTGCCTATGCAGTGCCATTAACTGCGCTGGCAGGTTTGGGGCACTGGTGGTTAGGTAATGTTCACTTTGATCTACTAACAGGCTTACTCATTGGTTCCGTTCCCGGCATTTGGTTGGGTGCACGACTTTCTAAATCATTACCAGAGAAACATGTACGCAGCACATTAGCCATGACGCTAACGCTCGTCGGTATTAAGTTAGTTTCGTAAGAGTTTCAAAAGGGTTTATGTAATGTATCAATACGATCCAATTGATCAACGTTTAGTTGATGACCGTGTCGCTCAATTCAGGGATCAAGTGAAACGTCGCTTGGCTGATGATTTGAGTGAAGAAGAGTTCCGTCCTCTACGTTTGCAAAATGGTTTGTATTTGCAACGTCACGCCTATATGTTGCGTGTTGCTATTCCCTATGGCTTATTTAACTCCCAACAATTACGTGTCTTGGGTCACATTGCTCAGAAATATGACCGTGGATACGGGCACTTCACCACGAGACAAAATATTCAGTTCAATTGGTTAGCTCTGGAAGATACGCCAGAGATCTTGGCTGAGTTGGCAACTGTGCAAATGCATGCGATTCAAACATCTGGTAATTGCATTCGTAACATCACGAGCGATCCATTTGCTGGTGTAGCCAGTGATGAGATCGTCGATCCTCGAGTGGTTTGTGAGCTTTTGCGCCAATGGTCCACCTTGCATCCTGAGTTTGCCTATTTGCCACGTAAATTCAAGATTGCAGTGTGTGCATCAAAAGAAGATCGCGCGATTGTTGCGGCTCATGATGTTGGATTATTTCTTAAGAAAAACAATCAAGGCGAATTAGTTGCCGATGTTTTAGTCGGTGGTGGCATGGGTCGTACACCAATTTTGGGTGTGATCATTAAAAAAGATTTGCCATGGCAAGAATTGCCTAACTATTTATCAGCTGTCCTTCGTGTCTACAACCGCTTTGGGCGTCGTGACAATATGTATAAAGCGCGTATCAAGATTTTGGTGAAAGCCTTAGGCCCAGAAGAGTTTGCAAGACAAGTAGAGGCGGAATATCAACATTGGTTAGGCAGTGACAGTACTTTTACGCCAGCTGAATGGCAACGTGTTGCTCAATTCTTTGTTAAACCAGCTTATCTAAAGCTTGAATCTTTATCTGATGAAACTATTTTGGCGAGTGCAGGGTCTGATCGTGCAGAATTTTCTCGCTGGTTAGAGCGTAATGTGAAAGCTCACCAAGTTCCAGGGTATGCCAGTGTTGTGTTGTCGTTGAAGCCACACGGAACGGTAGCCCCTGGTGATGTGACAACTGAGCAAATGTTAGCGATTGCCGATTTGGCAGATGAATTTAGTTTTGGTCAGATCCGTGCAACTCATGAGCAGAACTTGGTGTTAGCTGACGTTGAGCAATCAAAACTTTATAGCCTTTGGAAAAAGGCTAAAGAGCAACAACTAGCTTTGCCTAATATTGGATATCTCACAGACATCATCGCCTGCCCTGGCGGAGACTTTTGCTCTTTAGCTAATGCGAAATCAATCCCGATTGCTAACGACATTCAAAAGCGTTTTGATGATCTCGATTATTTACATGATTTAGGTGATATCACTTTGAATATTTCAGGGTGCATGAATTCATGTGGTCATCATCATGTGGGCAACATCGGTATTTTAGGTGTCGATAAAGATGGGCAAGAGTGGTATCAAGTCACTTTAGGTGGTGCCCAAGGTATCGAAGCAGCGATTGGTAAGGTGATTGGCCCTTCATTCTTTGCAGAAGACATGCCAGATGTCATTTCTAAAGTAATTGATGTTTATGTTGAGAAGCGTGAGCCATCAGAGAAATTTGTGGATACAGTTCATCGTATCGGTATTGCGCCATTTAAAGAGCGTGTGTATGCGGAGGTTAAACGTGCCTAAATTAATTCGTTACCCAAAACATGGGCAAGCTCAATTGGCTGCTAATGATTGGCAGGTATTCAGATCTACTGAAGGTGAAGAATCAGCAGCGCTGATGCCCGGCAAAGTGATTGTGCCTTTTTCTTGGTGGACTAGCCATGGTGCTAAAGAGCAATATCAAGCCCGTTCATTAAAAGGTGAGATTGCTGTTTGGTTTGCACCTGAAGATGATGTATTAGCTCACCAAGAAGTTATTTTGGCGGGCATGAAATTTTGGCCAATTTTAGCGATTGACTTTCCTGTCTTTAGAGATGGTCGCGGATACAGTACAGCGGCACTTCTGCGTGAACGCTTTGGTTGGGAAGGTGAGTTACGCGCGATTGGAGATGTTTTAATCGACCAACTACTACCTTT
>SSFP01000007.1 GCA_008015455.1 Polynucleobacter sp. | reverse complement strand
TGATTTAACTAACTTATATATAAAAACCATGTCCAAACTAATTGCCGCACTCGCACTTACTTGTTTTTCAACATTGAGCATGGCTCAAGCTCCTGCCCCTGCGGCGCCAGCAGCCCCAGTTGCTCCTGTAGCAGCTGAACAAGCAGTAGAAAAAGCAACACCCAAGAAAGCTCAGAAAAAAGCAAAGAAGAAGCAAGGACAGAAAAAACAAGGCAAAAAAACCAATAAAGCTAAAGCTAAAAAATCTCAGGCTGAACCAGCTTAATTTCTGCCCACTATTTTGAAACTAGTTGCTCTATTTCTAACTGCGCTCAGTCTTAGCTTTACAAGCCTGACGAGCGCTCAGGCACAAAGCTTACCAAGCACAGATTTACAGATTGGCCTGTATAAGATCAAAGCGGAAGTCGCTGCAAATCCTGCAGCTAGACAACTAGGTTTAATGCATCGCAATTTCTTACCTACAGATGAGGGCATGTTATTTGTTTTTGAATACCCTGCCACCCATTGTTTTTGGATGAGAAACACCAGAATACCTTTAGCGATTGCTTTTATAGGCGATGATGGGCGGATTGTGAATATAGAAGAAATGAAGGCAATGACTGAAGATAATCATTGCCCTTCCAGACCGATTCGTTTCGCTTTAGAAATGAATCAAGCTTGGTTTGCCAAGCGCGGTATTACTAGTGGGCACACCGTTTCAGGCTTATCCACTCGGTAAATCAAGTATTAGCCAAAATGGCAGACATAATGCACTGCCTGCTCTGCTCTAATAATGAAGTAACCGCCCGCTTCAACAGTCCATGATTGACCTGCAGGGTATGCTTGCTCAGCACCACCATTGATGCTCACGAAAGCAGTACCGTCCACCACTTCCATCACTTCTTTAGTGCTTAAATCAAAACGTAATGTGCTTGGCAAAATAACGCCAACAGATTTACGCTCGCCACTTGGTAAAGTCACTGTATGTGATACGCACTTACCGTCAAAAAAGACATTCGCTTTTTTATTCACTGAAACTTGATCAAATTGCATGTTTTATTCCGAATAATTAAGGATTAAATAAATTAAATGGCTTCCATTAAGAACCGCGCTTGCGACGCGCATTAGCGGCAATACGCATACGTAAGGCGTTTAACTTAATGAAGCCACCAGCATCAGCTTGGTTATAAGCACCACCATCATCATCAAATGTCGCAATGGTTTGATCAAACAACGTGTTCACAGAGTCGCGTGCCACAACAGTCACAGAACCCTTGTAAAGTTTGACGCGCACGAAACCGCTAACATTTTGCTGTGTATGATCAATCAAAGTTTGGATAGCTACACGCTCAGGTGCCCACCAGTAACCGTTGTAGATCATGCTCGCATAACGAGGCATCAAATCATCTTTTAGATGAGCTACTTCACGGTCTAGAGTAATACTTTCAATACCTCTGTGAGCTTTTAACAAAATAGTGCCACCAGGGGTTTCGTAGCAACCACGGCTCTTCATACCCACATAACGATTCTCAACAAGATCCAAACGACCTACGCCGTGTTTGCCACCGATCTTGTTTAATTCAGCCAACATTTCGTGGGCTTTGTAACGCTTACCGTTAATGGCAACAGCGTCACCACGCTCAAATTCAATATCCAAATACTCAGGAGTGTCTGGCGCTTGTTCTGGTGACACCGTCCAACGCCACATCGATTCCTCAGCTTCAGCCTTTGGATCTTCCAAATGACGACCTTCATAACTAATGTGCAATAAGTTGGCATCCATTGAGTACGGAGCACCACCTTGCTTATGCTTCATTTCCACAGGAATACCATGTGTCTCAGCATAGGCTAACAATTTTTCGCGAGATAAAAGATCCCATTCGCGCCAAGGAGCCACAACCTTGATGGATGGCTCTAATGAGTAATAACCTAATTCAAAGCGCACCTGGTCATTACCCTTACCTGTCGCACCATGAGATACAGAGTCCGCACCTGTTAAGCGAGCGATTTCAATTTGACGCTTTGCAATCAATGGTCTTGCAATCGATGTGCCTAGTAAATACTCACCTTCATAAATCGTATTAGCGCGGAACATAGGGAAAACAAAGTCCCTTACAAACTCTTCGCGCAAATCATCAATAAAGATATTTTCAGGCTTAATACCAAACTGCAAGGCTTTGGCGCGCGCTGGCTCAAGCTCTTCACCTTGACCTAAGTCAGCAGTAAATGTCACGATTTCGCACTTGTAGGTATCTTGAAGCCACTTCAAGATCACACTAGTATCTAAACCACCTGAATAAGCTAGAACAACTTTCTTAATATCTGACATATTTATCTACGTTTATTTAAATTTAATAAAAATTACAACTTGCCACAGAGCAAGAATTCCATCAGTGCTTTTTGGACATGTAAGCGATTTTCAGCTTCATCCCAACCAACACTTTGGGGACCATCAATCACAGAAGCTGACACTTCCTCACCACGATGAGCTGGTAAGCAATGCATAAATAAAGCATCTTTTTGAGCTGCAGCCATTAATTCGTCTGTCACCATCCAGCTCTTAAATGCTTGAAGGCGAGCTTGATTTTCTGCTTCATACCCCATACTGGTCCAGACATCAGTCGTGACTAAATCAGCTTGTTGACAAGCGTCTTTGGGATCAGCGAATACGCTCAAATAAGACTTGGCATTCGAGCTCAACATCTTGTCATCTAACTGATAACCAGAAGGTGCTGAGAAATGAACTTTGAAATCCAAAATTTCTGCTGCCTGAATCCAGGTATACGCCATATTGTTGGCATCCCCTACCCAAGCCACCGTTTTACCTTTGATATCACCACGATGCTCAACATAAGTGAAGATGTCGGCTAACACCTGGCAAGGGTGATATTCATTGGTCAATCCATTGATCACAGGCACTCTAGAGTTCGCTGCAAAGCGCTCAATAATGTCCTGCCCAAAAGTACGGATCATGATGATGTCCGTCATTCTAGAAATCACTTGTGCTGCATCTTCAACCGGCTCACCACGACCCAATTGGGTATCTTTGGTGTTTAAAAATACAGCATGCCCACCTAATTGATGAATACCCGCTTCAAAAGATAAACGGGTACGCGTTGAATTTTTCTCAAAAATCATTGCCAAGGTTCTGTCGTGCAATGGGTGCCAAGTTTCATAACGTTTGAACTTAGCTTTTAAGAATGCAGACCTCTGAAGCAAATATGCGTACTCGTCCGCGCTGAAATCAGCAAATTGTAGGTAATGCCTAACAGGAATATTCGACGACATAGCTTTTTAACGCCTGGTTAATTCAAATATCTATTCAACAACAGTTGGGACTGATAAAATCTACGGGTTATCCCGAATTATCAATCCATTTATACAGCAAAGACACCGTGACGACCAAACAATTCTTTATCCAAGGTCTTACTCACGATGGCAAACCATTCAGACCCAGCGACTGGGCTGAGAGGCTTTGCGGTGTGATGGCTCAATTTCGCCCAGATGGCGACACTAGCGATCCTCGCTTCACCTATTCACCTTATGTCAAACCAGTCAATATTGCTGGTGTGAAATGCGTTGTTGTTGACGAAAGGCTTCGTGAAGTCGAGCCGAAAGCCATGGATTTCGTTAAAAACTTCGCTTTAGACAACAATTTACCGATTGTTGAAGCCTGCGAAATCCCGGTAAAAACTTCCAACTAAAAATAAAAAACCCGCTCCGGATCAGGGAACGGGCTCTTTTTTAACCTAAATAAATTAGGCTGCCATGCCCTTAACAGCTGCAGACAAGCGTGATTTAGTACGCGCAGCAGTGTTTTTATGCACTACTTTTTTGTCAGCAATTTTGTCAATGGTAGCCTGAGCAGCTTGGAAAACCTTAGCTGCGGCTTCTTTATCACCAGCGTCAACGGCTTTACGCACAGACTTGATAGCCGTACGAAGACGTGAACGCAAGCTAGAGTTGTGTTCGTTTTGAGAAACTGCCTGGCGGGCACGTTTACGAGCTTGGGCGGTATTTGCCATGTTTGTAACCTTTAGGGGTATTGCCAAAAGAAAAAGATTATAACTTATCCTGGCTAAGGCTACCACCCCCGCCAGAAATCTGTAAAACTACGCCTGTGAATCTATTATCTGCCGCCGCCAAAATCAGTAGCCTAACGATGCTTTCTCGCATTACAGGATTGCTACGAGAAACCCTCATAGCCCGTACTTACGGGGCTTCCGAGTGGACTGATGCGTTTAATGTAGCATTTAGGATCCCCAATTTACTCAGAAGATTGTTCGCCGAGGGGGCTTTTTCCCAGGCTTTTGTCCCAGTTTTAGGGGAAACAGCCACCAAAGAGGGGGCTGAAGGCACCTCTTTGATGGTCAGCGCGATTGCCACCCTGCTCTTTTGGGCTTTAGTGATCACCGTCCTGATAGGCGTTTTAGGCGCTCCTTGGATCATTTTTATGGTGGCTTCAGGCTTTAAAAGCGGTGGGGCGTACGACGCCAGTTTGATCCTAACTAGGATCATGTTCCCCTATATTGGTCTTATTTCGATGGTTTCCCTGTCAGCTGGGATCCTGAACACCTATAAAAAGTTCGCCATTCCGGCTTTTACGCCCGTTCTTTTGAACTTATCGATGATTTTTTCATCATGGCTACTTAGTCCTTATTTCGAAACCCCTATCTATGCTTTGGGTATTGGTGTGATTTTGGGGGGTATCACCCAATTGGGTATCCAAATTCCAGCTTTGCGAAAAATTGGCTTATTACCCAAGATTGGGTTGGGCTTTAAAAGTATTCAACAGGCTTGGCGTCATCCAGGTGCTAAAAAAGTATTGCATTTGATGATTCCGGCTTTGTTTGCAGTATCGGTTGCGCAACTATCTCTGATCATTAACACCAATATCGCCTCACATTTAACTTCTGGCAGCGTTTCTTGGCTGTCTTATGCCGATAGACTGATGGAGTTCCCAACAGCTCTTTTGGGCGTGGCGATTGGTACAGTTCTGTTACCTAGCTTAAGTAAAGCCAATGCCCTTGAAGATACTGAGCAAATGGCACAACTCATGGATTGGGGTTTAAAACTCACCTTCATCCTTGCCACCCCTGCGGCAATTGCTTTGTTTTTATTTGGGCAACCTTTGGCAGCGGTTCTGTATCACTATGGTCAGTTTTCGGCACTGGATGTCACCATGACTCAACATGCCTTAGCTGCCTATGGGGTTGGTTTAATTGGTTTAATTTTGGTCAAAATTTTGGCGCCCGCCTATTACTCTAAACAAGACATTAAAACGCCCGTCAAGATTGCGATTCGAGTTCTAATGCTCACTCAAATCGCCAATATTATTTTGGTTCCTTGGTTAAATCACGCAGGCTTAGCTTTATCGATTGGTTTGGGCGCTTGCCTCAATGCTTTGATGCTATGGAGAGGTTTAAGTCAACGAGGCATCCTTGCAACAAATGCTGGCTGGCTGAAATTCTTTGCCAAACTCTCTGTGGGACTAGTTGGCGTAGTGATTGTGTTTTATCTTGGCGCGCAACAACATGACTGGATTGCACTCAAGGACACGCCCTTGATTAGAATAGGTCTTATGGTGCTTTGGCTAGGTTTAGCCGCAACTGTTTATTTGAGCAGCTTGTGGTTAACTGGCTTTAGAGCAAAGGATTTTTTATTTCAAGCGAAATAAGCTAAGAACATGCCAACACAACAACTAGATTACTTCGCATCACTCGTGTCTGAAGATGAGCATTTCCCTTTAACGGAAGCAGCTATAGCAACTGCACAACATGCTTATCCTGATCTCATCATTCAAAATGTGATGGATGAGTTAGATTTAATGGGCGACAAAGTGAAACAACGCGTCACTCATGAAATGCAAGATATACAAAAGCTCCAAATCCTTAAAAATTACTTTTATAAAGATTTAGGATTTGGACCTAATCGTAATGACTACTACGACCCTAACAATTCATATTTGCACAGCGTGGTTGAAACAAGACGTGGGATCCCCATTTCTTTGGCTCTGATCTTCATGGAGTTAGGTCAACAGCTACATTTGAATATCAAAGGCGTTTCTTTCCCTAATCATTTCATGGTGCGAATTTCTTTACCTCAAGGCGAAGTGATCATGGATCCTTTGACAGGGACATCACTCTCTAAACAAGAGCTTCAAGAAATGTTAGATCCTTACTTGGATGCTCAAGGCTACCGCGGAGAATTACAACTACCTTTAAGTGTATTTTTAAGATCTTCTTCACCTAGAGAAATACTTTCCAGATTTTTAAGAAATCTAAAAGCAATTTATACCCAACAAGAACGTTGGGAGCGCTTACTAGGTATTCAAGAGCGTCTGGTGATTCTTTTGCCTGATGCGATAGAAGAGATCAGAGATCGTGGGCTAGCCTTAGCTCAGCTTGACTACATTCGCCCTGCAATAGCTGATATGCAGAAATATATTGATGAATCACCTGATGCAACAGATCTAGATGAGATTCGTGCGCAAATCATCGAATTAGAACAACAGCACCGTCATCACTAGAACAGTTGCACATTTCATGAGACCAGTCATTGCCGCATTACCAGACACCCTGATCAGTCAGATCGCTGCAGGAGAAGTTGTTGAGCGTCCGGCATCCGTTGTCAAAGAGGTTTTAGAAAATGCTATTGATGCTGGTTCTAGCGCCATCATCATCCGACTCGAAGAAGGTGGTTGCCAAAGAATCTCAATCCAAGATGATGGCTTTGGCATTGAGCACACAGAACTTCATCTAGCCGTTCAAAGGCATGCCACTAGCAAAATTAAATCTCTTCACGATCTTGAGTCAGTTGCCTCGCTTGGATTTAGAGGTGAGGCATTGGCATCTATTGCCTCTGTTTCAAGATTAGCGATTACCACTCGTACAAGTGCCGATGATCATGCCTGGCAAATTCAGGTCAATGGCGGCCAAACCGTGGGTGATATCAGCCCATCATCTGGTCCAACAGGCACCACCGTTGATGTCCAAGATCTATATTTCAATACACCTGCCAGAAGAAAATTTCTCAAAAGTGCTTCTACAGAATTAGGGCATTGTTTAGATGTCATTCGTCGCATTGCACTATCCCGACCAGATATTGCCTTTGCTATTTGGCACAATGGCAAAGTCATTGAACGATGGGCTCACGGCAATATCGAGCAAAGAGTGGATGCCATTCTTGGTAAAGAATTCCATGAAGCGCGCATTCCTCTTGAAAGTATTTCAGGACCACTCAGTCTTCGCGGTTTTATCAGCCAACCAACAGCGAGTCGAGCTCGCGCCGATCAACAATTTAGTTTTGTGAATGGTCGCTTCGTTAGAGATAAGGTCATTCAACACGCTATTCGTAGTGCCTATCAAGACGTCTTACATGGTGACCGACAACCGATGGTTGTTTTATCGCTAGAACTTGATCCCCAATTAGTGGATGTCAATGTTCACCCTGCTAAAACTGAAGTTCGCTTTAGAGAAGGTGGCGCTGTTCATCAGTTTATCTATAAGACTATCCAAAACGCATTAAGCACTGCTGCAGGACAAAGCCCAAAGAGTTTTTCTAGCCCACCGCCTGAGGCAAGCTCAAGCTATCAGCATACAACTCAAACACCCGCTTGGAACCCTGCTCTTAGTCAATACACTAACCAGCATCTTCCTCTTGGTCAGAGTGCTAAAACCAATATAGATAACTTCTTTAGCAACATCAATCCTGCTGAGAAGTTACAGACAGCATCTACTAGCAACTCAACATCTGATTACCCCTTAGGTCATGCCCTGGCGCAGATCCATGGCATTTATATCCTCGCACAAAATCAACATGGTTTAGTGTTGGTGGATATGCATGCAGCTCACGAGCGTGTGCTCTACGAAAAACTCAAACAAGATTTAGCAACGGGCATCAAAGTTCAACAATTGTTAGTACCGATTGTGATGCACGCTTCAGAGTTAGAGGTCAGCAAAGCTGAAGAGCATCGCACCACGCTTGAACAACTTGGGTTTGATGTAGCCACACTCTCCCACACACAATTAGCTATTAGAACCATCCCCACTCTTTTACAAAGAGCTGAGCCGATTAGCCTACTTAGAAATCTTCTCAATGAACTAGATCTCACAGGATCTAAAGCTGTGATTGATGCCGCTCAACATGAACGTCTAGCGACACAAGCTTGCCATGCGGCAGTGAGAGCGCATCGCGCACTCACCCTCACAGAAATGGATGCACTACTTCGCCAAATGGAACAAACTGAACGTGCTGATCAATGTAATCATGGTCGCCCAACTTGGGTTCAGTTAAGCATCCAAGATTTGGATAAATTATTTTTGCGTGGCAGATAAGTGTCCAATCAACATCAAGCAGTGATTGCCATTGTTGGACCGACCGCTAGCGGTAAGAGCGCTATGAGCATGCGCTTCGCTAGAGCTGCAAAGCAACGTGGTCACACCGTAGAAATTATCAGCATGGACTCAGCACTTGTTTACCGAGGCATGGATATTGGCACAGCTAAACCTAGTCAAGCTGAGATGCAAGAAGTGGTTCATCATGGCATTGATATTGCGGATCCGGAGACGCCCTACTCAGCAGCAAGATTTGCTAAAGATGCCAGACAATGGATGCAAGATATTCGTGATCGTGGAAACATTCCGATCATTGTGGGAGGCACCATGCTGTATTGGAGAGCCCTTGCACATGGCTTATCCGATATGCCTACTGCCTCACCAGAAATACGCGCACAAATTGAGCAAGAGGCCAAAGAGCTTGGTTGGCATGCTATTCATGAGCAACTCGCTCAGGTTGACCCTGAAACCGCTGCCCGATTAGAAAAAAATGATGCTCAACGTATTCAGCGTGCCCTAGAAATTTATCTTCAAAGTGGCAAACCTATGTCAGCTTGGTTAAAAGAAGAACCTAAAGATACTGGTCGAGGAGACGCAGAAACCCCCTTAGATTTACGTCTGATGTCTATTGAGCCATCCGATCGCGCTGTACTGCATGAGCGCATTGCGCAACGTTTTGACATCATGATGCAAGAAGGATTCTTAGAGGAAATGCGCACCCTGCGCCAAAATACCCATCTTCATCCTGACTTACCTTCTATGCGTGCTGTTGGCTATCGCCAAGCATGGCAATACTTAGATGGCTTAATCGATGAAGCGACTTTCAAAGAACACGCGATTGCTGCCACCCGTCAATTAGCCAAACGCCAATTGACATGGTTACGCGGAATTAAAGATAAAGAGGTTTTTGATCCACTCTCAGAATCTGAGATGGCAAGATGTGAGCAAGTGTGCCTTGCTCACTATCAGATGACTTAAATAACAATGGTTTGGTGCGCACCAGCTGGTCTAGCGGCCACTTCACCCAATTGATAAACAGTTTCACCCGTTGATTCGAGCTGGGCTTTAGCGGCAGCGGCATCAGCGGCGTTCAAAATCACCACCATACCAATACCGCAGTTAAATACACGATGCATCTCAGCATCTTCAACGCCACCCTCTTTTTGCAACCATTGGAATAACTGAGGCAACTGCCATGCATCACGATGCAACACAGCTTGAGTATTTTCTGGAAGAACACGAGGCACGTTTTCAACTAAACCACCACCGGTGATGTGAGCCATACCCTTAACAGTCATTTTTGACATCAATGCCAACATTGATTTCACATAAATTCTTGTTGGCGCCATCACAACATCACTCAAACTGCGACCATGGAAGTCATCGGTTGGTTTTGCACCCGCACGATCAATAATCTTACGAACTAAAGAATAGCCATTGGAATGAGCACCGCTAGAAGCCAAACCAAGAATCACATCACCTGGACTAATAGTAGCCCCAGTGATCATGGTTGATTTTTCTACTGCACCTACAGCAAAACCTGCTAGGTCATACTCACCCTCGGGGTACATACCCGGCATCTCAGCAGTCTCACCGCCAATCAAAGCACAACCAGCTAATTCACAACCAAGCGCAATACCACCGACAACAGTAGCTGCGGTATCGACAGATAATTTGCCACAAGCAAAATAATCTAAGAAAAATAAAGGTTCAGCACCTTGAACCAAAAT
>SSFP01000008.1 GCA_008015455.1 Polynucleobacter sp. | reverse complement strand
GTCCTGCATTATTGTTAATTTTGGATGGTGTCACTGATCCACATAATCTCGGTGCTTGTCTTCGTGTCGCAGACGGTGCAGGTGTTGATGCTGTGATTGTCCCTAAGGATCGTTCAGCACATTTAAATGCCACCGTTAGTAAAGTTGCTAGTGGCGCTGCAGAAACAATGCCACTGATCGCTGTGACTAATCTCGCTAGAACGATGCGAGAGCTGCAAGAAGCGGGCGTATGGTTAATTGGTACTGATGATCAAACAGAGAAGACTCTCTATGATGTTGATTTCACTTGTCCTGTAGCCCTTGTTATGGGAGCCGAAGGTGAAGGCATGCGCCGTCTAACTCGAGAAACCTGTGATGATTTAGTTCAAATCCCGATGTTAGGTGGCGTTGAGAGCTTGAACGTTTCTGTTGCTAGTGGTGTTTGTCTATATGAGGCTAGAAGACAAAGAATGGTCAAGGGTATTTAGTTACAAATACCCTTAATGAAAGCTAAGAGCTGGTATTTAGTTACTCAATATCTTTTCTAGTTTTTCAATATCTGCGCAAAATAAACGAATGCCCTCAGAGAGCTTTTCGGTTGCCATGGCATCTTGATTGAGTTGGTATCTGAAAGACTTTTCATCGATCACCATTCTTGCCATACCTGAATTCTTCGCTAAATCTTCACTTAAAGCAGGTTGCAGTGCCAACTCTTGATTTTGAAGTTCAGCTAATAATTCAGGGCTAATTGTTAGTAAATCACATCCTGCCAAATGGATGATTTGACCTGTATTTCTGAAGCTTGCCCCCATCACCTCAGTTTTAATGCCAAAGTTTTTATAGTAGTTGTAGATGTTTTTGACAGATACGACTCCTGGGTCATTGGCGCCACCATGTGTTTCATCTTGCCATGTAGCACCTAAAGACTTTTTATACCAATCAGTAATACGACCAACAAATGGTGAGATTAGTTGGGCTTTAGCATCAGCGCAGGCAACTGCTTGAACAAGGCTAAATAGTAATGTCATATTGCAAGAGATGCCTTGGGCTTGAAGAATCTTAGCCGCTTGAATACCTTCCCAAGTACTCGCAATTTTGATCAGAATGCGACTTCTATCAATTCCATTAGCTTCATAGGCGGCAATAATCTCTCGAGCTTTCTGAACCGTAGCTTCCGTATCAAAAGACAGGCGAGCATCAACTTCTGTTGAGACACGACCCGGAACAATTTTGAGTATTTCAATACCAAAGGCAACCAGCAAGGCATCAATCACTCGATCAATCGATTGATGTGGGTTTTTGGCTTTTACAGAGTGAATTAAAGTCTGATAGTTTGGTAACTGCGCAGCCTTAAGGATTAAAGATGGGTTGGTTGTCGCATCCTGGGGCATAAAAGCCTTCATGCGCTCAAAGTCGCCTGTATCAGCAACCACAGTGGTGTATTGTTTGAGTTGTTCTAGTAGTGTGCTCATCAGAGTATTTTAGAATGCTTATGTGAATTAAAGAATGTAGCAGACATTTTTACTGAATAATTAAGATAATTTTATTAAATCAGCCCAATTTATCGATAAGGTTTTATGTATACCCAGGATCAACTGAAAGAAATGGTGGCGCAGGCTGCAAAGGATGAAGTTTTAAAGACAATGGCTCCTGGTGGTATTTTGGGAGTTGGAACAGGTTCAACCGCTAATCTTTTTATTGATGCTCTAGCGCCTCATCGCGATCATTTTGTTGGGGTTATTTCTAGCTCTCAAGCAAGTACTGAGCGTTTGCAAAAGCATGGCTTTCATGTTTTAGATAGCAATTCGGTTGCTAGCGTACCTATGTATGTCGACGGTGCTGATGAGATTGATCCTCAAGGTCATATGTTAAAGGGTGGTGGTGGTGCTTTAACGCGAGAGAAAATTGTTGCTCAGTTAGCAGAATCCTTTATTTGTATTTGTGACGCAAGTAAAGAAGTGCAGGTTCTAGGGCAGTTTCCATTGCCGATTGAAGTGATTCCCATGGCTCAAGCTCAAGTTACTAGAGTGCTAGAGCAAATGGGTGGTGTGGTGACGCTTCGCATGAAAAAGGGTAGCGAAGAAGTGTTTGTGACTGACAATCAAGCATGGATCTTAGATGTAGCTGGATTGAGGATTGCTGACCCAGTTGCTTTAGAAACTTCTCTGAATCAAATACCAGGTGTCATTTGTAATGGCTTATTTGCGAGAAGAAGAGCCAATGTGCTGTTAATTGGTCAGTCTGACGGTGTCAGACGGGAAGTGTACGCATAAAAAAGGACGCTTAAGCGTCCTTTTTTAGTTTCAGCAATTAAACTTTATGTAGCAAAAGCTACCATCTGAACAGTTGGTTTATTTGTTCTCTGGCACATAACCTTGCGCAGTATCAGCACCTTCACCATAAAAATACTTTTCAACTTGTTTTAGCAAGTATTGACGGGCACGCGTATCAGCCATGTTGAGACGATTTTCATTAATCAACATGGTTTGTTGTTTTAACCAACCTGCCCAAGCTTCTTTAGAAACTTCTTGCCAGATTTTCTTGCCGAGTTCTCCAGGTAATGGAGCGAAATCTAAACCTTCAGCTTCTTTGTTCAATTTGATGCAATGAATCATGCGTGCCATCATTTACCTCTTAATTAGCAATCGTTAGTAGTTAAATATTTTTAATGAGAACCATTGATTTACGTTCCCAGTTGTAGAGCTCTTTACGCTCTGCTGGTAAGTCATCAACACTGGCGCGCACAAAGCCTCGCTTTAAGAACCAGTGTTCAGTTCTGGTAGTTAAAACAAATAATTTCTTTAAGCCAGCCGCTTTTGCTCTTGCCTCAATGCGCTTGAGTAAACGTTCTCCATCACCTGACTCTTGAGCTTGAGGGTCGACAGCTAAGCAAGAGAGTTCTCCAACCCCATTAGAGAATGGGAATAAAGCTGCGCAACCAAAAAGCACTCGGTCATGCTCAATCACAGAGAAGTGGGTGATGTCACGTTCAATCACGTCGCGACCACGAGCAACTAAGATACCTTCTTCTTCCAAAGGTTCAATCAGTTGCAAGATGCCACCCACATCATCGAGATTGGCTTCACGAAGATGCTCAATATCAGATGCTGCAATCATGGTGCTAATACCATCATGGGTAAATAGTTCCTCTAAAAGAGCGCCATCACGATCATGAGGTAAAAGGTGGACACGACCTACACCCGATTTAATCGCGCGTATCGCATTTTGTAAAAGAACTTTGAGATCAGCATCTGCCAAAGTTAAACCGCCAATGTGATCCTCTAATTGACGAAGTGAAAACTCTTTAATCAGTTCTCCATGGCTATCATTAATGCCGTTATATTCTGTAAGGAATATCAATTTGTCGGCTTTAACTGCCATCGCTGTTGCGGTAGCAACGTCCTCATAGGCAATATTGAAAGCCTGTCCTGTTGGTGAGAAACCTAGGGGAGACATTAATACAATCTTGTTGTTAGCTAGTGAGTGCTGAATTGATTCAGAGTCCACTTTGCGAACAAGACCCGTATGCATGAAGTCAACACCATCTACGATGCCAACTGGTCTAGCAATAATGAAGTTTCCGGAAATCACGGAAATACGTGATCCAGCCATAGGGGTATTAGGCAAACCTTGGCTAAATGCAGCTTCGATATCTAAACGTAACTCGCCCGAAGCTTCCTTGGCACATTCAAGCGCAGCGGGGTCAGTAATTCTGTAGCCACTCATGGCGCCGGTGCCATAACGGCTAGAAACTTTTCTAAGATCTAGCTGTTCTTGTACTTGAGGGCGTGAGCCATGGACTAAAACAATTCTCATGCCCATGGCGTGCAGCATGGCAACGTCTTGAATCAGGGCTTCGAGTCCGCCTTTTTGCACAAGCTCTCCGGCAAACCCAATCACAAAGGTTTTACCTCTAAAGCTATGGATGTAGGGAGCTACATCGCGCAGCCAAGCAACGAAGGGAAAATTATTTTGGACTTGATTAGTAGGCATAGTGGAAAATTATAGGGTGCAACCAGTAAAAATGACCAAAAATTTGAAAATTCATTTCCCAGACGCCCTTCCGGTATCAGGGCAAAGGGAGAAAATTGCCCAAGCTTTGGCGCAAAATCAGGTCATTATTGTTTGTGGTGAGACTGGATCGGGCAAAACGACCCAATTACCTAAGATTTGCTTATCAATGGGTAGAGGGCGAGCCAATGGGACAGATAAGCTAATCGGGCACACTCAACCCAGAAGGATTGCCGCCACATCCACCGCTAAACGCATTGCCCAAGAGCTCGCTAGCCCCGTGGGTGAGGATGTGGGTTATCAGGTCCGTTTTTCCGATAAAACCAGTCCTACTGCCTCTATTAAATTAATGACAGATGGCATCTTGCTGGCTGAGACTCAAAGGGATCCGCTACTCCATGCCTATGACACGATCATTATTGACGAGGCTCATGAGCGTAGTCTTAACATCGACTTCTTATTGTGGTATCTCAAACAACTCTTACCTAAACGTCCTGATTTAAAGCTGATTGTGACCTCGGCAACGATTGATGCTCAGAGATTTGCCAGTCATTTTGGGTCAGAGCAACAGCCAGCCCCTGTGATTGAGGTGAGTGGGCGCTTGTTCCCAGTGGAGGTTAGGTATCGCCCTCTATTAGAGACCGGTCAAAAGGAAGCCAAAGAGATTCCTGAGGCGGTGGTGGATGGAATTTTGGAGTTATGGCGTGAGGGATCTTCTTCCGCTGGTGATATTTTGGTGTTTCTGCCTGGTGAACGAGAAATTAGAGATTGCGCAGAGGCTATTCGTAAAGATCACGTTCTTCAGCAAAAATACCATCCTGAAGTCCTCAGTTTGTTTGCTCGCCAGTCTGTTGCTGAGCAAGAGCGTGTATTTCAAGGTGGTGGGTCGCGCCGTATTGTGTTGGCAACCAATGTGGCAGAAACCTCTCTAACAGTCCCGGGTATTCGATTTGTTATTGATGCAGGGTTAGCAAGGGTGAAGCGCTATTCCTATCGAAATAAAGTCGAGCAGCTGCAAGTAGAGCCAATATCTCAGGCTGCCGCTAATCAAAGGGCGGGTCGTTGCGGTCGTGTTTCAGATGGTATTTGTATCCGTTTATATGATGAGGCTGACTTCAAAGCTCGTCCTGCATTTACAGATCCTGAAATTTTAAGAAGCTCGCTAGCAGCCGTCATTCTTCGGATGAGGGCGCTGAAATTACCTAAAGTTCAAGAGTTTCCATTTATTGAGCCGCCTCTTGGGAGAGCCATTAGTGACGGGGTGCAATTACTCGAAGAATTAGGTGCTATGGAGGCTACGGGTCCTAGGCAGGGTGCATTAACCCCGATTGGTAAACAGTTGGCAGCATTACCTCTCGATCCAAGGGTTGGAAGAATGTTGTTGGCTGCTAGAGATCAGCAAGCCTTAAGAGAGGTGCTTATCATTGCAACAGCGATGGCTACTCAGGATCCTAGAGATCGTCCTACAGAGTATGCTCAAGCAGCAGATGCAGCACATCGACTCTTTGCAGATGAGAAGTCTGAATTCTTATCTTTTGTGAAGCTTTGGGATTGGTATCACAACGCTTTACTTCACAAACAAAGTAATCGTCAGTTAGACCAACTTTGCAAAACGCATTTTATTTCCGCTCGAAGGATGAGAGAGTGGCGAGATATTTATGGTCAACTTCATCGCATGTTGGCGGACCAAGGTTGGAAAGAAAACTCTACACCGGCAACCTACGAGCAAATTCATTTATCTCTCCTAACAGGTTTGCTGGGCAATATTGCCAAGAAGTCTGAAGATAATAAAAATGGACCTGGTATCTATGAGGGGGCTCGTGGTATCAAACTGAATATT
>SSFP01000142.1 GCA_008015455.1 Polynucleobacter sp. | reverse complement strand
GAGCGTCATCGTCATCGCTACGAAGTAAACAATGTTTATGTACCTAAGTTAGAGTCTGCGGGTCTTATTATTTCTGCGAGAACACCTAATGAAGAGTTGCCTGAAATGATGGAGTTGCCAGCAGCTATGCACCCATGGTTCTTCGGAGTTCAGTTCCATCCGGAATTTACTTCAACACCACGTGATGGTCATCCATTGTTCTCAGCATTTATTAAAGCGGCTTTAAAGCATAAGGGTATTGCTTCATAAATAAGCAATATCTAGGGAGAGTTCAAATGAAATTATGTGATTTTGAAATTGGATTAGATAAGCGATTCTTTTTAATTGCTGGTACCTGCGTGATCGAGTCAGAGCAAATGGCGATGGATACCGCTGGTCAATTAAAAGAAATCACCAAGAGCCTTGGCATCCCGTTTATCTACAAATCTTCTTTTGATAAAGCCAATCGTTCATCAGGTACTTCTTTCCGTGGTTTAGGCATGGAAAAGGGGCTCGAGATTTTGGCTAAGGTGAAAAAAGAGATTGGTGTTCATGTTTTAACTGATATTCATGACATTAATGAAATTAAGCCAGTAGCAGCCGTTGTAGATGTATTGCAAACGCCTGCTTTTCTATGTCGCCAAACAGACTTTATTCGTGCGTGCGCGCAGAGTGGTAAGCCAGTGAATATCAAAAAGGGGCAATTTTTAGCTCCTGGAGATATGAAAAATGTCATTGATAAGGCACGAGCAGCCGCTAAAGAAGTTGGTTTGCCTGATGATGTTTTCATGGCTTGTGAGCGCGGTGCTTCATTTGGCTATAACAATCTAGTTTCAGATATGCGCAGTCTTGCCATCATGCGTGAGACCAATGCTCCAGTAGTTTTCGATGCTACTCATTCTGTGCAATTGCCAGGTGGTCAAGGAACAAGCAGTGGTGGTCAGCGTGAAATGGTGCCTGTATTGGCAAGAGCGGCTGTTGCAGTTGGCGTGAGTGGTTTATTTATGGAAACTCATCCCAACCCAGCGAAGGCTTTATCAGATGGTCCTAATGCTGTGCCGTTAGGGCGCATGAAAGACTTATTGGCTACTTTGGTAGCGCTGGATGATGTTGTCAAAGCTGGCAACGTTTTTTTAGAAAAAGATTTTCAATAATTGTTAGGGAGAAGTCATGAGTGCAATCGTTGACATCATTGGTCGTGAGATTTTAGATTCAAGAGGCAATCCAACTGTCGAGTGTGATGTATTGCTTGAATCAGGTGTGATGGGTCGTGCTGCTGTGCCATCAGGCGCATCAACTGGCTCACGTGAGGCTGTTGAGTTGCGTGACGGTGAAGCGAATCGTTATTTAGGTAAAGGTGTTTTAAAAGCTGTAGAAAATATCAATACTGAAATCGCTGAGGCTGTGATGGGCTTGGACGCAAGCGAGCAAGCGTTTTTGGATCGCACTTTGATTGATCTTGACGGTACTGACAATAAGTCTCGTTTAGGGGCTAATGCAACTTTAGCTGTATCTATGGCGGTTGCTAGAGCGGCGGCTGAAGAAGCTGGTTTGCCACTCTATCGTTATTTCGGTGGTTCAGGTGCGATGCAGTTGCCAGTTCCTATGATGAATATTGTGAACGGTGGTTCCCATGCTAATAACAGCTTGGATATTCAAGAGTTCATGATCATGCCAGTGAGCATGACTAGCTTCCGTGAAGCAGTTCGTTGCGGCGCTGAAATTTTCCACGCTTTGAAAAAGATTATTCATGATCAAGGCATGCCAACATCTGTTGGTGATGAAGGTGGTTTTGCCCCTAACTTCAAGAGCAATGAAGAGTGTTTGAACACCATTCTGAAGGCGATTGAAAAAGCTGGTTACAAGCCTGGTGAAGATGTTTTATTAGCCCTAGACTGTGCCGCCAGTGAATTCTACAAAGATGGCAAATATGATTTGTCAGGTGAAGGTTTGAAATTAACTTCAGCCGAGTTTGCTGATTATTTGGCTAACCTTGTTGATAAATATCCTATCGTATCGATTGAAGATGGTATGCATGAGGGCGATTGGGAAGGTTGGGCTATCCTGACTGAAAAGTTAGGCAACAAGATCCAATTAGTGGGTGACGATCTTTTTGTAACCAATACGAAAATTCTTAAAGAAGGTATCGAGAAGAGCATTGCTAATTCAATCTTGATCAAAGTGAATCAAATTGGTACTTTGACTGAGACGTTTGCGGCGATCGAAATGGCTAAGCGTGCTGGTTACACAGCAGTGATTTCTCATCGTTCAGGTGAAACTGAAGACAGCACAATTTCAGATATTGCTGTGGGCACCAATGCAGGTCAAATTAAGACAGGATCTTTGTCACGTTCTGACCGTATTGCTAAGTACAACCAATTAATTCGTATTGAAGAAGACCTTGGTGATATTGCCAGCTACCCTGGTCGTTCTACTTTCTATAACTTACGCAAGTAAGTCGAAGTTAATAAGGCTAAGAGTCCTATGCGCATCGTTGTTTACGGTTTGCTAGCTCTCTTAGCCATTATTCAATACCCGTTATGGTTAGGTAAGGGCGGTTGGCTGAGAGTCTACGAGTTAGATCGTAGTGTTTCAAAGCAATTAGAAAAGAATGAAGCCCTTGCTGCCCGTAATGCCAAGTTATCGGGTGAAGTTAAAGATCTTAAAGATGGTACTAAGGCGATTGAAGAGCGTGCTCGCGCAGAGCATGGCATGAGCAAAGAGGGTGAAATCTTTGTTCAGGTTGTACCCAACAAAAAAGCCAGTCCTGAGGCGGATAAAGATAAAAAGTAATCGCTCTAGTGTTTTGATTGCGGAGGTTGTTTGATAGCATCCGTTAGAGTTGGGCTACTGAAAATCTGTTTACAGTCAACAGCATCAAATATATAAATCTGTCCGCAAAAATCACAATTGGTTTCTACGACTGATTTTTCATCCAAGATACTTTGAACTTCATTTTCGCCGAGCATTTTTAGCATGTCTGCAACTTTGATGCGTGAGCATCTGCAACCAAATTGAATCGGGCGTTGATCAAAACTACGAACACCATGATGAGTTGATTCATCTAGGTAAAGTCGCTTCATTAAAACCTTAGGCTCCAATCCTAAAAGCTCTTCATCAGTCACGGTGTCAGAAAGCATCTGCAGTCTTGCCCAACCTTCAGCCGCTAATTCATCATCCATTTTTAATTGACCACCCATATTCGGTAGCTTTTGAAGTAATAAGCCACCGCATGCATGGTCATCACTGGCTAACCAAAGTCTTGTTTCTAATTGCTCAGAATCTCTCATATATAACGCAATTGCTTGAGCAATGGTTTGGACTGGTTGTTGACCATCGTGCAAGGCGACGATACCCTGATAGGGGTTCTGACCTGGCTGTCGATCTGCTGGATCAAGCGTGATGACTAATTTTCCATTGCCGTCAGGGTTGATCAGATCAGCTAAGCCAGAATCATCAGGTAGATTTGATAAGTCCATCTCTTCATTGAGTTTTGCTGTAGCTCTAATGACTAAATTATCTTTACATTCCAAAACTAGTAAGCGCACTGGACCGTTACCTTGCGCTTGAATAATCATGCTGCCCTTGAATTTCAGCGTGCCACTCAGTAATACCCCGGCTGCAACAAGATCACCCAATAGCTTTTTGACCGCTGGTGGGTAGTTTTTTCGTGCAAGGATGGCTTGCCAGGAATCTCTGATATTGACGATTTCTCCTCTGACTGGAGCACCGTCAAAAACAAAAACTTGTAGTAGGTCTGAAGCGTATTTATCTGTCATGGCGTATATTGTAGAAACTTTATGGAATGACCCCCTTGTTTTCAAATAAACACCCCTTTTTAACAGCTATTTCCTTGGCACTAGGTTCTGCTATTGCTTTGGGTTTAGCTCGTTTCTCTTATGGGCTATTGTTGCCGGTGATGCGTGAGGATTTGAGTTGGTCCTATGTGGTTGCTGGCAGCATGAACACAGCCAATGCAGTGGGGTATCTATTGGGAGCCTTGAGTTCTCCGATGCTCATGAGAAGAGTTCCAGCACCACTCTTCTTTATAGGCACTTCTTTATTAACAGCATTTTTATTATGGTTGTCAGGGTCTACATTTGAAACAGAGTGGCTATTTCTTATTCGTGTTTTAGCTGGTATTTCAAGTGCATGGATTTTTGTAGCAGGTGGCGTCCTGGTAGCTCGCTTGGGTCGTATGCATCCCCAAGATTCTGGTTTACTTTTGGGTATTTACTATGCAGGTCCTGGTTTAGGGATTGTTTTATCTAGTTTGATTCCTTATTTTTTAGACCACTGGCAGCAAGATCAAGCCCGTGAGCATGCATGGCAATTGGCTTGGTATGCGCTGGGTTTTTTAGCAGGTATCTTGGCCCTCATAAGTTACTTACCAATACGCTCCATAACCGCTGAGCAGGCTCAAACTACTATTCAACAGCCTAGCCGTTTTGTCACTTACTCACCGATGCTCGCTGCTTACTTCATGTTTGGAGTAGGCTATATCGGTTATATGACCTTTGTGGTTGCCTTGCTTGCCCAGTTAGGATTTTCAGAATTCATTCTGCATCTGTTTTACGCTATTTTGGGTCTTGCGGTGATGGCTTCATCGCGTTTATGGGCGAAGATGTTAGATCGCTTCAAGGGTGGTGAATCATTGGCTATTTTGAACACGATCTTAGGTTTGGCTTGTTTGTTACCTGCTGTACTAATGGTCATGGAAATTGAATTAAATGCCTTAGTCACTTCTTTGATTTTTATTTCCGGCATTGTCTTTGGCGCCGTCTTTCTCTCTGCGGTTGCCTCAACAACGGCATTTGTTAAGCACAATATGCCCGAGCAACAATGGGTAGGTGGCATTACAGTTTTTACAAGTATTTTTGCTGCTGGTCAGATCATTGGTCCAACGGTGACCGGTTGGATTTCGGACGGGCGGGGTGGTCTTGCCCAAGGTTTAATACTTTCTGGATGTGCTCTTTTATTGGGTGGCTTGATAGCTCTTAAGCAAAAGCCTCTTATTGAAAAATAAAGTGTTAGCGTCGCCAATGCGATAATGTCATCTATGACAGTTAGAACACGATTTGCACCAAGCCCGACGGGCTTTATTCATTTAGGTAACTTGCGAAGTGCCTTATATCCATGGGCGTTTGCTCGTAAGATGAAGGGTGATTTCATTCTTCGTATTGAAGATACGGATCAAGAGCGTTCCAGTCAGGAAGCTGTCGATGTCATCATCGAAGGTATGCGCTGGTTGGGTCTGGATATTGATGAAGGCCCTATTTATCAAATGCAGCGCATGGATCGCTATCGTGAAGTCATTGCTCAAATGCTCAAAGATGGCTTGGCTTATTACTGCTACATGAGTGAAGATGAGCTCAACGCATTACGCGATGCGCAAATGGCTAATAAAGAAAAGCCCCGCTATAACGGTTGTTGGCGTCCTGAACCTGGTAAGAGTTTGCCGCCTATTCCGGAAGGGATTAAGCCTGTCATTCGCTTTAAAAATCCAATCGGTGGTAGTGTTGCTTGGGATGATGCAGTCAAAGGCCGAATTGAAATCAGTAATGATGAATTAGATGATTTAGTGATTGCGCGCCCGGATGGCACGCCTACTTATAACTTCTGCGTTGTGGTGGATGATTTAGATATGAAGATCACGCACGTCATCCGTGGTGATGATCATGTGAATAACACACCAAGGCAGATCAATATCCTCAAAGCATTAGGTGGACAAACTCCGATCTATGCTCATTTGCCAACGGTCTTAAATGATCAGGGTGAAAAAATGAGCAAGCGTAATGGAGCAATGAGCGTTCGTGATTATGAGCGTGAGGGTTATCTTCCTGAAGCTGTTCTTAACTACTTGGCTCGTTTAGGTTGGTCTCATGGTGATGCTGAAGTGTTTACGAAAGAGCAATTTGTTGATTGGTTCAATTTGGATCATTTAGGCAAATCACCAGCGCAACATAATCCAGAGAAGTTACTTTGGTTAAACCATCATTATTTGCAACATGGTGATGCTGCCGATCTAGCTCAGCGTGCTCGCCCATTTGCTGAAAAACTAGGTATACAGACCGAATCGGGCCCCGATTTTGTGGCTGTTGTCAGCCTTTTAAAGGATCGAGCAAATACGCTTATTGAGGTCGCAGAAGGGGCTAGGTTGTTCTATATGGAGCGCCCTCAGCATTCTGCTGCTGATCTTGAGGTCAATGTGCCCAATTCCACCCATGCAGCCTTAGCTGATTTCGTTGAAGCTCTCAAAGCAGGGGATGGTAGTAAAGCGGCGGTTAGTGCAGCTTTTAAGGAGGTTCTAGCCAAGCATGGCATGAAAATGCCCGCATTGGCTATGCCGGTGCGTTATGCCATGTTTGCAACCACCCAAACACCAGCCATTGACGCCGTTATTTCATTGATTGGTAAAGAAGAAACAATTCTTCGCTTGCAATCTTGTATCAAAATAGGCTAGAATTACGGTCTTGATTGCTTGAGCTTGCTTATTTAAGATCATTTAATTAAGGGGCTATAGCTCAGCTGGG
>SSFP01000018.1 GCA_008015455.1 Polynucleobacter sp. | reverse complement strand
GGCGCCCCCCCCCCCCCCCCCCCAAGGCTGTGAGGGGGGGTCGGGGAAACGGGAGTTTCCCCGTGGCGGAGGAGTCGGAACCGAGGGGTTCCGAAACCGAAGCGAATGATAGTGAGTGCAGGTTGCTCTTGGCTCATGAAGGAGTAAAGAAAAAGCGCGACCATGGTCGCGCTTTTTAGTTGGCTGTTATCGTGTTACACACGCTCCCCAAAGTCCTGGATTGACACCTCCACATCCACCACCGAGCGAACAAGATGCAACTTGAGAGCCGTAAGCGCTTACGATATCAGCATTACATGCACCTTGACCGTTTCCATTTACAAAGTTGCGAGTAACTGGCTCAGTTACAGTAATGGTAGCTGCAGCAGAATACGTGCTACATCCAACTATATTACAAGCTTGCGCCTGTATAAGATGACTTCCTGCAGAAAGCCCAAGAGATGCGGGTGTCCCCGTCCAAGATGTTCCTGTTTGAGGATATATAGTACCACCAACTTTAACGTTATATGAGGTTGGTGAATTATTGGCTGACCATGTTACTGTAAAGTTTTGAGTTGTAGAAAGACTTGTCGGGGTTACGGTTAATTGAGTTTGGGTTGGCGCAGCAGCTGCAACACTAGTAGCAGGAGTACTATTAATACATGCACCCCATAAACCTGGATTCAATCCTCCACACCCACCACCAAGTGAACATGATGCAACTTGTGAACCATAGATACTCACAATCGTTGCATTACAAGAAGCTTGGCCGTTCCCATCAACAATATTACGAGAACCTGTAGTCGAAGCAGATGTCACATTAACGGTGATTGATTTTTCGGCAGAATAACTATTATTTGCACACACGATTCTATAAGTCGTCGTCTGAGTTGGGTACACAGTGTACAACCCTTGAGTAAGATTCTTTTCAGTATTACCTCCGTAGTACAAGGTACATGTGTCTGCACCAGTTGTGTTCCAAGCAATTTGAGTACTTTGTCCTGCGGTAATGCTGTACGAAGAGGCCGAGAAACCGATAATCGGAACCCCGGTATTTGTTGAAGTATTAGTTGTTGTGTTTGTGGTTGCAGTTGATTCAACTGTTACTGTTTTATCAACTGAAACAACCTGTCCTTGTGTATTCATACACTCCACTCTGTACGTAGTTGTTTGTACTGGATACAGAGTCTTTGTTCCCCACGTTGTTAATGTTTCTGAAGCTCCACTTGTTATATTTCTTCCACTGCAACTTGTTGCATTTGCTGCATTCCATGACAAATATGTTGCGGCACCTCTTTGAATATATGAAGGAGAGAGCGTGACATTTAGAGTTGGAGCTGAAACATATGTTGTGTTTGTAGTGGTGAGTGTACTTAGAATTTTAATTGGTACACCATTACTCTGCCCACGATCAGTTGTAATAGTTGTCATATAGGTAAACCCTGGGACAAAACTTGCCGGGACTCGAATCGTGATACGATCATATGTTGCAGATGTAACCGGCACATCAACCCCTGCCATGGTGACTCGTGGAGTAAACGTATTCCCTCCAATAAGGTTGGTACCGATAAATGTACCATCTCCATTTGCATCCATTTCAAAATTCCCTGCCGCTCTTGCATTTGTACTTACGATAACAGGCGCACCGCTTTGTGATGAACCTGATTGGTAGGTAGTATTTGTTGTAGAAGTGGTTACATTTCCAGAACAAACTCGAGCAATCACAGCGCGAGTAAGTGACCCCGCAATTCCGTATGAAGGCAAATTATTATCTATCTGAAAATCTTTAATCGCCTGAACAGTAAGCCCTGCAACTCTACCTGTTGGAGCTTCGATATCGAGATACCCTCGCTCAATGAGGAATCTCTGTAACTGAGACGCTTGACCTTGTGTGGTTGCGTCCGTTGAACCTCGTTGCATAGTAATAGAGAGGTTTGGGCAATACCCAGCACGTGAGTTTGTAGCTGTGCCGTAGTCGTCAGCCATTTGAGCCATAGCGTGTGTACCAGATATCAGCGCAATAAGAAGTGCGAGTAAAGTTGTTTTCATAAATAGTGAATGATAGATTACACACTAAAGTGTACCATCAAAGTCAGGACACATACGTAGCAATTGTTGACAACTACTAACCTTAAGTGTAGATTGACAATAGATTTTAAGGAGTGAATCATGTTTTTCTTTAGAAGGAATCACTACAACAAGCCATTTCGGGTTAAGGACATGAAACCCATGGACATGTTTTTATTTTTCAAGGGTATCATCACACCTGAAGATTTCCTTTGTCCGTTTTCTACTACAATAGATGACGTTGTCTGTTCTTATTTTTTTCCAACCAGGGATAAAATATCTCCGTATGCAGGTTTAGGGTTGTATCCTTTTTCGGGCCAGCCTTATACCTCACCAGATAGTCAGGGGGTTCTTTTGATAATTTACGAAGAAATTCGTGACCCGCAAAACCCTCTTGCCATTAAACGCTCGGCCCCAAACTTTATGAGGATGGAGTTCTTTTGGTCAATATATCCTCCATACCCTTTTAAATCCATTAGCTGTATTCTTATCGGGGAAAGTCAACAATACCCTTTGAGCATAGAAAATCCAGTCTTCGGCTTAGCTCTAGAGATAGCGCGTAGGGCTCAAAAAACATGGACGGGTGCTTATCAACATAGTTAAGGAACCATCTAACAAAGCCTCCACGTGGAGGCTTTTTATTTTCCTATTTTATTTTCTTTCTTTGCGCGATACGCTTCGATCAGTTTATGATTTCCTGACAAAAGGACTTTTGGTACACGGTACTTCTTTCCTTTATATTCATATACTTCTGGTCGGGCGTAGATTTCGTGGGATGCGATACGGTTCTCTTCGAGAGACGCTTCGTCGTTAAGTGTTCCTTTTATTTGACGTGTAATTGCATCAATACAAACCATTACAGGAAGCTCTCCTCCTGTGAGCACATAGTTACCAATACTCCACTCTTTGGCTTTCAAAATTTTCTTTACACGAGCGTCTATCCCTTCATAACGACCGCAAATAAAAACAATATCGGTGTATTTTGTCGCAACATTCTTTGCTAATGTATTTGAAAACATATCTCCACCTGGATTAAACATCACAAAGAGGATTTTTGTATTCTTTTTTCGGGCAAGTTTCTTTTCGATTTTCGCAACACAGTTAAGGATAGGATCTGCCCACATAACCATTCCAGGTCCACCACCGTATGGTTTACCATCAACGCGTCTGTGTTTGTCGGTTGTGTATTCACGCAGTGCATATGTATGAATTTCTATAAGCTTGTTTTCTACAGCACGGGAAATAATCGACTCAGCAAAATACGAGTCGAGCATGTTTGGGAAAATAGTAACCACGTGATATCTCATACTTGACAGTATAACAAATATAATGTCAAAAGAAAAGCCTGCCGATGGGCAGGCTTTTCAAACTTTGAGAACCTTACAAACTCTTGAGATCGTTCATCACCGCATCTACATCTGTCGTGTCATACTCTGCACGAGCATACCCTTCGCGACCTGCTGGCTCGTTGATTTTGAGATTTACACGAGCGTTGTTTTTCATACCAACAACACGGAGAAGTGTACGGAGAGCCTTTGCCGTTGCTCCGTCACGTCCAATGATTTTACCCATATCAACACCTGCAACATCAAGCGTAATAAGCACACCCATTTCGTCCACTCGTCGATCTACCTTTACCTGATCTGGATTATCTACCAAAGCTTTCACTACATACTCGACAAATTCTTGATCTTTCATATTGATTTGTTCTTATATATCTATCGTAACAGTAATACGGAAATACCTACACTCACTTATACACAGATGGGAATCACTAAAAACTAAGCAGCTTTTTCTTCTTTCTTTTGTGGAGTCTTCTTTGGAAGTACGTTTACTTTCTTTCCTTCAAGAACACCCTTTGAGACGAGGAGATTGTGCACTGTTGGAGTAACTTGAGCACCTACTGAGATCCAGTGCTTAACACGGTCAGCCTTTGCTTCGAAAATACCTGCCTTAACATTGTATGTTCCAACAATCTCAGCAAACTGAGACGTCTTTGGTTTGAGTGTACTTTCGGTCACAATAAGGCGGAAATGTGGGTCGTTCTTGCGTCCTGTACGTTGTAGTCTGATTTTTAACATGTGCTGTATTCTACCATAAACCCCTGAAAAAGAAAAGCCCTCCGGGGAGAGCTTTGAATGTATTCGTTTTTAATTAAACAACCCAAGACATGTAGCCGACTTTAGTGCTTAATGAGCACCAAGAAGGTCATGCTTTTTCATTTCTACCAGAATTGGCTCCCACTTTTGGCGAGTGAGGTGTGCCAGATGACTTTCGACACTTTGCCGATCATCTAGATCTATTTTGCCCACAGAGCCGGAAAAGTAAATCTTGTGATTTCCCCCAAAGAGGTCACGGAGAGTAATTATCACCGGCCAAGTGTTTTCATACACCCTGTTAACTGAAAGCACGGTAAACCAACTGTCAAACGAATAACTTTCGAGTTTTTGAATGACATCGATAGTCAAATTTTTTGTTTCCATCGCAGTAATGAAACCAATCATAAACGCCATGAAAGCGATAGTGAGTACGGCAAAATAAGGAACCGGAGCAGTTCCAAGACTCAAGCCAACACCAACCAAAGCAAGCAAAGGTAGACACGACCACCCAAAAATATACAAGGGGTGGTTAAGAATCCGCTTGCGTACGATTAAGCGCTGCACACCACGTTTCATTTCACTTGTAAATTCAGTGTTCACAGGGAACTCCTTATGTAAGTTTGGCGATGAAGTACCACCAATTCAAAGTAAACTCTACAGCCATAAAACCGCCATGTCAACTAAGCAACCAGCTCGTAATCGATCACTCTTAGATCGAGATTTGCTGCTTTTACTTTTATTTTTACAGGGGTTCCGATTTTCCATTCAATACCTGTTCGTTCACCAAATACACGGCTATTCTTTTGATCATACACATAGAAGTCATTTCCAAGATCACGAAGACGAATCATCCCTTCACATTTACTCTTCTTCTCAGAAACAAAGAGTCCCCACTCTGAAACACCAGAGATAACACCATCAAACTGCTGTCCGAGGCGATACGACATGTAT
>SSFP01000123.1 GCA_008015455.1 Polynucleobacter sp. | reverse complement strand
TATACGGTAGTAGTGCTTGCTGGAGCGTCTAAGTCCGCTGCACTTTCATTTTTGGCACCGTACTCTGGGGTTGCTGTTGCTGAATATTTTATGAATAAAAAGAAAGATGTTTTGGTTGTTTATGATGATTTGACCAAGCATGCTATTGCGTATCGTGAAATGTCACTTCTTCTTAAGCGCCCACCAGGACGTGAAGCCTATCCAGGGGATGTGTTTTATCTTCACTCTCGATTACTTGAACGTGCGTGTCGTCGAAATGAAGCGTCAGGAGGAGGGTCTATCACCGCACTTCCTATTATCGAAACTCAGGCTGGGGATATTTCGGCATACGTTCCAACAAACGTGATTTCGATTACTGACGGACAGATTTTCTTGGATGCGAATCTTTTTTATAAAGGTATGCGTCCAGCGATTGATGTTGGTCTTTCGGTATCTCGTGTGGGAGGATCTGCACAGTCAAAGGCGATGAAGAAAAACGCTGGCAAAATGAAGCTCGCCATGGCGCAGTATCGTGAACTAGAATCATTTGCGCAGTTTGACTCTGATCTTGATGTTGATACAAAACGAACGATTGAACGCGGCAAGCGAACAGCTGAAATGTTGAAGCAAGCACAAGGGTCTCCACTTCGTGTCGGGTTACAGGTTGCTTCTGTGTACGCAGTAAACAATGGTTTTCTTGATACTGTTGCAGTTACAGATATTGGTACATGGGAATCTGGTATGCATACACACATGCAAGAAAAAGAAGGGGCACTTCTTGAAAAGATTGAAGGCGGATGGGATGACGCTATTGAAGCAGATCTCAAGCTCGCACTTGAAACATACAGCACACAGGCGAAATAATACTCATGCAGACAAAAGCAATCAAAGAAAAAATCAAAAGCGTTGGGAATATCAAAAAGATCACCAAAACAATGGAGATGGTTTCTGCTGCAAAAATGAAAAAAGCTATTGACCAAGCCCTCACACTTCGTCCATTTCATACAGAAGCTCAACATATTCTCGAAGATCTTTCACTTGATTCGCTTGTTCAACATGAACTTCTTATGCACAATGGTGTAGACACAGAATTGGTTGTGATGATTGCTTCAAACAAAGGACTTTGTGGAAGTTATAACGTAAACGTGTACCGCAAACTATTAGCTGCGTATTCTGGCGAGAATAAAAAGAATCTCAAGTTGATTACCGTAGGAAAGTTTTCTGAAAAAGTTGCAAAGAAAATGCATCTTGAAACACTCGCATCGTTTAATCATGCGGTCCTCACAGCGCGAGATGCTCGCGTCATCACAAAGCTCATTGTGGATAATTACAAAGCAAAATCTATAGGAACAGTTCGTCTTTTGTATACACACTTTACGTCCGCCAGTACATTTACTCCAACACTTATTCAGCTCCTACCATTTTCATCAGAAGGCAAACCAGATACTCGCGGAGAACCTCGATACGAATATGAGCCTGATCAGAATCATGTACTTGAGACGATTATCCCAATGATGATTCACAACATTATTTTTGGGGGAATATTAGAAAGCTACGCATCGGAACACTCAGCGCGTATGTTTGCGATGAAAAACGCAACAGATAACGCTGGAGATTTGCAAAAAGATCTAAAACTATACTTTAACCGAGCACGACAGGGTGCTGTAACGCAAGAAATTGCAGAGATTACTTCAGGAGCTATGGCGCTCACAACATAAGCCATATCAATTACTAACGTACTAACCAAACCATCATGCATAAAGGAACAATCACACAAATTATCGGGCCAGTTGTCGACGTAACATTTACAGGGGAACTTCCTGCGCTCAAAAATGCGCTCACCATCAAGCATCCAAACGGGGATACGCTTGTGCTTGAAGTTGCACAGCATCTTGGGTTTTCTGATATCCGCGCTGTTGCGATGTCTACAACGGATGGGCTTGCTCGTGGTATGGAAGTAATTGACACAGGAGCCCCTATTTCTGTTCCTGTTGGACAAATGGTGCTCGGACGTATGTTTGATGTGGTTGGAGCTCCGATTGACTTGAAAGGTGATGTGAAGGTAGATAAGCACTATCCGATTCACCGTGAAGCCCCAGCATTTGATGAGCAATCAACAAAAGCTGAAGTGCTCGAAACTGGTATCAAAGTAATCGACCTCATCTGTCCATTCCTAAAAGGTGGAAAGGTTGGTCTCTTTGGTGGTGCTGGAGTAGGTAAAACAGTGGTGATCCAAGAACTCATTCGTAACATCGCGGCAGAACATGGTGGGTACTCTGTGTTTGCTGGAGTTGGAGAACGATCTCGTGAAGGAAACGATTTGTATCGCGAAATGGAAGAGTCTGGTGTGCTAGATAAAACAGTTCTTGTGTTCGGTCAGATGAACGAACCACCAGGGGCTCGTGCTCGTGTTGCGCTTTCTGCGCTTTCGATGGCCGAATACTTCCGTGACGAAGAACACAAAGATATTCTTTTGTTCGTTGATAACATTTTCCGATTTACACAAGCAGGTTCTGAACTCTCTGCACTTCTTGGTCGTATGCCATCTGCTGTGGGGTATCAGCCAACGCTTGCGACAGAAATGGGGCAACTACAGGAACGTATTACGTCAACGAAAAAGGGGTCTATTACATCTGTTCAAGCAGTGTATGTACCAGCGGATGACCTTACTGACCCAGCTCCTGCGACAACGTTTTCTCACCTTGACTCAACGGTAGTGTTGTCACGCCCACTTTCTGAACTTGGTATCTATCCAGCTGTTGATCCACTCGATTCATCATCTACTGTTTTGCAAAAAGATATTGTAGGGGAAGATCACTACAATGTTGCTCGTGGTGTACAAAAGGTGCTTCAGCGATACAAAGACCTACAAGATATCATCGCCATCTTGGGTATGGATGAACTTTCTGATGATGACAAAAAGACTGTGCAGCGTGCGCGTCGTATTCAAAAATTCCTCTCACAACCATTTTTCGTGGCAGAGCAGTTTACTGGAGCAAAGGGAACATATGTTCGTCTCGAAGACACGATTAGATCATTTAAAGAAATTCTCGAAGGTAAGCACGATCATATCCCAGAATCTCACTTCTATATGAAGGGATCAATTGACGAAGTACTCAATCACAATGCTTAAGCTTAAAGTTGTTACACCAGATGCAATCATCGTCGATGAAATAGTCGACAGTATCAGTCTCCCAACAGAGTCAGGTATGATTACCGTGCTCAATAAGCACGTGCCACTTGTTGCGACTATCAAATCAGGTGAAATGACCGTGCGCAAAGGAGAAGCAGGTATTGGGTATGCTGTATACAAAGGTCTTGTAAATGTGCGCCCACATATCAAAGGCCTCACAGAAGTTGTTGTGCTTCTTGAATCGAGTGAAAAAGTTGATCAGCTTGATGAAGAAATAGCTCAAGCGGCGCTTACTCGTGCAGAAGAAATGCAAAACGAAAAAGAAGAAGAACTTGAGTTTGGGGCAACCGAATCAATCATCGAACGAGAGCTTAATCGTATTAAGATCGCTCGAAAGTACAAGAGATAGTTACGGAAGGAAAATCAAACAGACGATAATACCTAAGATTATTCTATAGATACCAAAAATCACAAACGTATGGCGTTTGATGTAATCTAGGAATAGTTTGATGACCAGTGTCGCGACGATAAAAGATGTTAGTGCCCCAGTAAGCAATAGCGATATGTTCCCAGTTTGCATGACTACTTCGTGGTTTTTGTAGAGCGAGTAGAGGGTTGCTGCTGACATAGTAGGAACAGCGAGCAAAAACGTAAATTCGGTGAGCAGTTTGCGTTCCATGTTCATAAATAACCCGCCAACAATAATGGCGCCAGACCTAGAAACGCCAGGAATCATGGCGATAGTTTGATATATTCCAAGGAGGAATGCTTGCTTCATTGAAACCTCGTGACGTAGCTCAACCGCACCAAGAAGCTGTTGTTTGTAGTAATAGTTTTCTGCAAACAGAATAATGATTCCGCCAATAAAAAGAGTAACACCAACGATGATCGGGTTAGTGAGAAGTACTTTTATATATGGGTAGACCAAAAAACCAATGATTGCTGTTGGTATAAAACCAACTATAAGTTTTTGTAGCATCGAAATGCGCATGAGTCGTTTCCAAAAGAGAAATACTACTGCAGATATCGCACCGAGTTGAATCGCTATTTCAAATGTAACAAGGAATGTGTCTTGAGGAATTTCCAAAAGGTGCGAAACAAGGATCAAGTGTCCCGTGGAAGATATAGGAAGAAACTCGGTGAGACCTTCGATAATCCCAAGATATATCGATTGCAAAAGTGTCATATAAGGTGTAGTGTAGCATAAGGTTTTTCACACACAGAGGAGTCATCATGATTGGAATTTTTGTGGCAGCTTTGGCTGATGGGCGTGGTTACCGTGTCGTGCACCGTCACGGCACGAGCGAGCAAGTTGTTTCGGTTGTAGCGGGTCCTGGTCCGGTTCGGCTCAGGAAAAAGCCTACAACTTCAAGAAACGTTGGGTGTGGTGCGCTTGACGAACCGTGTTCAAAGAATAAGCAACACACCTCTCATCGTCGACCGGACCTAAGTTTCTTTCATGGGGAATCTCCATGGAAAAACTTGCCCCGACGTTTCAGGTATTTTGCAAATACCTATCACGCCGGATCTGCAAGAAGCGTCAAACCGAATCGTTTACCTGCCAAACACAGGACGATATGAGTATGCACACACCTACGCAATGCGTAGGTTTTTTGTTTACACACACCAAGTAGTCTCGTATGCATGATAGACTTTTACTATCATGCGGCTTTCGCACATCACACTTCACGGGTTCAAATCATTCGCCAAAAAAACAACACTTGATGTCACACATCAAGTTACTGGTGTTGTTGGGCCAAATGGTTCTGGTAAATCAAACGTAGCAGAGGCTATTCGATTCGTACTTGGTGAACAGTCGATGAAGTCTATGCGAGGTAAACAGGGTGCAGACCTGATTTTCAAAGGTTCTCATATGTTACCGGGAATGTCTCGTGCATCTGTAACAATGGTGATTGATAATCGCGACAAACATACAAATGTTGCAACACATCACGCAAGTGATGAACTCGCTCCATACCTTGTGTATGATGAACTGGTGTTATCTCGTGTCATCTATGCTGATGGTACAAGTGACTATACGTTAAACGATGCAAAAGTACGCCTCAAAGACGTTCAGGAGTTACTTGCCTTTGCTGGTATCGGTGGGAGTGCTCATACAATCATCAACCAAGGCGAAGCAGATAGAATCTTACTCGCTTCTCCAAAAGAACGCAAAGAAGCTCTCGAAGATGCACTTGGCTTGCGTGTATATCATATTCGACTGAACGAATCTCGACGAAAGTTGGAGAAAGTAAAAATACATGTGCATGAAGTTGAACTATTGCGTAAAGAAATTGCACCACACCTACTCCACCTCAAACGACAAGTTGAAAAACTAGAATCAAAAGAACAAGAACGAATACTTCTCGGGAATCTTTTAGTTGCATATTTTAATCGAGAAGAGCACGACATAGCTCTACGTGTAGAAAAAATCCGTGAAGCTGGGTCTTCGGTATCACTTTCACTTATCACAGATTCCATCAAAAAAGAGCTTGCTATCTATCAATCATCTAACCGAGATGTGCACACAGTTTCTCGTAATGAAAAACAAACACTACAAGCAGAACTGCGATCGCTTCTTGAACGTAAAGAGCAAATCACAAAAACAATTGGGCGATTAGAAGCAGAAAAGGGGTATCTTGTTCGAGAGCTTAATCAAGATGATGTACGAAAAGATGTTGTTATCCCTCGTGATGCTTTTGTGGAGGCAGGGACAACGTTTACATCTGGTATAAATTCACTCAAAAAAGCACTCGACATATGGGATGCAACACTTGCAAAAACACATACCGAATCTCTTTCGTCCCATGCAGATGCATTTTTTGCACAAGCAGGTAGCCAGACCGATGAAGATAAAAAAGAAAAACTTCGTAGTTCTATTGCTCGCGCTAATGACGAGATACAAGAGCATGAACAAAAAGAGCGGGGTCTAAAAAGCGACATTGAGGCATTACAGGAAAAGATAGACACTCTAGACTCAGTTGCTCAAAATACGCTTATCTCACTTCATGAAGAGGAAAAGAAGAAAATGCTCTTAGAGAGCAAGCTACGTGAACTTGAATCTACGATTGCGCTTCGTAAACAGGAAGAGGCGGAAGTTGCTATGCGTAAAGAGCGCTTTGACGCTCTCCTTTCAGAAGGTGCTGTTATTGTCGGCAGAGAAATACTTGGGTACAAAGAAACAGCTGTGCATGATGTATACAAAACGCTTCCTATGACAGATCTCATGCGTGCAATAGAGCGTTCAAAAATAAAAATAGAAGAAGCAGGTATCCCAAATGCTGCCGAAGTTCGTGAAGAGTATCGCTTAACTGTAGAACGAGAACAGTATCTAAGTAAAGAGCTTGCGGATATCAAAGAAACAGAAGGAAAACTGCTCGCACTCATCGATGATCTTTCTGTACAGCTCAAAGAGCGTTTTGCGTCAGGGGTTGAACATGTCTCAAAGAG
>SSFP01000136.1 GCA_008015455.1 Polynucleobacter sp. | reverse complement strand
CTTTTCTCCATAAGAGCTTGGAGCTATCCCTGCCTTTAATAGTGCTTGGCGTTTGATTTGAGCGAGTGATAAACGTTTTTTGATATTCATGATGCGATCATACTTAAAAATAAAAGATTCATTGGGGCAGCATTAGGACAAACGATCTTTCAGGGCAATAAAAAACCGCCCGAAGGCGGTTCTCTATGGGTTTGCTGTGATTACTCCACAGCTTTCACCATGTCTTCAATCACCTTCTTGGCGTCTCCGAAGACCATCATGGTCTTGTCCATATAGAACAACTCGTTATCTAGACCAGCATAACCAGAAGCCATTGAACGTTTATTAACAATGACAGTTTTTGCTTTGTAGGCTTCAAGAATTGGCATGCCAAAGATGGGGCTACCTGGCGTTCTAGCGGCAGGGTTAACCACGTCGTTAGCACCAAGGATCAACACGACGTCTGCTTGACCGAATTCGCTATTGATATCTTCCATTTCGAATACTTGATCGTATGGAACTTCAGCTTCAGCTAAAAGAACGTTCATATGACCTGGCATACGACCTGCTACTGGGTGAATCGCGTATTTAACAGTGACGCCTGCATGCGTTAATTTCTCTGTTAATTCTTTCAGAGCGTGTTGAGCACGAGCCACAGCTAAACCATAGCCAGGAACAATGATCACAGTTTCTGCATTGGTCATCAAGAATGCTGCATCATCAGCAGAGCCGGATTTCACATTGCGTTGCTCTTGAGAGCCACCAGCTGCTGCGCTAGCTGCATCACCACCAAAGCCACCTAAGATCACGTTGAAGAATGAACGGTTCATCGCCTTACACATAATGTAAGACAGGATGGCGCCTGATGATCCAACGAGTGAACCAGCAACAATCAACATTGAATTGTTAAGTGAGAAACCAATACCAGCAGCAGCCCATCCTGAGTATGAGTTCAACATTGAAACAACCACTGGCATATCAGCGCCACCAATTGGAATAATGATGAGAACACCCAAAATGAACGCTACCACTGTCATGACTACGAAGTAGTTCCATGCTGGTTCAGCGCCTGGAGCGATGGCAAACATCACACCGCAACCAACCATCACAATGGCTAGAGCAAGATTCAATAAGTGCTGACCAGGGAAGGTAACTGGTGCGCCTTGGAAGAGGCGGAATTTGTATTTGCCAGACAACTTACCAAAGGCAATCACTGAGCCAGAGAATGTAATGGCACCAACAAAAGTACCAATAAATAACTCTAAGCGATTACCAAATGGAATCGGTTGACCTGCAGCGGCAATACCAAATGCGTGAGGCTCTGCAACTGCAGCAACAGCAATACATACCGCTGCTAAACCAATCATGCTGTGCATGAACGCAACAAGTTCTGGCATCTTTGTCATTTCAACGCGTTTAGCCATGATGGCGCCTGCGCCACCACCAATTACTAAACCAGCTAAAACATAAGTCATGCCAGTGACAGCAGACTCTTGAGCTAGCATCATGACTAAGCCAACAGTTGTGGCAATCGCAATAGCCATGCCTGTCATACCAAAGAGATTACCTTTGATAGATGTGGTTGGGTGCGATAAACCTTTTAATGCCTGAATAAAGCAAATAGAGGCAACTAAGTAGAGAAGTGTGACGAGATTTAAGCTCATGCTGTTTCTCCTTTAGTTTTTTTATCTTTTTTCTTGAACATTTCAAGCATGCGTCGAGTCACTAAAAAGCCACCAAAGACATTCACGGCAGCAAGGGCGACAGCAATCGTACCCATTGATTTACCGAGAGTTCCTTCAGTGAGAGCCGCTGCAAGCATGGCGCCCACGATGATGATGGCTGAAATAGCATTGGTCACAGCCATTAATGGCGTGTGAAGTGCTGGAGTAACGTTCCAAACCACATGGTATCCCACGTAGATGGCTAGCACGAAAATAATCAGGTTATAAATTGTTGGGCTAATAGCGTCCATGATTTTCCTTTTAAGCCTTAGGCGTTCTGGCGAAGAACTTGCCCGTTTTGACACATTAAGCAAGCAGTCACGATGTCATCATCAGTCGGGATCGCTAATTGAGCTTCCTTGTTGATAATTAATTTCATGAAGTCTAGTAAGTTGCGCGCATAAAGAGCTGATGCATCTGCTGCGACCATGCTGGCTAAGTTGGTGTATCCCACTAACTTAACACCATGCTTCACAACTACTTTATCTGCTTCAGTTAGCGGACAGTTACCAGCACCGTTTTCACCTTTGCCAGCAGCTAAGTCAATCACGACTGAGCCTGGTTTCATTTGCTCAACTGTTTCAGCATGAAGAAGTGTTGGTGCCTTACGACCTGGAATCAGAGCTGTTGTAATAACAATATCAGCTTGCTTGGCGCGTTCAGCGACTAGGGCAGCTTGACGTTGCATCCATGATGCAGGCATAGGACGCGCATAGCCTCCAACACCTTGAGCGATTTCTCGCTCTTCATCAGTTTCATAAGGAACATCAACAAACTTGGCACCTAAAGACTCAATTTGTTCTTTAGCAGCAGGGCGCACATCAGATGCTTCAATCACAGCACCCAAGCGCTTAGCTGTTGCAATAGCTTGAAGACCAGCAACACCTGCACCTAAAATTAATACGCGGGCTGCTTTAACGGTACCTGCAGCAGTCATGAGCATCGGCATGAAACGTTGATATTCATTAGCTGCCACCATCACCGCTTTGTAGCCTGCAATATTGGCTTGAGAAGATAAGACGTCTAAGCTCTGAGCGCGAGTTGTGCGAGGAGCTGCTTCAAGCGCAAAGGCAGTAATACCTTTGGCGGCCATCGCAGCATTGTTGGCGTTATCAAATGGATCGAGCATGCCTAGCAAAACGGCATTGTTTTGCATTTGGGATAATTCGCTTGCTGATGGTGCTCTAACTTTAAGAACTAAATCAGCACCTAATGCATCACCAACTGAACCAATGGTTGCGCCGACTGCTTCATAAGCTGAATCTGGTTGACTGCTACTAATACCAGCGCCGCTTTGAACGATCACTGTATGACCCTGACCAATGAATTTCTTCACTGTTTCAGGGGTAGCAGCAACGCGCGTTTCGTTCGCCTGAGTTTCTAAGGGCACGCCAATGCGCATGGGTTTCTCCCTGTTGTTATATAAAGGGTTAAGATTACTATAATTTTGGTGATTTTCTAACCCTTTTTAACCCTTATTTGTTAAATAATGAGTGATTTAAGAGTATTGGTTACAGCTTTAATCTAATTGGGTTATTCAGCATTAAATACACTTATGGCAATTCCACTAATTGATACGAGCTTTTTGCAATCTGCACCTGTGCTGCCACCAGCAACAGTCGTGATTGGCATGTCTGGTGGCGTTGACTCATCGGTTGCTGCTTGGATTCTGAAACAACAAGGCTACAAGGTCATCGGCTTGTTTATGAAGAACTGGGAAGATGATGACAATAGCGAATATTGTTCATCACGCCAAGATTGGTTGGATGTGGTCTCTGTGGCAGACCTCATTGGGATTGATGTTGAAGCTGTTAATTTTGCTCATGAATACAAAGATCGAGTATTTGCAGAATTTTTAAGAGAGTATTCAGCGGGGCGCACCCCTAATCCAGACGTCTTGTGCAATGCGGAAATTAAGTTTAAGGCATTTTTAGATCACGCCATGAGTTTAGGTGCTGAAGCTATTGCAACTGGGCACTATGCTCAAACTGCAAGGGTCGATGGCGAAGTACATCTTTTAAAAGCAGTCGATGACACCAAAGATCAAAGTTACTTTTTATATCGCTTAAGTCAACAACAACTTCAGCATGTGATTTTCCCTTTGGGGGGTATTAGAAAAACTCTAGTGCGAGATATTGCCCAAAGTATTGGCTTACCTAATGCTGCTAAAAAAGATTCAACGGGTATTTGTTTTATTGGTGAGAGGCCATTTAGAGACTTCTTAAATCGTTATTTACCCAATCAACCAGGACCTATTAAAACTGAAGATGGGCAGGTCATTGGTCAGCACATTGGCTTAGCGTTTTACACCTTAGGGCAGCGCAAGGGCATTGGTATGGGGGGTAGTAAGGATGGTACTGGTGATCCATGGTTTGTTGCTAAAAAAGATATGGCAACCAACACACTATATATCGTGCAAGGACATGATCATTCTTGGTTGCTCAAGCCTGTGCTAGAGGCATCACAAATTAGTTGGACGTCTAACATGCCACCGGCTTTAGGTTCTTACACTGCGAAAACAAGATATCGTCAAGTCGATGCGCCGTGTCAGTTAAGTGGCATCGATTTAGAAAAGTTCACCTTGAGTTTTGATGAGCCTCAATGGGCTGTTACACCCGGGCAATCAGCCGTTTTGTATGATGGCCAAAGATGCTTGGGTGGCGGCATCATCACCGCCTAAATATCCTTCCTCAGTCCTACCTTTTTCTCTAATCTCAAATCTATTGAGGAGGTAGAGATTCTTTAAAGGCAGGGCGCTCCATTAGTTTTAAATACAACTGATGAAGATTCTTATATTCTTTTTGCCACTTGAGCTCTGGGAATCTAAAAACAAGATAACCAAGAGCGCATCCCACAGCTATGTCGGCTAAGCTAAATTTTTGACCGTAGCACCAATCTTGATCGCCTAAACCTTTAGACATTGCTTGAATAGAGGCGTGAACCTTTTCGAGTTGGCGGTCATGCCAGGCTTGAGATTGTTCATCACTTGGGCGCCAAGTCTTCTCTAAACGAGCCAGAATAGATGCATCTAACACTCCATCGGCTAAAGCTTCCCAAGTTTTAACGGCTGCTCTCTCTTTACCTCCTGGAGGTATTAACTTATTGACCGGGCTCAGAGTGTCGGCATATTCAACAATCACTCGAGAGTCAAACATCGCACCACCATCGTCCATAATTAAGCAAGGAACCTTGCCCAGGGGGTTGCTTTGCATAATTTGCGTGTCTTTTTCCCAGACATTCTCAAAAACAAGAGGTAATTCAATTTTCTTTTCAGAAAAGACGATCCGGACTTTGCGGACATAAGGGCTGGTAAGGGATCCAATGAGTTTCATGCGAATAAGTATAGCTATTTCGTTTTCTTCTCGCAGAACGACTAAAATCACGTTTTAAGTGATTTTTTAGGATTTAGCTGTGACTAGTCAACTTTCTACTTTAAGCGCTCTTTCCCCTTTGGACGGGCGTTACGCTTCTAAAACAGATGCTTTGCGTCCTTGGCTTTCAGAAGCTGCTTTTATGAAGCAGCGCGTGCGTGTAGAGGTTCATTGGTTAATTGCTCTATCCCAAGCAAAATTGCCAGATTTTCCAAGTTTTAGTGCTTCTGCAGAAAAAGTGCTTTTAGCACTTGTCGAGAACTTCTCGGACAATGATGCGCAACGCATCAAAGCTATTGAAGCGGTGACTAACCATGATGTTAAAGCTGTTGAATATTGGATGAAAGAAAAAGTAGCGGGTCATGCTGAGCTTGAAAAAGCGAGTGAGTTTATTCACTTTGCATGTACGTCGGAAGATATTAACAACACCTCACATGGTTTGATGTTGAAGGGTGCTCGCCAAGAAGTGATCGTGCCTAAACTGAAAGAAGTCATGGCAGCTTTAACGAACTTGGCAGTGTCAAATGCAGCGATCCCGATGTTGTCTCGTACGCATGGTCAGCCAGCTTCCCCAACAACTTTGGGTAAAGAGATGGCTAATATTGCAAAAAGACTTGAGCGCGCAATTAGCAATATTGAAAAAGTATCTTTCCTTGGAAAAATGAATGGTGCTGTTGGTAACTACAACGCTCATTTATCTGCTTACCCAGATGTTGACTGGGAGTCTTTCTCAAAAGAAGTGATTGAGAAGCGCTTAGGTTTGGAATTTAATCCTTATACGATTCAAATTGAGCCGCATGATTACATGGCTGAGTTATTTGACGCGGTTGCGCGCGCCAATACGATTTTGTTAGATATGAACCGCGATATTTGGGGTTATATCTCTGTTGGTTACTTCAAGCAAAAAACAAAAGCTGGTGAAATTGGTTCATCAACGATGCCTCATAAAGTGAATCCGATTGATTTTGAAAACTCTGAGGGTAATCTGGGTATTGCTAATGCCTTACTCAAACACTTGTCTGAGAAGTTACCCGTGTCTCGTTGGCAGCGTGATTTAACAGATTCAACAGTTTTACGTAATTTGGGAACTGCCTTGGGTCACAGCCTTTTAGCTTACGACAGTGCTTTGCGTGGCTTGGGTAAATTAGAAACTAATCCTGTTCGTTTAGCTGAAGATCTAGATAATTGTTGGGAAGTGTTAGCTGAGCCTGTACAAACAGTGATGCGTCGCTTTGGTGTGCCTAACCCGTATGAGCAATTAAAAGAATTAACGCGTGGTAAAGGCATTACACCTGAAGGTTTGAAAACTTTCATTCAAGGCTTGGATATTCCGGCTCATGCAAAACAATCACTATTAGAAATGACGCCTGCAAGTTATGTGGGTAAGGCTGTAGCCCTAGCAGAACGTCTGAAGAAGTGAAATCTGCTCAAAGAGCTTCTTTGACATGGTCAACTAGAGCCATCGTATGGCTCTATGAGTTGCTATGGCTCTTGGCTTTGCCTTTGGTGCTCTTGCGCCTTTACTGGAAAGGGCGCGTACAAGCAGGCTATAGAGAAAATATTCTTGAGCGCCTAGGTGTTTATAAAAAGACTCTCACCGGCTCTGTTGTTTGGGTACACGCAGTATCAGTAGGGGAGACCCGCGCTTGCGCGCCATTAGTTCATGCTCTATTGCAAGATGGTTATCAGGTCGTCTTAACGCATATGACGCCAACGGGAAGAGCCACTGGCGCTGATATTTTTTCAAGTGAGATAAAAGCGGGGCATTTGCAACAAGTTTATTTGCCTTACGACATTTCTTATTTTGTGGGCGCATTCTTAAAATCTTTTGCTCCTCAGTTGGGTTTAATTATGGAGACAGAGGTTTGGCCTTGCTTGGTTATCAAGTCTTCACAAGCAGGCTTCCCACTGTTGTTGGTCAATGCCCGTCTATCCAAGAGAAGTGCAAGTCGAGTAGCGCGCTGGGGTCAAGTAGGTTCAAATATTTATGGATCTTTTACTCAAATATTGGCGCAAACAGCATTAGACGCCACACGTTATGAGTCACTGGGTTTGAAAAATGTGACGATTACGGGGAATCTAAAGTTTGACGTTCAAAGTAATCCGGTTCAAGTTGACCAAGCATTAGCGCTTAGAAAGTTATTGAATCCAGATTTTCGTATTTTGTGTGCTGCGAGTACGAGGGATGGTGAAGAGAAACTCATTCTGCAAGCCTGGAAGGAGCTTCTTTCAAAGCATCTTGAATTGGCAAATGAAGCTCGTTTATTGGTGGTGCCAAGACATCCTCAACGTTTTGAAGAGGTCTATCAAGAGATCTCCACGCAAGGATTGCAAGTTAGTAAAAAGTCTCAATTGAATTCTGAGCAGTTAGCCCAAGCACTTGCAGAAGGTCAGGTGATTCTCGGTGACACGATGGGTGAAATGGCTTTTTATTACGCCCTATCAGATGCTGTGGTGATGGGGGGAAGTATTCTGCCTCTGGGCGGTCAAAATTTTATTGAAGCATGTGCTCTTGGGCGCCCCATTATCTTGGGTGAACACACATTCAATTTTCAGCAAGCTAGCCACGATGCTGTTGAGCAAGAAGCTGCCATTCGCATTAGTGATATTTCAGAATTAAGCCACGTCATGGCAGTTTTACTGAGCAACCATGATTTACGCGAAAAAATGAGTGCTAATGCGATTGATTTTGCTGGACAGCATGCGGGTGCTACTCAAAAGATCTTAGCGGTGATTCGTCGTTATATGAAATAGCCAACGTCGCTAAGGTTCTAGTTAAATAAACCTTAGGACTCAAGTAGAATGGTATTCATTCAATCAAATTAGGCAAAAAGATGAAAAAGATTCTTGTGATGAATGGCCCTAATCTCAATCTATTGGGCACCAGAGAGCCTGAGAAGTATGGCGATAAAACATTGGCTGATGTAGAGGCTTTGTGTTTAGCGACTGCGTCAAAGCATGGTTATTCACTCGAGTTTTTTCAAAGTAATCATGAAGGCGAATTGATCGAAAAGATTCATGAAGCGGGTAAGCAGTTCAAAGAGGGACAACTCAAGGGCGTGGTTTTCAATCCTGGTGCCTACACCCACACATCAATTGCTTTGCATGATGCTATTGCTGGGGTTGGTGGTTTACCTGTGATGGAAGTGCATATTTCTAATGTTTATGCTCGAGAAGCATTTCGTCACCAATCATATGTTTCGCCTGTAGCTGTTGGTGTTTTGGCTGGTTTTGGTATTTCAGGTTACAGCATGGCGATTGAGGCATTGATTGCTAGAAGCTAAGAGCTAAAAACTGGCTCTAAGCTAACTTAGCGACAGAAACTAAAAAGGAGACCTTGGTCTCCTTTTTTATTAGACTTGCGCCCCAAAGTTGGGATCATCAGACTTCTGATTTTCATTCACTGGTTTGCTGTCAGCTTTGATCAGATCTTCACGTTTCACGCCAAACCACATGGCTAGTGCGGCAGCAACGAAAACGGATGAGTAGATACCAAACAAAATACCAATCGTTAAAGCCAAGGAGAAGTAGTAAAGCGTTGGACCACCAAATAGCAACATGGCTAATACCATCATTTGCGTGCTGCCGTGGGTGATGATGGTTCGACTAGTAGTGCTTGTGATGGCGTTATCAATCACAGCGACTGTATCCATCTTTCTATATTTGCGGAAGTTCTCACGAATACGGTCAAAAATAACCACAGACTCATTCACCGAGTAGCCTAAAACAGCTAAAACAGCCGCAAGAACTGAAAGTGAGAATTCCCATTGGAAGAAAGCAAAGAAGCCAAGAATAATCACAACGTCATGCAAGTTCGCAATGATGCCTGCTAGCGCAAATTTCCATTCAAATCGAACAGATAGGTAAATGACGATACCTAGAACAACGAATAAAAGGGCTAATAAGCCATCGGTGGCAAGCTCTTTACCTACTTGTGGACCAATAAATTCCACTCGCTTTAAAGAAACATCTGCATGCGATGCTTTGAGTGTTTTAAGTACAAGCTCACTTTGCTCTGCTGATGAAAGCGTTTGTCCTTCAGCATTCTTTTGAATAGGTAAGCGAATTAAAACGTCTTTTGAGCTACCAAAGTTCTGAACTTGAATATCTTGATAGCCTAGCTTGCTCAAGTCACTTCTAATTGAATCTAAAGGCGCAGCTTGTGAATAGCTGGTTTCCATCACGGTGCCACCCGTAAATTCAACGGATAAGTGCAAGCCTTTGTAGGCTAAAAAGAAAACGGCTGCTAAAAAAGTTAAGCCAGAGACAATGTTTAACGCCAAAGCGTGGCGCATAAAGGGAATGTCACGACGGATGCGGAAAAATTCCATGGTCTTGAATCCTTTTATTCAGTAGGGCGCCAAACTTGGCCAATCGATATTTTTTGTAATTTCTTCTGACGACCATACCAAAGGTTAGCAACGCCTCTAGCAAAGAACACTGCTGAGAACATGGAGGTCAAAATACCTAAACTGTGAACAACCGCAAATCCCCTTACTGGGCCAGAGCCAAAAGCAAGAAGAGCAACGCCAGCAATCAAGGTTGTGATGTTTGAGTCAAGAATCGTTCCCCATGCACGCTCAAAACCTGCTGCAATAGCCGCTTGTGGAGTGGCGCCTGCCCGGAGTTCCTCACGAATACGCTCATTAATCAAAACGTTCGAGTCGATCGCCATACCCAGTGCCAATGCCATCGCAGCGATACCTGGCAAGGTCAAAGTGGCTTGAAGCATGGATAGGATCGCAACTAACAAGAATAAGTTAACTGCTAGAGCAATCACGGAGAAGAAGCCAAATAGTAGGTAATAAGCCATCATGAAGATGGCAATTGCGCAAAAGCCGTAAATAACAGAATTGAACCCTTTGGCAATGTTGTCTGCGCCAAGGCTTGGACCAATCGTGCGCTCTTCAATAATTTCCATTGGAGCTGCTAAGGAACCAGCTCTTAATAAGAGCGCCAAATCGTTAGCGCTTTCAGTGCTAGCTTGTCCAGTGATTTGGAATTTAGAACCGAATTCACTTTGGATGGTTGCCACGGTGAGTACTTCGCCACGACCCTTTTCAAACAAAATCATGCCCATTGGCTTGCCGATATTTTCACGCGTAACTTCTTGCATCACGCGACCACCAGCTGAATCTAGGGTGATGTTGACTGCAGGTCGTTGGTTCGAGTCAAAGCCAGCTGAAGCGCTAGTGATGCGATCACCGCTAAAAATAACTGAACGCTTAAACACTACTTGGCGACCATCACCTGTTCTAAAAACATCTGCTCCAGGAGGTGGGGCTTCACCAGACAAAAGATAAGTCTTTACTGGATCTGCTAAGCGAGATTCAAGTGTGGCTGTGCGACCAATAATATCTTTAGCACGGGCTGTATCTTGAACACCAGGCAGTTGAACGATGATGCGATCTTGTCCTTGTTGCTGAATCACTGGTTCTGCAACACCTAACTCGTTCACACGGTTATGAAGCGTCGTGATATTTTGTTTAACAGCATTCTCTTGAACTTCTTTAAGAGCGCTTTCTTTGAATTTGCCCGCCAACTTAAAACCGTCAGAAGATTTTTCAACATTGAAATCCAAGTCTGGCAAATTTTTGTTGAGTAATAGTCTTGCGGCAGTTGCATCATCTTGGTTAGGGAAGCGCACTGTAATCAGATCGTTTTGGCGCTCAATCCCATTGTGACGAAGAGATTTTTCGCGTAATTGGGTGCGTGTATCAGTTGTTAGGCTTTCTAATTTCTTTTGTAGAGCGCCACGCATATCCACTTGAAGTAAGAAGTGCACTCCTCCACGTAAATCAAGACCTAAGTACATCGGCATCGCACCTACTGAGTGCAACCATGCAGGTGTATTAGAAATGAGGTTTAAAGCCACCACGTAACTAGGATCGTTACTGTCAGGATTTAAGGCTTTTTGTAAAACATCTTTTGCTTTGAGTTGAGTATCTGTATTAGCGACTCTAATTTTGATCGTGCCGTTATTGCCAGCGCGCTCAAACTGAATGCCTTTGGCATCGATATTTGATTGAGTGAGTAATTGACTCACTCGTTCTTGTGTTGCTAAATCAATTTTGACTGTTGCTTTACCCGCTGAGACCTGTACAGCTGGAGCCTCCCCAAAAAAGTTAGGGATGGTGTAAATGCCTCCAATAAGAAGGGCAACTACGATGACAATATACTTCCACAGCGGGTAACGGTTCATGCTAAGCCTTATTAGATAGCTTTAATGGTGCCTTTTGGCAAAACTGCAGTAACTGCAACTTTTTGCATTTTGACTTCAGTACCGGGAACTAATTCAACAGTGACATACTGGTCCTTCAACTGAGTCACTTTGCCCATTAAACCGCCGGCAGTGACCACTTCATCACCAACAGCAAGCGCTTCAAGCATGTTTTTAACTTCTTTTTGACGCTTCATTTGTGGGCGAATCATGACGAAATACAAAACCACAAACATCAAAATTAAAGGCAAAAAGCCCATGATGCCGCCACCTTCGGCGCTAGCCCCGGCAGCTTGTGCGTAAGCGTTACTAATTAACATTCTTTTTCCTCCAAGTAGAAAGGAGGATTTTACCCTGTTGCTTCAATCACGCCAATTTGGCGTTTTTCATGGAAATCCTTAATAAATTCAGGGAATTGGTCTTGATCCAGGGCATCTCTGATTTCAGCCATTAAATTTAGGTAATAGTGAATGTTATGAATGGTGTTGAGCTGTGAACCCAGGATTTCATTGGCTTTTTGTAAATGATGTAAATAAGCTCTCGAGAAGTTTCTGCAGGTGTAGCACTGGCAAGTGGGGTCTAGAGGTCGTGTGTCCTCCTTAAACGCCGCATTTCTGAGTTTTAAGTCACCAAATCGAGTAAATAACCATCCATTGCGAGCGTTACGTGTGGGCATCACGCAGTCAAACATATCAATACCTTGGCTAACTCCTAAAACCAAGTCCTCTGGCGTACCTACACCCATCAGGTAGTGAGGTTTTTCAGGAGGAAGTTGTGGAGCGATGTGAGCCAAAATGCGCTCAAACTCTGGTTTAGGCTCTCCAACAGAGAGTCCGCCAATGGCAATACCATCAAATCCTTGTTCTCTAACGCCAGCTAAAGATACTTCTCTTAAGTTTTCAAACATACCGCCTTGAACAATGCCAAACAAAGCATTGCCAGTTTCAAGCTCCCTAAATCTGTTGATCGAGCGCTCACCCCAGCGTAAAGAAAGTTCTAGTGAGGCGCGAACCGTTTTTTCATCAGTTCTAATGCCATTGGTTTCATAAGGCGTACATTCATCGAACTGCATCGCGATATCGCTATTGAGGGTTGCCTGAATCTCCATAGAGACTTCAGGTGACATAAATAATTTATCGCCATTCACTGGAGAAGCAAAAGCAACACCTTCTTCAGTAATCTTTCTTAAAGCACCTAGACTAAAAACCTGAAAGCCACCAGAGTCAGTCAAGATGGGTTTTTTCCATCCCATAAAGTCATGTAAGCCTTGATGCTTAGAAATAACGTCCAAACCAGGTCTTAGCCATAGATGAAAGGTATTGCCCAAAATGATCTGTGCTTGAGCTTCCTCTAAGTCCCTTGGGGTCATGCCTTTGACGGTACCGTAGGTGCCCACGGGCATAAAGATCGGAGTTTCAACGGAACCGTGGGGTAAGTTCACCCGCCCACGTCTTGCATGAGTGCGTGAATCTTTTTTAATCAGTTCAAAACTTAAAGGTTTCATAAGCGATTTAAAAACATAGCATCGCCATAACTAAAGAAGCGATAGTGTTGTTGGATGGCATGGTCATAAGCTTTGCGAATATTTTCATATCCAGCAAAAGCGCTGACTAACATGAGTAGTGTAGAGCAGGGTAGGTGGAAGTTAGTAATTAAAGAATCCACCACTTTGAATTCGTAGCCTGGAGTAATGAATAACTTAGTTTCACCTTCTTCAATGCCTAGCGCCGCTGCGGACTCTAAGGCTCTTAAGCTGGTTGTGCCAACAGCGATGATTCGACCACCAGTTGCTTTGGTTTTTTCAATTAACTCTCTGCTTCTTGCTGGAATGGAGAACCACTCGCTATGCATTTGATGTTGTGACAAGTCTTCGGTGCGAACAGGGCTAAATGTTCCTGCGCCTACATGAAGTGTCAAGGTGGTGTGTTGAACCCCTTTTTTTGCAAGGGTCTCAAGAATATTTTCATCAAAGTGCAAACCAGCTGTAGGAGCTGCTACAGCTCCAGGATTTTTAGCCACAACGGTTTGGTAACGCTTTTGATCTTCAGCGTCGGGCGTGTGGGTGATATAGGGGGGCAAAGGTAGTTGCCCATGTTTCTCAAGTAATGGAATGCAAGGTCCTGAGAAGCGCACTTCATAGAAAGGACTCTGCGAGTCTTGATATCTACCTAATACTTCAATGGTAAATGGCTCTTGATCATCGCCCATGAGTAATTGGGTGCCTGGTTTGGGGGATTTGGATGCTCGAATTTGAGTAATCGCAGTATCGGGGCCTGTGACCCTCTCCAAAAGCACCTCAACAGCCCCACCACTTTCTTTCTTACCAAATAAGCGCGCAGGAATCACTTTCGTGTCATTAAAGACCAATAAGTCATTGGCTTGTATTAACTCAACAATGTCAGTAAATTGCTTATCGTTAAGTAGTAATTGCCCATGAGCATCTTTGCCCAATTCTAGAAGTCGACTTGCGGTTCTATTAGGCAGGGGATGCTGAGCAATGAGCTCAGGCGGTAAGTGGTAGTTAAAGTCAGAAAGTCGCATCGAGATACCGTAGGAACAGTAAGATTCTAAACATGGTTCGTCAATCCAGTTCAAATCCTCTTGAAAAGTTAGGGCTGCATTCCTCTTTGGATTGTGCATTGCATCTACCTATTCGGTATGAAGATGAGACTAAATTATCAACGATTGGCTCGGTGATTAATAGTTTTGGCGTGGTTTCTGCGCAAGTGCAGGGTTATGTGATTCGCCAAGAAGTGATGTATCGCCCTCGAAGACAGCTATTGGTCGTCATCCGTGATGATGCTGGTGATGAGTTATTTTTGCGTTGGCTCAATTTTTATCCTAGCCAACAAAAACAAATGGCGATCGGTCAGCATCTGCGAGTTCGCGGTGATGTTCGTGAAGGTTATTACGGTCCTGAAATGGTTCATCCTGTTGTTAAAGCCGTGGCACCTGATACTCCTTTGCCTAATACATTAACGCCTGTTTATTCAACAACTGCAGGTGTTAGTCAATTAAGTATTCGTAAAGCAATTGATAAAGCGTTTAAAGATGCGGACTTAAAAGCACAGTTTTCAGAAATCCTTCCGCCGGATATCTTGAAGAATTGTTACCCAGGATTATCTTTACCCAGTTTGTGGGATGCTATTCACACTTTGCATCATCCGAGTCGCGGTGATGATATGGAGTCTATTCAAAATAAAACCCACCCGGCATGGCGAAGAATTCAGATTGAAGAATTACTAGCCCAGCAAATTTCTTTGGGGCAAGCTCGGGCACAGCGCTTAAATCGCAGAGCAGTACAAATGACTGCTAACCCCAAAAAAGGCGGCGCTTTAGAAAAATTTTTACAAGATCTACCATTCGATTTAACGAGGGCGCAACAAAGGGTTTGGCAAGAGTTATTGCAAGACTTAGCTAGAACTTACCCCATGAATCGTTTGTTGCAAGGTGATGTGGGTAGTGGCAAAACAGTGATTGCTGCATTAGCCGCCTTGCATTGCATCGATCATGGTTATCAAGCTGCCATCATGGCTCCGACTGAAATTCTGGCAGAACAACATTTCAGAAAATTATCTGTTTGGCTAAAACCTCTCGGGATTGAACCGGTTTGGTTAACCGGTTCATTAAAGGCTAAGGAAAAACGAGAAGCTCAAGAGTTAATTGCAAGCGGGCATGGGCTTTTGGCCATTGGAACCCATGCGCTGATTCAAGAGGGAGTTGAGTTTGCCCGTCTAGGTTTGGCTGTGGTGGATGAGCAACATCGATTCGGAGTCAAGCAACGCTTGCAGCTTCAGCAAAAGATTGATGATGTTCAAGTGGATTGCCATCAATTGATGATGTCAGCGACACCTATTCCAAGAACTTTGGCGATGACGTTTTACGCAGATTTAGAAGTTTCGGTTATTGATGAATTGCCGCCTGGTAGAACCCCAGTAGTCACCAAGCTAATTAAAAATGAACGACGTGATGAAGTGGTCGCAGGTTTGGATGATGAAATTAAAAAAGGGCGTCAGGTGTATTGGGTCTGCCCTTTAATTGAAGAATCAGAGGCTCTTCAGTTGCAAACCGCAGTTGATACTTTTCAGGCTTTACAGCAAGCCCTACCGCATATCAAGGTTGGTTTAGTACATGGGCGCCTTAAGGTTGATGAGAAAAATCAGGTGATGCAATCTTTTGTTGCGGGAGATGTTCAGGTCTTGGTGGCAACAACGGTGATTGAAGTGGGTGTTGATGTGCCCAATGCATCATTGATGGTCATAGAGCATGCTGAACGTTTTGGATATTCTCAATTGCATCAACTTCGTGGTCGTGTAGGTAGAGGCTCAGCGCAATCTATTTGTATCCTTCTGTACAGCTCCCAATTGTCACTCGCTGCAAAAGAGCGTCTTCAGACGCTCAGGGAAACACAGGACGGCTTTGTGATTGCCGAAAAAGATTTAGCTTTACGAGGTCCTGGTGAATTGTTGGGTTCGAGACAGTCAGGGGATGCCATGCTGCGTTTTGTAGATTTGCAAAACGAACATGATCTGATAGAAAAGACCAAAGAACTATCTTCTCAACTAATGCTTCACTATCCTGAAGTTAGTAAAAAACATTTGGATCGATGGTTGGGGCATCGTGCCGATTTTCTAAAAGCTTGATATCCTAGCAATATGACACTGACTGAACTTAGATATATCGTGGCTGTTGCCAGAGAGCGCCACTTTGGCAGAGCTGCTGAAGCTTGTTTTGTCTCTCAACCGACCTTGTCAGTAGCTATTAAAAAATTAGAAGATGAGCTTCAGGTACAAATTTTTGAGCGTTCAGGTTCAGAGTTAAACATTACAGCACTTGGGCAAGAAATTATTCATCAAGCCCAAAAGGTCTTGGAGGAAGCTCAAGTCATTAAGCATTTGGCGCAGCATGGGAAGGATCCTTTAGCTGGCCCCATGAGATTGGGAACTATTTACACCATTGCTCCTTATATCTTACCTAAATTGGTGGCTAGAACCCGAGAAGTATTGCCGCAAATGCCACTGTATTTGCAGGAAAACTTTACATCTCGTTTGCTAGAGTTATTAAAGCAGGGAGATATTGATGCCGCTATTTTGGCTGACCCATTTCCTCAAGCAGGCTTAGATATCATTCCTTTGTACGATGAAGCTATGTTGGTAGCTGTGCCTGCCGGACACCCTTGGCAAAGCCTATCAGTGATTCAACATGCTGAATTGCAATCGCAAACGACTTTGCTATTAGGTCAGGGCCATTGCTTTAGAGATCATGTTTTAGATATTTGCCCAGATATGCAACGTGTGCAGCGTGATGATGCCAGTGGCTTTGAGGGAACTTCTTTAGAGACTATTCGTCAGATGGTGGCGGGTGGGATTGGTATTAGTGTTTTCCCAATGAGCTCGATTGCCCACCAAGAGAGCGTGGGTAGCTTGATTAAATACATTCCATTTGCAGAGCCAACCCCAAAGAGAAGAGTGGTGTTGGCTTGGCGTAAAAGTTATTCTCGAGTTGCTGCCATGCATGCATTAGCAGATGCGATTAAGACAGCTGACTTATCCGGAGTTGAATATCTATGAAGTCTGGGAAGTTGAGAGACTATTTAGATTTAATTAGATTCGATAAACCCATCGGTACGCTCTTAGTCTTATGGCCTACCTTATGGGCTCTTTGGTTAGCCAGTGACCGGCAACCATCATTTTCTTATTTTTTAATTTTTCTACTTGGAACATTTTTGATGCGTAGTGCTGGTTGCGCAATCAATGATTTTGCCGATAGAAATTTTGATAAGCATGTTGAACGCACCCAAGACCGTCCTTTAACGGCTGGCAGAATCGCTTCCTGGGAAGCGCTCATGGTTGCTGGTGTTTTGGCGATATTGGCATTTATGTTGATCTTGCCTTTGAATATCTTCACGAAGATCTTGTCAGTGCCTGCACTATTGGTCGCTATTATTTATCCCTTTACCAAGCGATTCTTTTCAATCCCTCAAGCTATTTTAGGAATTGCCTTTTCTATGGGTATTCCGATGTCTTATGCGGCAGTTCAGAATGAAATTCCTGCATACGCTTGGATCTTAGTCTTGGCTAATATTGCTTGGGCTATTGCTTACGACACAGCTTACGCCATGGTCGATAGAAATGATGATCTCAAGCTAGGCATTAAAACTTCTGCCATTACCTTTGGACGCCATGAGGTTCTTGCCGTGTTAATTTGTTATGGCATTTTGATGTTCGGTTTTGCCTATGTGGCATGGAGTCAGAACTTTAGCCCCATCTTTTGGTTATTTTGGGTTTTAGCAGGGGCTTTGATATTTCATTACTATCAATTGATCAAAACACGCGATAGAGCGAAGTGTTTCCAAGCCTTTAAACAAAACAATTGGTTAGGCGCCTTATTTTTTATCGCCATTGCTTGTTCTTAATTAAGACTCGCCGAATTCTCGACCCATTTCAGCACCTCTGGCGCTTGCTGCTGCTACAGCTTGACGCATGATGTCAGCCCAGTTTAATTTTTCAAGTACTTGAAGGGCTGCGTAAGTTGTACCACCTTTAGATGTGACTCGTTCTCTTAATGTTGCTGGTGTTTCACTAGATTGAGCCGCTAGAGTAGCAGCACCTAAAACAGTTTGAGTCGCTAGTGTGCGTGCCTGATCAGCTTTTAAACCTTGTGCTATCGCCGCATTTTCAAGTGCTTCAATAAATGCAAAAACATAAGCAGGACCACTACCAGAAACAGCAGTAATGTCATCGATCTGCTTTTCGTTATCTACCCATGTGAATTGACCAACTGCAGAGCAAATAGCTTGTGCGTTATCTCGGTCCTCTGAGCTGACTGCTGAACTAGCAAATAAGCCGGTCATGCCTTGACCAATGAGAGCTGGAGTATTCGGCATCGCACGAATGAGGCGTGCATGATTTAACCATCTCGCCATGTCTTCTGTTCGAATGCCAGCCGCCACGCTTAAACATAGAGGTTTATTGGCAGATTGCTCCAGCACAGGCTTTAGTTCTGTGGCAGCTTCTTTAAATTGTTGAGGTTTGACTGCCATCACTAAAACATCGCAGCTCTGAATAACTTGGCTAAGTCCTTGGATGTTGGCAGCCGTGGTGACTTGAAACTTAGCTTCTAATTGTTGGCGTGTAGGTTCATAAGGGTCTGCAACGGCAATATTTGATGCCTTGGCGCCTTGTCCAATTAACCCACCAATAAGGGCGCTGGCCATATTGCCGCCCCCAATAAAACTAATTTTTAAGTTTGATAAAGATTTCATAAATAAGTTCTTTTGCCAAAAATTGCTGTACCAATACGCACCATCGTACTACCTTCTGCAATGGCAGCCGTCATATCTGAAGACATGCCCATCGAGAGGGTATCTAGTTGGATGTTTTCTAATTGAAGCCCTGGATCATTTTTGATTGTTTTAAAGATATCAAATAACTGTTTGTGATCAGCTCTTTGCTGAGCTTCATTATCTGTAGGCTCCGGAATGCTCATCAAGCCCCTTAAACGTAATCTAGGCATCTGGGCAATAGACAGGCATAGACTTTTCACTTCTGAAGGCGCTACGCCACTTTTGCTAACTTCACCACTAATGTTGACTTGGATGCATACATTTAAGTTAGGAAGACTGCTGGGACGTTGGTCATTGAGTCGTTGTGCGATTTTGAGTCGGTCAATGCTGTGAACCCAATCAAAATTCTCAGCCACATCTTTTGTTTTGTTACTTTGTAGTGGGCCAATGAAGTGCCATTCCAGCTGACTTCTTAAATCTTGTAGTTCAGCGATTTTGCCAACGCCTTCTTGAACATAATTTTCCCCAAAAGCTTTTTGTCCGGCTTCATAAGCCAAGCGAACATCGCTTGCTGGAAAGGTCTTAGAAACGGCGAGCAAATGAATATCAGATCTAGAGCGCCCAACGGCTTTTGCAGCTGTTGAGATGCGCTCTAAAACTGACTCAAGATTAGTTTTGATGGAGGTCATACCCTCCATTTTGCTCCAATATTTCATCAATCAACTCAATCCAGTGTTCGACTGAGGTTTCTTGATTTTGTAAATGGGTAATACAGCCAATGTTGGCTGACACAATTTTGCTAGCTTGATGCTTCTTAACAGCTTTGTGCAAATTGTTTAATTTTTGCTGTTGTAGTTGTTTAGATAGATCTGCTTGCAAAATTGAGTAAGTACCAGCAGAGCCGCAGCATAGATGACTGTCTTCACACAAATTAGTTTGAATCCCTAATTGTCCAAGGAAGCTTTCTAGTTGACCTTTGATCTTCTGACCATGTTGCAAGGTGCAAGGTGGGTGATAGACAACTCCTGCGCGATTGGCAGAACCCATTTGTTGTTTCAGTTGCTCAACAAAGTTAGGCAGGATCTCCACTAAGTCTTTGCATAAACTAGACACAACGCGAGCTTTTTCTGCGTACTGTGGGTCATCACGCAAGAGGTGACCATACTCTTTGACAGTGACGCCGCAGCCTGAGGCATTCATGATCAACGCGGATACTTTTTGTCCTTGGCATTCTGGCGCCTCACCAGTGATGTATGGCCACCACGCATCAATATTGCGACGCATGTCGTTAAGACCCGCATCTTGTTCATTCAGGTGGTATTTAAGGGCGCCACAACAACCAGCTTTCGCTGCAGAAAGTACATCAACGCCTAAGCGATGAAAAACTCGCACAGTGGCATGATTAATATTAGGTAGCATGCCAGGTTGTACGCAACCTTCTAGCATCAACATTTTTTGCACATGTTGACCTTGTAAAGGTCTAATGCCTGGCGCTTTGCCGAGCGGTATTTTTTGTTTAATAACGCTGGGCATCAGCGGTCTTAATAGACGACCTAAACGCATGCCTGTATTAAATAGAGTTTTATTGGTTAAACCTTTAGCCAAAGCTCGGCGTAGCCATCTCTCAGTGACTGGTCGGGCTGGCGTTTGCTCTTCAGCCCACTTACGACCAATGTCAATTAAGTGACCGTAATCAACGCCGCTTGGGCAAGTACTTTCGCAATTGCGACAGGTTAAACAACGATCAAGGTGCTGACGAGTTTTCTCGGTAGCAGGTTTTCCTTCAGCAATTTGTTTAATGAGATAAATACGACCACGGGGACCGTCAAGCTCATCCCCTAGTAATTGATAGGTTGGGCAGGTTGCTGTGCAGAAACCGCAATGAACACATTTACTAAGAATGCTTTGCGCCATTTCTCCATCAGGAGTGCCTACAAATTGGGAGGCTAATTCTGTTTGCATATTAGATCAACCTTCCCGTTGCAAAAACACCTTGTGGGTCAAAAGTTTTTCTGAGTCGTTCTTCAACCGTCGCCAGCGGGGCTGTGAGCGGGTGATCTTTTAATGAACTCAGCATGGCTTCCGTTTTATTTTTAGAGCGGAAAACGCTAGCGTGACCGCCTAGCGATTGCGCAAGAGATTTAAGTTCTTTAATTTCAGCGGGGCTTTCAAAACCTTTGACCCAACGTTGACCACCATGCCATTCAATCAATGTGTCACCTGATGATTTGAGTGCATCGGTGGTTGATGGCAGGGCTATACGCCAAAGAGCTTGATCTGACTGTGTTTGAAACCATGGGTGGGTTTGTTCGCGAAGGCTTAGCCAAAAATGGCTCGCCTCAGCTTCATCGATGCTTTGCATATGATGATTCTTAGCAAAAGAACTAATGGCTGATTGCACAGCCGCCTTAGCACCGCTGAGGCGTAGATAGAGAACACCATCAACCCAAGCGCTTGCATTGAGTGGCCAGGGTTGGCTGGCTAATAAATTCATGAGATGGATCGCTGCAGATTGATCCATCTGTGCTTTTACGGTTGCACTGGCAGCTGTTCTTGGTAAAACTTTGATCGATACTTCTAAAAGCAATCCTAAAGTTCCCATAGAGCTTGGCATTAATCGCGCCACATCATAGCCCGCGACGTTTTTCATCACGGTACCACCAAAGTCCATGGCTTGACCTTGACCATCCATTATTTTGGCGCCAAGGACAAAGTCTCTTAATCCACCAACACTGACTCTGCCCGGACCTGCTAACCCAGAGGCAACCATGCCACCAATAGTGGCGGAGCCAAAGTGAGGGGGTTCAAACGCAAACTGTTGCCCTTTCTCTGCTAAGGCCGCTTCCACTTCCTGAAGTGGGGTGCCTGCTTTAACCGTGATGACTAACTCATCAGGTTGGTAGTTCAGGATCCCACTATAAGCTTTCGTTGATAAAGGTTCACCTTTGAGGTGATTGCCGTACCAATCTTTAGAACCAGAACCCGTGATGCGTAAAACTTCTTTTTGCTTAGAAGCCTGAATAATGCGTTCTTGAAAATCTTTAATTGATGAGAGGCTCATTAGAAACGCTCCAATTCTGGGTGAGGTAGAACGCCGCCGCTCACTCTCATGCGACCATATTCTGCGCAACGATGTAGGGTAGGGATTGCTTTGTCCGGGTTGAGAAGTTTTTGTGGATCAAATGAGGCTTTCACGCCCCAAAATAATTCACGTTCTAGTTCACCAAATTGGACGCACATAGAGTTGATCTTTTCAATGCCTACACCGTGTTCTCCAGTGATCGTGCCCCCTAGTTCAACACAGGTTTCAAGGATGTCGCTGCCGAATTCTTCGGCGCGATGCCACTCGTCTTCGTCGGCGCCATTAAATAAAATGAGCGGGTGCATATTGCCATCTCCTGCATGGAACACATTCATGCAACGAAGTTGGTATTTCTTTTCCATTTCCTGAATACGTTTTAAAAGGGTAGCAATGTGTTGTCTTGGAATCGTGCCATCCATGCAGTAGTAGTCGGGGGAGATTCGACCTGCGGCAGGGAATGCGTTTTTACGACCACTCCAAAATTGAAGTCTTTCAGATTCGCTTTGAGATACTTGGATTCTGATGGCGCCACATTGGTTAAGAACTTGCGTCATGCGTTCAATTTCTTCTGCCACTTCTTCTGGTGTGCCATCTGATTCGCAAAGCAGGATAGCCTCAGCATTGATGTCATAACCGGCGTGAACAAATTCTTCTACAGCTCTTGTAGCGGCTTTGTCCATCATTTCTAAGCCTGCTGGAATAATGCCCGCCGCAATAATGGCAGCAACGGCATTGCCACCTTTACCCACATCATCAAAACTTGCCATGATGACTTGAGCGAGTTGTGGTTTAGGTACGAGCTTAACGGTTACTTCAGTAATCACCGCTAGCATGCCTTCGCTACCCACCAAAATAGATAGCAAATCAAGCCCTGGTGCATCGGGCGCCAGGCTACCAAATTCAACAATCTCTCCACTCATCAAAATAGCTCTTACTTTGAGAATGTTATGGAGTGTTAAACCATATTTAAGGCAATGAACCCCGCCAGAGTTTTCGCTAACATTGCCGCCAATAGAGCAAGCAATTTGTGATGATGGGTCGGGTGCGTAATAAAGGCCATGTTGAGCAACAGCTTCGGAGATGGCTAAGTTCCGAACTCCTGGTTGAACAACAGCAGTTCTGGCAATCGGGTCTACTTTGATAATCTTCTTAAATTTAGCCAAAGATAGAACTAAACCCTGAGCAATTGGCATCGCCCCACCAGATAAACCAGTACCTGATCCTCGCGGAACGATAGGGATTTGAAGGTTTTGGCAAACCTTAATGACACCCACAGCTTGCTCTTCCGTTTCTGGCAGTGCCACTGCAAGGGGCATTTGGCGGTAAGCGGCTAGACCGTCACATTCATAGGGAATCGTGTCTTCTGGTTCCCATAGTAAAGCGTGCTCAGGAAGAATAGGGCGGAGGGCTTTGACCAATTCTTGCTGCCGGCGAAGTATGTCTTCTTGGGGGGTATCTAAGATCGTGTCCATGAGTCTCATTTTTTGTGGTTTTACTCTATTCTAGCCATTTCCATATAATCAGGTGTATGGCTAATAGATTGACTCAAATTGCAACTCGTACAGGCGATGCTGGCACCACTGGTTTGGGTGATGGGCAACGTGTGGATAAAGACCATCTGCGTATCTGCGCTATGGGGGATGTGGACGAGCTCAATTCTGAAATTGGGGTGTTAATTACTGAGGATATTCCCGCCAGTGTTGCAAAGGAACTCAAAGCGCTCTTTTCTCAGGTACAGCATGACTTGTTTGATTTGGGTGGTGAGTTATGTATCCCCAATTACACATTATTAAAAGAAGAACAGGTTCTTCAATTAGATACCTGGTTAGCCAAGTACAACGCAACTTTGCCACGTTTAGAAGAATTTATCTTACCGGGGGGTACGCGAGCCGCTGCCCAGGCTCATGTGTGCCGAACAGTTTGCCGTCGTGCGGAGCGCTCTATTGTGAAATTGGGTCGTCATGAAGCTATTCATGATTCGCCTCGACAATACGTTAACCGCCTATCAGATTTACTTTTTGTTTTGGCGAGAGTTCTGAATAAGGAAGCCGGCGGTTCAGATACTCTGTGGCACCATCAAAAAGACCCCAAATAAGGGGTCTTTTTTTACTTCTGTTGCTTTTTATTACTTCAAGATATTTTTTATTTTTTGCTACGACGTTGTTTAACGCCATTAGCCAAAATTTCTAAAACATCTAGAGAGTCATCCCAACCGATACATGCATCAGTGATACTTGTAGCGTATTTCAATGCATGCGGGTCATCCTTACCTGGGGTAAATTTCTGTGCGCCTGCACATAAATGACTCTCCACCATCACGCCAAAGATTTGTTGGGAGCCAGTTGCTAATTGACCAGCGATATCCTTAGCCACTTCGATTTGGCGCTCGTGTTGCTTGCTAGAGTTAGCGTGTGAGCAATCTACCATTAGAGTGCCAGGTAATTTTGCTGCCTCAAGCTCTGAACATGCTTTAGCAACACTCTCTGCGTCATAGTTCGTTGTTTTGCCGCCTCGCAAGATGACATGGCAATCACCATTACCTTTGGTTTCAACAATGGCTACTTGACCATTCTTGTGAACTGATAAGAAGTGGTGAGGTCTGCTTGCAGATTGAATAGCATCTGTAGCGATTTTGATGTTTCCATCAGTGCCATTCTTAAAGCCAATCGGAGCGGATATACCAGAAGCTAATTCACGGTGGATTTGACTCTCAGTGGTTCTGGCACCGATAGCACCCCAAGAAATGAGGTCGCCAATGTATTGCGGTGAAATAACATCCAAGAACTCGCTACCTGCAGGCATACCCATGCGATTAATTTCGATGAGTAGGTGACGAGCAATGCGCAAGCCTTCATCAATGCGATAGCTTTCATCTAGGTATGGGTCGTTAATAAGACCCTTCCAGCCGACAGTTGTTCTAGGTTTTTCAAAATAAACACGCATCACGATTTCTAATTCACCAGCATATTTTTTGCGTTGCTCTAAAAGTTTGTGAGCATATTCCAAGGCTGCTTTGGGATCATGAATCGAGCAAGGGCCGATGATGACCAATAAGCGGTCATCTTTCTTGTGCATGATGTCGCGAATCTTTTGGCGGGTATTGCTAATCAGATTTTCAACTTCAGTACCTTGAATTGGGAAGAAGCGAATCAGGTGCTCAGGCGGTGGCAAAACAGTGATGTTCTGAATGCGAGCATCATCTGTTTCAGATGTTTTATCAACACTGGCATACCAGCTGTCTCTGTTGCTGAGTGCTTTATCAACCATTTTCTAAACTCCTTATTGCTAAATCTAAATCTGTAAAAAAAAACCGCCGTTTTCGTCGGCGGTTATTTTGAGTGCAGGAAACTTATGCTTGAATTTCCGCCTCTCGACCGCCTTGGGCTGAGAACCAAAAGTAAAAGAAATAAGATTTATTTGCAGACATATGGTTAATGTAGCACAGTTTTTAGGCTTGGCAATTAAGCAGTTCCGCCCACAGTCATATTTTCAATGCGCAAAGTGGGTTGTCCTACCCCTACAGGTACGCTTTGCCCGTCTTTACCGCAGACGCCAATGCCACTATCTAGATTCATATCATTACCAATCATGCTGATGTCTTTAAGGGACTCTGGACCATTGCCAATGATGGTGGCACCTTTGACGGGATATTGAATCTTACCGTTTTCTACCCAATAAGCTTCACTAGCTGAGAACACAAACTTGCCACTTGTAATATCAACTTGCCCACCACCAAAGTTCACTGCATAAAGACCTTTTTTGATACTGCTAATGATCTCTTGTGGGTCTTCTTTGCCTCCCAGCATGTAGGTATTAGTCATGCGAGGCATTGGTAAGGAGGCATAGCTTTCGCGACGCGCATTGCCTGTGACGGGCATATTCATGAGGCGAGCATTCAAACTATCTTGGATATAGCCTTTGAGGATGCCGTCTTCAATGAGTGTGGTGCATTGAGTGGGGTTGCCTTCATCATCGATGGATAAAGATCCTCTGCGACCGGCAATCGTGCCATCATCAACGACAGTAACGCCTTTAGCTGCAACTCGTTGCCCAATCTTCCCAGAAAAAGCAGAAGAACCTTTGCGATTGAAGTCGCCTTCAAGTCCATGCCCCACAGCTTCGTGGAGTAGAACTCCAGGCCAGCCAGGACCTAAAACAACTGTCATCGGACCTGCGGGAGCAGGGCGTGATTCAAGATTGGTAAGTGCTGAGCGAACAGCTTCTTCAATCCATTGATCAATTTTTTCCAGAACAAAGTAGTGGTAATCAAATCTCCCGCCACCGCCTGATGACCCTACTTCTCTGCGACCATTTTGTTCGGCGATCACAGTAATTGAAACTCTAACTAGGGGTCTAATATCAGCAGCCAGTACACCATTAGCTCTCGCTACTAAAACAATATCGTGCTCGGCAGCTAAACCTGCCATCACTTGCACAATTCTTGGATCTTTAGCTTTAGCTTTACGTTCAATAGTTTCCAAAAGAGCAATTTTCTCTTTAGCATCCCAGCTATCTAAAGGATTAGCGGAACGATAAAGCGCTTGAGTATCAGGGCTTGACCACTGAGGGGCAATGTAGCTTCGATTGTTATGAGCACCAATCACGCGCGTGGCTTCAGCCGCTCTTTTGAGGGCGGAAGCGCTAATTTCGTCTGAGTAGGCAAAGGCTGTTTTGTCGTGGCTCACAGCTCTCACACCAACACCTTGATCAATACTAAAAGTGCCGGATTTAACGATCCCTTCTTCGAGGCTCCAAGATTCGTTGTAGGTGCGTTGGAAATAAAGATCGGCATCATCAAGATGATGCATATGCATATGCGCCAATGTTTTTTGAAGATCTTCTTCTGAAATACCAGCTGGTGCCAAAAGAATATCTTTGGCAATTTTGAGGGTTTCTGCTCGACTCAGTTGAAACGGATGTTCTAAGGCTAAATGTGCATTCATGATGCCTATCTTAAATAATTCTGTGTTGGAGTGCTGGTAATTTAGACCGAATGTCCTGAATCAATGATTTTTCAAGCTTGCCGCAAGCAACACCTTCACCACTAGCTATTTCTGACTGGATCTCGCCCCATGGATTAATCAGCATGCTTTGCCCCCAAGTTGTTCGACCATTTTCATGGCGACCGCCTTGGCCACTGGCTAGTACGTAGCACTGATTTTCAATTGCTCTGGCTTTAAGCAGTGTTTCCCAATGAGCTTTACCCGTGGTGTAGGTGAATGCTGCTGGAATGATCTGACAATCAACTTCACCCATCGCTCGGTAAAGTTCTGGAAAGCGAATGTCATAACAGATAGATAAGCCAAACTTCCATGAGGCTCCAGCTTTTTCAATCGTAAAACTGCTTGGTAATTGCCCAGCTTCAATCGTTCTAGATTCTTGATACTCTTCTTCACCTTGTTTAAAGCCAAAGAGATGAATCTTGTCGTATCGACAAATCACTTCCCCTGAAGGAGAAAAAACAAGGCTGGTGTTTTTAACTTTAGATGCTGAATGGCTTTTTAAGGGAATAGTGCCTGCAACCAAGTAAATGCCATATTTCTTAGCTAAAGCACTCATTCGATCTTGGATCGGACCATCATTGAAGTTCTCTTGAATGGTGACTTTGTCAGTGTCTTGGTGCCCCATGAGGCAGAAGTATTCTGGTAAGACCACCAGATCAGCCATCTTGCCATGAGAGTCTTTGGCAGATTGAATGAGGGTTTCAGCTTTAGACAAATTATCTTCAACAGAACTTGAAGATACCATTTGGATGCTGGCAACGATCAATGATGGATTAGGCGTCATGCCTGCATTCTATTTCTTATTAGGATTTTGTTGTTGGCGCAGTAATGATTTATCCCTAATTTCTTTGAGTTTATTTTCATCCAGTGGGTGACCTTTGGCATCTAGCGCAATCACTTGGGGGGCAGCCCAAGTACCCTGAACGAGGTAGTCTAGTTGGAATAACTTACTGACTTCATCGGCAATCAAGTACTGACCAACAAGGGTACTAAGACCAATGATGGGGTTCACAAATGTATAAGCTAGTGATGCTGAACCGGCATTAAAGTTGGGAACAACTGTAATTCTCATATCTTGAGTTTCATCAATGAGGTTGGCGCTACCAGTTAAGCGAACATTTCCTTGGGGACCTTTAATGCTGAGATCTTGGATTCTGGCAATGCCATTTTGAATCTTGCCTTGAGATGTGATGCGGTCAAACGGAGTTCCCTGGGTCACAATCGGTTTGAGAACACCGCTAATGTCGAGCGTGGCAATACGCGTTAGACCTTGGTAACTCAATACACCTAGTAAGCGTGCAACCCCTGGGTCTACCTGCAAGATAGTTCCTTTAGCCAGATCAAGCGACAGGTCTGCTCGCAAAGATGGGATCTCAAATTGATAGGGGGCGCCAGACCAATTAAGTTGACCTACCAATTTGCCAGAGCCGCTATCAATCGTTTTAGGAAAACCTAATTTGTCTAATAATTTACCGGCATTATCAATATCAAGATCAACATTCAGCTGTGTGCGACCAGGGCTCTTGCCTTGCTTGGGGAGCTCCCAACGACCAGAGGCTTCTAAATGAGCATCTGCTGTCTTAAGTGTTAACTTATCAATCCGCCAGTCGTTTTTATCGTTATTAGCCAGCAATTGCATCTTGCCGTATTCATGCTGATTAAATGTGAGTTGTTCAACCATCACATCCATTGCTGGAATTTTTTGAGCTCTGCTATTGATGCTTTTTGTAACTGCCTCTCCAGTTGAGCTCTTTTCAATAATGAGTTTTTGCAAGCGAGCGGTTAATTTGCCTTGTGGTAAATCAGCTTGAGCAGGGCGCCATTGAACTTGCCCTGTAGCAATTGGTGAGTCCAACTGAGCTTGCCAACTATTGTCTCGATAATTAGCTTGCAGCTTCATTTGACTCAAATTTTTATCAGCAACTCTTAACTTGCCGATTTGGGCATTAAAACTGGTGATGAAAGGTGTCGTTTTTGTTTTGCTGGATTTAGTATCTTCAGGAAGATTTTTGCCAAGCCACTTTTCCCATTCATCGATATTGAGCTGATCGAGGTAAATGTTAGCGCTCATTCCTTTTTCAGGAAGTTTGCCAGCGGTATTAACACCCCAACCAGCTCTCATACCATTTTTAGGATGAACTGCAAAAACGCTATCAATTAATTTACCCAGCTTGATTTGTCCAATGTGTTCTTGACCACCATCATTATTTGATTGACTGAGATGGAACTCGCCGCTTAACTTATCACCCTTTTTCTTATTAAATGGCGCTGGGAAATTGGAGCTAAGTTGTTGCAGTTGAATACCTAGATCAAGTTTGTAGCCACCTGATGTGATCAGTAATTTGCCGTCGTAGTTAACCGTGCCATCAAATTGATTAAGTATGGGTTTTAGGCTCTCGTCACTCGTTGAAGTATTGAGTGCCTGGATAAGTTGTTGGATATCTATATGACCTTTGACCTTCATGCCAGGCTGCTCTGACCATGGTAATGAGCTGGGGTTGCTAATCAAAATATCCCCACCCAACAATTGCGCTTTGAGGTTCTTGGCGCTGATGCTGTCTTCGGAGAACAAAATATCTCCGGTGATTTCTTTAGCTTCTATTTTTTTGTCAAAATTGACTGTGTTATTAGTGAGTGAAACTTCACCTTTGATGGATGTTTTATTGACATCCGCTAATGGCATTTCAAGGTGGATGTTTAATCGAGATGATCCAACGATTTCTAAACGCTCAGATAGAGATTTCAAACTCTGTCCTGAGGGGCTCATCAAGTAGTAGTTGAGTAAGTCTTGGCTGAGACCAGAAGCCTGACCATTGATTTTTAAAACTGCCTTGCGGCTGGTGACATCTTGAATGATGCCTTTGATGCTGCTTAGTTGGACGCTTTCAAATAAAGCATCATTAAAGTCGATGATGAGTTCAGGCCCATTCATCGAGATGGTGCCGTTAACTTTGGAGAAGGGTGACCAACGTCCTTTCGTCTGCATATTTGCAGAAGCAGGGTGGTATTCCACATTCTCAATAGGTATTTGTAATTGGAAGATGCCAGGATGCTTTGTATTGAAGGGGATGTGGTTGGGTGATCCGCTGATGTGAAGCTTTGCGTTTTTAACCTGCCCTGACTTTAAAGCGCCATTGATGTAAATGCGTGCATCTTTAGACATGGCTAAAGGGAAGTATCTTGTGATGTTTGCAACTTTGGCTTTTTCGATATCTGCTTTTATAGTCAGTTGCTCTTCAGACTTTATAGAGCTTGACTGATACTTGGCGTCAAAATTCAGCTCAAGGTCATTGTTGAGAACAGACATATTCTTAAACTCATAGTTCCAAGATGAGTCTTGTTTGACCCATTTAATAATGCCTTTGGCTCGATTGAATTCAAGTTGGTCGTTCTCAAGAATTTTCGGTAAAACTACAGAGCTGGTTTGATTATCAATAGTTACTTCACCGCCCAGTTCAGTGGCGAATAGTTTTCCAGAAAAGTTAGCAATCGACCATTCATTCACTTTGCTTGGTTGCAAGAAAAGATCGTGAAAATTGAACGCCACTTTGTAGTGGGACTCATTAAAGCCTGGAATGCTAATGTTGAAGGGGAGACGAGATGCTTGTGCCGTCCAGTTGATATCTAAATCCTCTAACTCACCAGATGTCCGATAGTTGTTGATGAAGTTTTGAATGTCTTTGGGTAAAGGGAACTGTTTGGCTAGTTGCTCTAAGAGTGCAATATTAATTTTGCTAGCCTTAATGCCTGCATGCTCAACAGATTGGATGCTGGGAGCAGCCTTCCAATAAAAACTTAAGTCATTAAGTTCTTGTTGAGGCGTTTTTTTGTCCACTTGCCAATTGAGTTTGGGGGCGCTGATGGACATTTTGCTGCCATAAGTTTCTTGCAAAATTTGCGCCTGTAAGTGCATGATTTTCAGTGGTTGACCAAGGCGATCCCACTCAAAGTGCAAATCATTGAACTCTAGATTTGTTTCGCCACCATCAGCCATACCGCTATTAAGATAGGTCTTACCTTGGCTTGTGACTAAACCATCGATGATTTTTATTTTGGTACCGATCGTGGTATTTAATTTTCTTAAATCAAGATCTTGGATCGCCCACTTGATCTGACCATTCCAATCTTGCCAATTGCCGGCATTGCCAAAAGTATTGTGTCTAAATTGTGCTTCTACAGTAGCAGTATCTTTTTGCCATGGGCTGCGAATCTTTAGACTGATTTGATGCTTGAACCACTGATTTTTTAGATCTAAAGAATCAATTTGAATGCGATGCTCAGTAGATTGCTGCAATTGATCTAACCAAATAATTTCAGCTTGATTCACTTGCATGCTATCTTGATCAAAAATCCAATTGCCAACAGCAAATCCCGCAGAGTTTTTATCAAGGCGAATACCTGCAACATCCCAGTGACCTTTGGCATCTCGTTTGACATGAAGGCGAGCATTTTCAAATTTGACGTTATGAAAATGGGGTTGCATTTCCCAAAGGGTTTCCCATGAGACATTGCCAGAAACTTCTGGGATAGTTAATAAAGGTGTTTTGTTGGGATCTTTAGCATCATGAATGGTGATATTTTTGATCTTAAAAGCAGGCCAAAAAACTTCCCAATCAGTCTTAATTTCTTCGATGCGTAATTCAGCGCCAATTGTGCGGCTAATGATGCTCTCAAATTGCGTTTTATTTTGTTCCACCATGGGCCAAAAATAAAAGCGAACAGCTAGGTGGATAGCGATCGTTACCAGTACGCCTAAAGCACCTAGCCAGAGGATTCTTTTTTTCCAGATAGCCCAAGTCGCTTCATCAACTTCCAGTTGGCGAAGCTTATCTAAGGCGGTCGAAATATATATCCAGGACATTTTTATAATTATGCTGTAGCCGAACGGGTATTGATAGCGATAACATGATACCTATGACCTCTGAAAACAAGAAAATTACGGCTCTTTTGGAGCACTCCGCCTATGCAACCCGTTGGTTAAGCGCTCAACCCCAGTGGATGGATGGTCTTTTGGCAGGGCAGGACAGGTATGTCGATAGCGCCCATATTGATGAAATATTGGCGCCAGTGAATCAATTGTTCAAGGCTTCGACGATTCAACTGGAGGAGCTAGGGGCGCAACTTCGTTTATCTAGGCAGCGTCTGATGTTGCTTTTGGCCCTCAGAGATCTCAGTGGTGATGCAGGTGTGCCAGAAGTGACTCAAGCCATGACTTTGTTTGCTGAAAAAGTCGTGGCTATCGGTATTGAGGCTTTAAGACGCGATATGAGGGAGCTTGTCGGCGAACCTTTGGATGCTCAGGGGCAATTGATGCCTTTGATCGTCGTTGGCATGGGTAAGCTTGGTGGTCGAGAGCTCAATGTTTCATCAGATATTGACTTGGTATTTCTCTATGAAGATGAGGGAGACACTCAAGGCGGTATGAAGAGTATTTCTCACCATGAGTGGTATGCCAGGTTGGGTAAAAAACTAATTGCACTTTTAAGCGAAGTGAAGCCTGAGGGCTTTGTCTTTAGAGTGGATATGCGTTTAAGACCTAATGGAGATTCAGGCCCGTTAGTTTGTAGCCTTGGGATGCTTGAGGAGTACTTTAGTGTGCAGGGTCGCGAGTGGGAGCGCTATGCTTGGATCAAGGGCAGAATGATTTACCCCATAGAAGGGATGCCTGCTTACAACCAATCTTTAAAAGGTTTGCAGGATTTAGTTCGACCTTTTGTTTATCGAAGGTATTTGGATTTTGGAGTGATTGCAGCGATTCGTGAGTTGCATGCCCAAATTCAGCAAGAGGCAGACAAGAGAACGCATTCTCATCCTGAGCGAGCGGCTGATATCAAATTGGGTCGTGGCGGAATTCGTGAAATTGAATTTATGGCTCAAATGTTCCAATTGGTGCGCGGTGGGCAAGATCCTGGTTTGCGTATTCGCCCAACGCTGGAAGTTCTGGCTGCAGTTCATGAGCGTCAATTAATTTCTGCTCATGATTTGGACTGCTTAAGTCATGCGTATCTTTATCTGAGAAAGTTAGAGCACCGCTTGCAGTACTGGGAAGATGCTCAAACGCATTATTTGCCTGCTGATGATGTATCTCAGGCAAGAATTGCTAAAGCGATGGGGCATGCCAATTTAGATGAGTTTAGAGAGTCGTTAGCGAATCATCGGTCTTGTGTTGCCGCACTTTTTGGTAATGCCTTTGTTTTGCAAAAACATAGTGCAGAGGCTGAGGTTCAAGAAGAGCAGGCAAGTGTGTGGGCGCCGCCTGCTGAGTGGGCTCAGTTAAATGAGATGTGGGGCGCATGGCGGGGAAGTGCTCGCCAGAGATCATTGAGTGACACCTCAAGAAGAAGATTTGTTCAATTAATGGCTAGTGCGGCTAATTACATTCATGCCCAGAGCTGGGAGTCAGAAAAATCTGATGAGGTGATGGTTCGCATGATGAACTTATTGGATTCAATTTCCAGAAGAGCCTCTTATTTAGCTTTGCTTTCAGAATATCCTCATATTCTTGATCATTTGGTGGCTTTAATTGCTGCTTCGAAATGGGGTTCTGATTATTTGATTAAGCATCCTCATTTACTGGATGATTTATTAACTGGTCAGGGGCAGTATTCGCCAGAAGATCATCCTTCGGTTTATTGGACGAAGTTAAAAGCTGAAATCAATCTTTTGTTAGATGACGCTGCTGAGCAGGGCGATCCCTCAGAGCAATCGATGGATATCTTGCGTCAAGTTCATCACACCGAGACATTCTTGACGCTATTAGCAGAATTAGGAATTGGTCGTGAACAGCCTCTCGCTATTGAGAAGGTTAGTGATCGTTTATCAGCTTTGGCAGATTTAATACTGGGAGTTACGCTAGAGAGAGTCTGGCCGATTGTTGCTAAGAAGTATGGTTTGAGTGCTGTTGTGCCACCCTCCTTTGCTGTGATTGCATATGGCAAATTGGGTGGTAAAGAACTGGGTTATGCCTCTGATTTAGACATCGTCTTCTTACATGATGCGCCAGATTCAGATCAGGATGCAACTGAGCGCTATGCCATGTTTGCCAGACGTTTAATTGCTTGGCTGACAACAGCAACTTCTGCAGGCATCTTGTTTGAAATTGATACTCGATTACGCCCTAATGGTGCCGCAGGATTATTGGTTACCAGTATTGACTCATTTAAACGCTATCAATTGCGTCAGAGTGATAACGCAGCTTGGGTCTGGGAGCATCAGGCATTAACTCGGGCGCGTTTTTGCGCAGGTGATCTTAAGATCGGTGAGCAATTTGAACAAATTAGAGCCGAGGTCTTAGCGCAAAAGAGGGATGAGAAAACCCTCAAAGAAGAGATCTTGTTAATGCGAGCCAAGGTTAGCGAGGGGCATCCTAACGATTCTGGTCAGTTTGATATCAAGCATGATGCGGGCGGTATGGTAGATATTGAATTCATTGTTCAATATCTTGTTCTGCGCTTTAGTCACGAGTACCCTAGCCTGCTAGGAAATTTAGGCAATATCGCTTTATTGGGTTTAGCTGCTAAGGAAGGTTTGATCCCTGAGGGATTGGCTACCGATGTGGCTAATGCCTATCGCGTGTATCGTGAGCACCAACATCGCATTCGTTTGGATGGCGCAGATAAGACTCGTATCAGTCCGGAAAAAATGGATGAAGCCTTAATCACTGCGAGATCGGCTGTGACTGATTTATGGGGTCAGGTTTTACGCGCCAAGTAACTCTCGCGCATGACGGCGGGTGGTATCTGTAATTTCCGCGCCGCCTAACATGCGAGCAACTTCTTCCACTCGTTCTTGACGAGTGAGGCTATTGATTTGAGAGATCGTTGAATTTGACTCACTATGTTTAGACACTTTCCAGTGTTGATGACCTTGTGCGGCAACCTGAGCTAAATGAGTAACGCACAAGACTTGATGAGCTTGCCCCAGTTCTTTCAGACGTTTACCCACTGTTTCCGCAACTGCTCCGCCGATGCCTGAATCAACCTCGTCAAATATCAAGGTAGGAATTTGGCTAGCCTCGGAAGTGATCACACTGATAGCCAAACTAATCCTGGCGAGTTCGCCACCAGATGCTACTTTTGCAAGAGGTTTAGGCGTCACACCAGGATGACCTGCTACTAAAAATTCAATTTGTTCAAGTCCATAAGGACCGCCATCAGGCAAGCTCTCGAGTTGAATGCTGAAGGAGCCGCCAGCCATCGATAAGTCTTGCATCGCATCAGTCACTGCCTTCTCAAGTACCTTAGCTGCTTTTGCTCTAGCTTGACTTAAGAGCTTAGCCTCTTTGCGGTAAGCGGCTTCAGTGGTTTGTAGATTCTTTTCAAGTGCTGCTAAATCTTGAGAGTCCCGAATTGCATGAACTTTTTCACGAATTTCTTCCCAAGTTTGAGGAAGATTGTCTGGAGTGCATTTGAATTTTTTCGCCGCACTATGTAATTCTTTTAGGCGCTCTTCAACTTCTTGAAGTCTTTCAGGGTCAACATCAATTTTTTGAAGGTAGCGATTTAAACTGTGAGTGGCTTCGCTCAACTGAATTTGAGCTGACTCAATAGCAATTTTTGCATCTTCAAGATGAGAGTCAAGTTTCGCTAAATCTTCAATTTCATTGAAGGCTTTAGCAAGCAATTCTTCCGCATGTCCTTCTTGTTCTTGCAATAAGCTAATGGCATTTTGCGAGCCCTCAATTAGGCGTGCAGCATTCGCTAAACGAGAATGTTCTGCTTCTACTTCAGCCCATTCACCCGCTTTAGGGGCAAGTGCATCAAGTTCTTCTAATTGCCAAGTAAGACGCTCTTGTTCTTTTTGCAAACTCTCGCCCGCATGAATCGCAAGTTCCAATTGTTTTTTGGCCGTTTGCCAGTGTTGATAAAGTTTTTTTACTTCGGCAACTTGTTCTTGCAAATGGGCTTGGTTATCCAATAGGTCGCGTTGCGCACCAGTTTTTAAAAGCAACTGATGAGCATGCTGTCCATGGATATCGACTAAATAAGCGCCAATATCTTTTGCTTGATTGAGTGTTGCCGTGCCGCCGTTGATAAATGCCTTGCTTCGTCCAGAGTTATCAATCACTCTTTTGAGGATGAGTGTTGCACCATCATCTTCAGTGACAAAACCCTGCTCTTCTAACCAAGCATTAATCACCGATTGAAGGGGTTCTTCTAAAGAGAAGATAGCGGCAATCTCAGCTTTATTTTTACCTTCTCTGATTTGGCTGGCATCGGCTCTTTCGCCTAAAACTAAAGCAAGCGCATCTAACAAGATGGATTTGCCAGCACCTGTTTCGCCTGTGAGTACAGTAAAGCCTTTTTCTAGATCAATATCTAGATTGTCCACAATGACAAAGTCACGAATATTCAGGCTACGTAACATGCTTAGAACGAGGATGGATATTCATTCCAATGTAATTTCTGTCTCAGTGCTTTGTAAGCGCTGTGATCAATTGGATGAAGTAGTGTGACTGTTTTTTGTGAGCGATAAATCTTGATTTGATCGCCAATTTGTAAATGAGTGAGTGATTGCATGTCGAAGTTGACGCTCACATCCTTGCCGCCAATCAGCTCGATAGAAATGTGACTATCACTTGATAAAACAATTGGGCGATTGGATAGTGAGTGTGGAGCAATCGGCGCCAAAACAACGCCCGCCACTGAAGGATGGAGAATCGGTCCGCCAGCAGCCATTGCGTAGGCAGTGGAGCCTGTTGGTGTAGCCACAATCAAACCATCAGAGCGCTGGTTATACATAAACTGCTCATTGACATGAACAGTGAGTTCTAGCATGCCTGAAACCCCAGAACGATTCACCACCACATCATTGAGCGCTAGTCCAGTGCCAATCACTTTTTGATCGCGAATCACCTCAGCTTCTAATAGATAGCGAACATCTTCAGTAAAGTGACCTTTGAGCATTTCGCCCAAGACTGAATCCACTTCTAGAAGTGGAATATCTGTCATATAGCCCAATGTGCCCATATTGATACCAATAAGAGGGACATCTTGTCCTGCAATTTGGCGGGCGACACCTAGCATCGTGCCATCACCACCTAAAACAATCACTAAATCGATTTGTTGGCCAAAATCACTTGTTTTGACGCTAGGCCAACCCTTAACGGCTGTATGAATGGCTGTTTCTGACTCTAAAAAGACCTCATGCCCCAATGACTCTAAAGTCTTGGCAAGCTTGCTGAGCATGTCCGAAAAGCCATCCGCCTGGTATTTTCCAACCAGGGCAATCTTCTTAAAATGGCAATCGGCGTTTTTTGTCTTAAGATTTGACATGATGTTGATTAAACCATAGCCCTAATAGCCCTACAATTACTAAATCATGGATGATCGTTCTAAAAGCCTCTTAAAAACTCTGATTGAGCACTATATTGCTGATGGTCAGCCGGTAGGGTCACGTGCTTTATCCAAGTTCTCAGGCTTAGATTTATCTGCTGCGACGATCCGTAATGTGATGGCTGATCTGGAGGAGATGGGCTTTGTAGCAAGTCCGCACACATCAGCGGGTCGTATTCCAACCCCTAAGGGCTATCGTTTATTTGTAGATACGATGCTAACCGTCAAGCCCATTGAGGAAGTCATGGCTCATGAGGCTCAAGATGCGATTCAAGCCGATGCGCCTCAAAGAGTTGTCACCGCGGCAGCCCAGGTTTTATCGAATCTTTCTAATTTTGCTGGAGTGGTATTAACCCCCAGACGCTCCGAGCTATTTAAGCAAATCGAATTTTTACGCCTGTCTGAAAAAAGAATTCTCTTGATCCTAGTTACCCCAGATGGTGATGTGCAAAACAGAATTATTTTGACGGAGCGTGACTATAGTTCGAATGAATTAATAGAAGCCGCCAACTACTTAAACAGCCACTTTGCTGGTTTGAGCTTCTTTGAGGTGAAAGAGCGCTTACGTCTGGAGTTAGAAGGTCTGCGTTCTGGTATTGCTACTCTGATGGAGGCTGCTTTAAAAGCCGGCACAGAGACGGCAGATACTGATGCTGGCATGGTGATCTCCGGTGAGCGTCGCTTACTGAATGTAGGCGACCTTTCATCTGATATGGATAAACTCAAACAGCTCTTTGGCATGTTTGAAGAAAAAACAAGTTTGTTGCAGTTGTTAGATGTTTCTTCAAGAGCAGAAGGTGTTCAGGTATTTATTGGTGGCGAAAGTCATTTGGTGCCGATGGAAGATATGGCAGTCATCACAGCTCCGTATAACGT
>SSFP01000046.1 GCA_008015455.1 Polynucleobacter sp. | reverse complement strand
GCGATGCGTGCCCGTGGTGCTCAAGCAACCGATATTGTGATCTTGGTGGTTGCTGCTGATGACGGTGTGATGCCACAAACAAAAGAAGCGATTGCCCATGCAAAAGCTGCTGGTGTGCCACTTGTTGTTGCTATTAACAAAATTGATAAACCTGAAGCCAATCCTGAGCGTGTGAAGCAAGAGTTGGTGGCTGAAGGAGTGGTTCCTGAGGAATACGGTGGGGATTCACCATTTATTCCTGTGTCTGCTAAAGCAGGAACAGGTATCGATGACTTGTTAGAAAACGTCTTATTGCAAGCTGAAATTCTTGAGCTAAAAGCACCTAAGGATGCGGCAGCTAAAGGTTTGGTGATTGAAGCTCGTTTGGACAAGGGTAAGGGTCCTGTGGCAACCATCTTGGTTCAGTCAGGTACTTTACGCCGTGGCGACATGCTTTTAGCGGGCTCATCATTTGGTCGTGTTCGCGCCATGTTGGATGAAAACGGTAAGCCTTGTCAGGAGGCTGGTCCTTCGATCCCTGTTGAGATTCAAGGTTTGTCAGAAGTGCCATCAGCTGGTGAAGAAGTGATTGTCGTGGCTGATGAGCGCAAGGCTCGTGAAATCGCGCTATTCCGTCAGGGCAAGTTCCGTGATGTGAAGTTAGCTAAGCAACAAGCCGTGAAACTTGAGACGATGTTTGAAAACATGGGTGAAGGCAGTATTGAAGCTAGATACTTACCAATCATCATCAAAGCAGACGTACAAGGTTCTCAAGAGGCGTTGTCACAATCATTGATGAAGCTTTCAACACCTGAGGTGAAGGTTCAGATCGTCCACGCAGCAGTCGGTGGTATAAGTGAAACTGATATCAACTTAGCGGTTGCATCGAAGGCGGTTGTGATTGGCTTTAACTCACGTGCTGATGCTTTAGCGCGTAAGTTGGCTGAAGCTAATGGTGTGGATATTCGTTACTACAACATCATTTATGACGCGGTGGATGAAGTCAAAGCGGCGATGAGCGGTATGTTGACGCCAGAGAAGAAAGAGGAAGTCACTGGTTTAGTTGAGATCCGTCAAGTCATCCAGGTGTCTAAAGTGGGTTCAATTGCAGGTTGTATGGTTCTTGAAGGTATCGTTAAACGTTCTTCACGTGCCCGCTTATTGCGTAACAACGTGGTTGTTTGGACTGGCGAGTTGGATTCATTGAAGCGCTTTAAGGATGACGTCAAAGAAGTGAAGGGTGGTTTTGAGTGCGGTTTATCTCTCAAGAACTACAACGACATCCTTGTTGGCGATCAGTTAGAAATATTCGAAGTGACTGAAGTAGCAAGAACGCTTTAATTATTCTTGTTAGTGATTGATCATGCCAGTTAAGAATCATCGTAATCAGCGAGTAGCCGACCAGATCCAAAGGGATCTGGCTGAGCTCATTCCGCGCGAGATTCGTGACCCTAAGGCTGGCTTAATTACATTACAAGCAGTTGAGTTAGCAACAGACATGGCGCATGCCAAAGTGTTCTTTACTGTCTTGGGTGCGGAACCTGAATATGCTCTTGCTGCTTTAAGAGAGAAGGCTGGTTATTTGCATTCTTTATTGTTCAAGCGCTTGCATATTCATACGGTGCCTACTTTACATTTCCATCACGATGAGTCGTTAACTCGTGGTATCGAAATGTCCCGTTTGATTGATCAAGCGCTTCAAGATAGTGATAAGGCATAAGTGATGCCCCAAGGTGTTCATGGGGTGATTCTTTTGGATAAACCAGAAGGAATCAGCTCACAAACTGCAGTAACAATTGTTAAGCGTATTTTCCATGCTGATAAAGCGGGACATACAGGAACTTTAGATCCTATGGCGACTGGCTTATTGCCGGTGTGTCTTGGTGAGGCAACAAAATATTCGCAAGACTTATTAGATGCAGATAAAACATATTTAGCAACTATTAAGTTTGGTGAGAAAACGACAACCGGTGATGCTGAAGGTGAAATCATAGCTAGAGGGACTCCTTCGTTTGATTTCAGCAACTCAGTTGAAGTAAAGATGCAACTTTCTAAGGTGCTAGATCGATTTACAGGTGAGATTGAACAAATTCCACCGATGTATTCGGCATTAAAGCGGGATGGTAAGCCCCTTTATGAGTATGCGCGAGCGGGTGAAACGCTTGAGCGAGCAGCTAGGAAAGTGACCATTTATTCACTTCGTTGGAAGAGTATCGATTGGCCTGTAGCAGAGTTGGAAGTGTCGTGTAGTAAGGGTACATACGTCAGAACTTTGGCGGAAGATATCGGAGAGTTTCTGTCTTGTGGCGCGCACTTAGTTGGTTTGCGCCGAGAGAAAGTGGGGCATTTAACTTTAACCAAAGGCGTGACTTTGGAGCAAGTGAAGGCTGCTGCAGATAATGAATCTGCTAAAGCTGATTTTTTATTACCGGTTGATGCTCTAGTGCAAGAACTATCTTCTTTGGAATTATCTAATGAAGATGCTGATCGATTGCGTTTAGGTCAGAGGGTGCCTGTGAGCAAGTTAGGTCAGGAAGAAGAGTTAATGAGAATTTATCGTGGCTCGATTGAGTCATGTAATTTTATGGGTACAGCAGATTGGCGTAAGGGTGTATTACATCCCCGTCGTTTGATGGCTCAAGCAGTAGAAGTAACGAATTTAAATAATTGATAAAAGTGAAAGCAGAACTATGAGTAATACTCGTGCATTAAGAAATATTGCCATCATTGCCCACGTTGACCACGGTAAAACAACCTTGGTTGACCAATTGTTACGTCAATCAGGCACCTTCCGTGATAACCAGCAAGTGGCTGAGCGCGTGATGGACTCTAACGATATTGAAAAAGAGCGTGGTATCACGATCTTGTCAAAGAACTGTGCGGTTGAATATGAAGGCACTCATATCAACATCGTTGATACCCCAGGTCACGCGGACTTTGGTGGTGAAGTAGAACGTGTTCTATCGATGGTTGACGGTGTTTTATTGCTAGTGGATGCGGTTGAAGGCCCTATGCCTCAAACACGCTTCGTGACCAAAAAAGCTCTAGCGCTAGGATTAAAGCCAATCGTGGTGGTGAACAAAGTAGACCGTCCGGGTGCTCGTGTTGATTATGTTGTGAATGCAACTTTTGAACTATTTGATAAATTGGGGGCGACTGAAGAACAGTTAGATTTCCCTGTTGTTTATGCATCTGGTTTAAGTGGTTACGCAGGTTTATCTCCTGATGTTCGTGAAGGTACGATGGCTCCTTTGTTTGAGACTGTTCTCAAATATGTGCCGATTCGTGATGAAGATCCAGAAGGTCCTTTGCAGTTCCAAATCTCGTCAATTGATTACAACAGCTATGTAGGTAAGATTGGTGTAGGTCGTATTAGCCGCGGTACTGTTAAAGCTGGTCAAGCAGTAGTTTGTCAGAATGGTCCAGACGGCACACCATTCAATGGTCGTGTGAATCAGGTGCTGAAGTTCCAAGGTCTAGAGCGTGTACAGGTTGAGCAAGCTCAGTCTGGCGATATCGTGTTGATTAACGGTATTGAAGATCTAGCAATTGGTACAACTGTTTGCGCCCCTGAAAAAGTTGAGCCACTACCGATGCTCAAGGTTGATGAGCCAACATTAACGATGAACTTCATGGTTAACACCAGCCCACTCGCTGGACGTGAAGGTAAATTTGTGACAAGCCGTCAAATTCGAGATCGTTTACATCGCGAATTAAAGTCAAACATGGCTTTGCGTGTGAATGACACAGACGACGATACTGTTTTTGAAGTGTCTGGTCGTGGCGAATTGCATTTAACAATTTTGATTGAGAATATGCGTCGTGAAGGTTACGAGTTAGCAGTTTCTCGTCCTCGCGTTGTTTTCCATGAGGAAAACGGTGTGAAGATGGAGCCGTATGAGAACTTGACTGTTGACGTTGAAGACACCACTCAAGGTGGTGTGATGGAAGAGTTGGGTAAGCGTAAAGGCGAATTACTTGACATGGTTTCTGACGGTAAAGGCCGTACACGCCTTGAGTACAGAATCCCTGCGCGTGGTTTAATTGGCTTCCAAGGCGACTTCTTGACGATGACTCGCGGTACAGGTTTGATGAGTCATACTTTTGATGCTTACGGTCCGATGAAGGATGGCATGGTGGGTGAGCGTCATAACGGCGTGTTGATTTCTCAAGATGATGGTGAAGCAGTTGCTTACGCTTTATGGAAACTTCAAGACCGTGGTCGTATGTTCGTAGTTCCTGGTGATGCACTTTATGAAGGTATGGTGATTGGTATCCATAGCCGCGACAATGATTTGATTGTGAACCCGATTAAGGGTAAGCAGTTAACCAACGTTCGTGCATCAGGTACGGATGAGGCGGTTCGTTTAGTGCCTGCTATCCAGATGTCTTTAGAGTATGCGGTTGAGTTTATTGCTGAAGACGAATTGGTTGAAGTGACACCGAAGAGTATTCGTATTCGTAAGCGTTACTTGAAAGAGCATGAGCGTAAGAAGGCTAGTCGTGAGACTGCAGCTTAAGTCAAGTATTTAAGCTCTACATAAAGCCGCATTCCAGAGTCATGGTGCGGCTTTATGTTTTTATCAGCTCATGAAACAATCAAGCATGGATATTAAGAACGGGGTTGGACCTAGCAAAGTATTTTTGCCCAATGATGGGCGTGCTTATGTCCATCTAATCAATTTTTTGATTGATCAGTTTCCTGCTATCTCAAAAGATGAGTGGGTGTCCCGTATGAATGATGCTTTGGTTCTCAATCAAGAAGGTGTCCCTCAATCCCCTGATGCTTTGTTTGAACCAAATACCTACATCTACTATTACAGAAGAGTTCAGGATGAGGAATTAATTCCTTTTGATGAACAAATTGTTTACCAAGATGAGCATCTTCTCATTGCTGATAAACCACATTTCTTGCCGGTGACTCCAGGTGGTCATTATTTACAAGAAACACTTTTGGTTAGATTAAGAAATAAGACAGGTATTCAAGATTTAAGCCCCATTCATCGAATTGATAGAGAGACGGCTGGCTTGGTAGCCTTTTCTAAGATGCCTAGCGAGAGAGACTTATATCAAGCCTTATTTCGAGAGCGCCAGGTCCTTAAGGTGTATGAGGCAATTGCTCCTTATTTAGATGAATTAAAAGATCGATTTCCTATTCACTATCAAAGCAGAATTGAAGAGTCTGAGCAGTTTATGCAAATGCATGAGGTCGACGGAGAGCCTAATTCAGATACAACCATTCACTTATTAGAGATGAAATCATCTTGGGCTAAATATCGATTGGAATTAGGCAG
>SSFP01000016.1 GCA_008015455.1 Polynucleobacter sp. | reverse complement strand
GGCGCATCATTCACACCATCGCCCACCATGGCAACATAAGCTTCTACATGCTCAGACTTTAGTTGCTTGATTAGTTGAGCTTTATCAGCGGGCAATACCTGAGAAAAGACACGATCAATACCCACCTGTTTTGCAATCATTTCAGCAACGATGCGGTTGTCGCCAGAAATCATGACTGTTTGTATCTGCATAGCTTTTAGACGCGCAATGACTTCTTTCACACCAGGCTTTAACTGATCGCCAAATGCGAACATACCTAATGCAGTTTGCTGATTTAATACCAACCAAGAAACGCTGTGACCTTTTGATAGTTCAATTTCTGCCTCTTGCTGATACTGTTGCGCAAGAATGGGATTAGATAATTTGATGATCTCTAGCCAAGCATGATGGCTTAGTAAGCTCAAAGATTGCTCAGAATATGGTCCATCTTCACAGATTCCTTGGATACCTTTACCGGACTGAATCGCCACATCTCTAAAAACTTGTGGGGTCACCGATTGTTGCTCACCATAATCAATGATGGCTTTGGCAAGCGGATGTTCACTACCCACTTGCAAACCCATCGCCAGCGATAACAAGATCAGATCATCTAATGAGTCTAATGAGACATTTTTATAAGTCATCAGCTGTGGATGACCTATTGTTAATGTTCCTGTCTTATCAAATGCAATCGTTGTTAAGCGATGAGCTAACTCCAACGCTTGCGCATCTTTAATGAGGATTCCTGATTTCGCTGCAACACCCGTGCCTGCCATGATGGCAACAGGCGTTGCCAAACCAAGGGCGCAAGGACAAGCAATCACTAAGATAGCTACTGACCTAATTAATGACGTTTCAAAAGTTTCAAAGAAAAAATAAGTAACTAAAAAATTCAAAATGGCGATCACAATGACCGTTGGCACAAACCAAGAACTCACCTGATCAACCAAACGTTGAATAGGTGCTTTTTCTGCCTGCGCATCTTCAACCATTCGAATCATCTTGGCCAGGGTACTTTCTTCACCAACGCCTTGAGCTTGAATGACCAAGCGACCGGAACCATTCAAAGAGCCACCAGTTACTAAGGCGGCAGGCTCTTTAGCAATTAACTGAGTTTCCCCAGTCAACATGGACTCATCAACTTCACTACTACCTAAAAGAATGACTCCATCAACCGGAATTCTTTCCCCAGGCAATACCAAGACCCAATCTCCAGGGATCACTTGATCAATGGCTAGATTTTGGTAATTTCGGTAATCAAGATTCTCTAATGACTGTTGCGCCAATACTTTGGCTTCATTGGGCCACAAAGCTTGCAATGCAGAAATAGCTGCTGTTGTTTCCTTCTTAGCTCGCATCTCTAGCCACTTACCAAGCATCACCAAAGAAATAACGACCGCAGAACTCTCAAAATAAATTTGATGAGGATTACCCCAGCCGGAGAGATACCACTCGTAGATACTCAAACCATAAGCCGCTGTAGTGCCAACAGCCACTAATAAATCCATATTCCCTGAGCCAGATCGCAAGCCATGAAAACCAGCAATATAAAAACGTGAGCCCAATATGAACTGCACTGGTGTTGCCAACAAGAATTGAACACTTGCTGGCAACATAACATGCCAACCAAATGGCATCAAAACCATCGGCAAAACTAATGGCAAAGATAACAAAATACTGAGTAAAACTGCATAAGGACCATGCAGATCAAAAAAACTCGGTTTTTGAGTTTTTTTCAAACACTCCAAGCGAGACGCTTCAAACCCAGCTTTCTCAATCGCTTTAATTAGGTGTGGGATGTAAGTATCTACATTTTCAAGGTCACCAACCCTTACCTGCGCCTTCTCAGTGGCTAAATTAACGCTAGCAGCATCAACACCTTCTACTTTTAATAAACTCTTCTCTACTCTTGCTACACAAGAAGCACATGTCATGCCGTCAATTTTTAGGGTGACTAATTGGCTCATACAAAAGATAATAAAACTTGGATAATATGAATATTAATTGTCCTCTCATTTTGAAGAAAAGATAAATAATTTATGCCTACATTTACTGTTAATGGAATGAACTGCGGTCACTGCACCAAGACCATTACTAATGCCATCTTGCAACTGGATCCTCAAGCTCAAGTTGCTACTGACATTCCCCAAAAGACTGTCAAAGTTCAATCTACTATAGGCACAGATCAACTCAAAGAAACGATTGTTGATGCAGGCTACGATGTAACTGCGGTTGCCGAATAATGGGCATCGAAGAAATCATTCAAACGATTGCTATTTATGCAATCCCCGTTATTTTTGCCATTACTCTTCATGAGGCAGCTCATGGCTATGCTGCCAAATTATTTGGTGATGACACAGCGTACATGTTGGGTAGAGTCACCCTTAATCCTCTAAAACATATCGACCCGATGGGCACGATTGCAGTGCCTTTGCTTCTTTACTTTGCTACTGCCGGTACTTTTCTATTTGGTTACGCTAAACCGGTTCCTGTGAGATTTGGTCACCTAAGACACCCCAAAAAAGATATGGTGTGGGTGGCACTTGCCGGACCAGGCTCCAACCTTTTCCAAGCATTCATTTGGGGAGTCGCTTACTTACTTCTCATCAAACTAGGCTTGAGCGAAAGATTCTTTATTGAGATGTGCCAAGCTGGTGTTTTAGTTAATGTGGTGATGTTTGTTTTTAACTTATTCCCTCTACCACCATTGGATGGCGGTCGAATTTTAGTAGGGCTACTTCCTTGGAAACAAGCTGCAATGGTTTCTAGAATTGAACCATGGGGCTTTTATATTGTTTTGGGATTACTATTAACAAACATTATCAGTAACTTTTGGATGCGCCCATTAATGTCTTTGACATATTGGTTTTTAGATACCCTTTTAATACCTATTCGAATTATTTTTTAATTACTAGAGGAATGCTATGAAGAAAATCATGATCCCAGCTCTACTTATCGGATTACTTAGCCCATTAGCTGCTCAAGCTCAATTTGCTAAATCTGAAGATGCTATCAAGTATCGCCAGGCGACTTTCACTGTGATGGCTGCCCACTTTTCAAGGATTGGCGCAGTCGTTAAAGGTGAAAAACCTTTTAACAAAGAAGAAGTCGCTGCTAATGCTGCGGTTGTTGCTAGCCTAGCTCACCTGCCATGGCAAGCTTTTGGTGCCGGCACAGAAGGCGGAAAATCTTTACCTGAAATTTGGAAAGAAGCAGATAAATTTAAAGCGGGTGCAGATAAGATGGAAAAGGCTGTCGCTGAACTTAATACAGCAGCGAAGTCAGGCAACCTAGAATCTATCAAGAAAGCTTTTGGTGCTGCAGGGCAAAGCTGCAAAGCCTGTCACGACAACTATCGCAAGAAGTAATACATCACGCCAAGAATGCCGCCAAACAATAGAGCGGCACTCCAGCGTAACTTGAAATCATCCCTGGCAACAGGGATTTTTTCATTCCATTCTTTATCGCCTAGCAACATAGGTTGCACAAGATCAATTTTCTTGAATTTCTTGTAGTAAAAAATAGCAGCCACGTGCAGAAGCACTAAAACCATTAAAACTGGTTCATTTAAACGATGCAAACTAGTAAAAAACTCTACCCATTCAGAGGAAACGTATTTCACCAAAGGACCATCAAATGCAATGTCATCGCTTGCAAATAAGCCAGCAATTGCTTGCGCTGTGAATAAAAGAATCAACATAATCACTGATACTGCGCCTACCGGACTATGTCCAGGGCTTTGTTCTAGTTTCTTCAAATAAGCAATGATCGCTTGAGGACCTGTAATGAAATTCTTGAAACGTGCATAGTGGGAACCAGCAAAACCCCAGATCAACCTAAAGATCATTAATGCAATCACTAGGTAACCCAACCTAGCATGCCAAACTAGGGCGTTGCCACCCACTTTAACTGTCACAAAACTCAATAAAACAGTTAATACTAGTAGCCAGTGAAATGCTCTTAACGGTAGGTCCCAAATACGGTATTTCATAATGATCTCAAATTGGATTACGATGTTAATTATGCGTAAATTTAAATATCTTTGCTTTCTTAGTGCAGCACTTATTTTAAGTGCTTGCGCCAACCAACCTGTCTACAGAGTCTCAGGCGAACCTGTTAAAACAGTTACATCTGTTGACCTTAATCAATACCTTGGCCAATGGTATGAAATCTACAGGGTTCCTAATTGGTTTGAGGATGATGACTGCCGCACAGTCACAGCTCAATACAGCTTAAGACCTGATGGCCATATTAAAGTTGTTAATACTTGTCTAACAGCTAACAAGAAGAAACAAGCGGAAGCTATCGCTAAAGTTGTTGAAGGTTCAAATAATGCCAAACTAAAAGTTTCTTTTTTTAGACCCTTTTATGGCGATTACTGGATTCTTGATTTAGCTCAGGATTATTCATGGGTACTCGTTGGAGAGCCCACCGGTAAGTACTTTTGGATCTTAGCTCGCGAGAGAACTCTTAAGCCTGAGTTAGAAAATTCTTTAATTGCCAAAGCTGAAAAGCTAGGCTTTCAAAGAAAAGATCTGATTAAACCTAAGAATGATCTTTGATCATCCCAAGGTCTAAACACATAAGTAACTATTTACTGTAGCGCGCAAGTAAATCATTGCTTGTGCGCTCTTGGCCTTCGGCAAACGCTTTAAAGCACAAACCAGAACCAATCTGGTTCTTCACCTTCTTAGCAGCCTCTTGCATTTCATACATTTGGTTAAAGCATTCCATACGGGAAACAAATTGATATGTTTGTGTATGCGTGGGCTTATTATTTTTTAACCAGGTGAACTGCAAAGTCCAGTGAGTATCACCACCCACAGCTACGCTTGGCTCCTTCATAGGAGCACAAGCGGATAGGAACACAACTGTTAATAAGAATAACTTTTTCATTAGTTATTTATTTAGCGAGATTTTCTTGCAGTTGATTTTCTAGCTGCTGTTTTTCTAGCAGTAGATTTTTTTGCAACCGGTTTTTTAGCGGCAGCAGTTTTAACTGTTGGCTTAGCTTTTTCAAAAGCGGCAAACTGCTGCTCAGCAGCTTCTGCTGCTTGCTTAGCCATTTCTCTACCTTCTTTTAAAACCTTATCACCTGCATTAGCGATATCTCTAACTACGCTTGTAAATTTATCTGACCCTTCTGGGAAATTTTTACTAGCTTCTTTTAGCCAAGATTCCATCGCTGAACGAGCCTTAGAAAGATGTTTCTCAACTTCTTCTGCCGTTTCATCCTCTAGATCTTTTAAAAGAGATTTAATTTTTTTCTGATAAGCACTCACACGAGTGGATGCCTCATCGGCAAACTTCTCTTGAAGCGCCTTGAGCTTTTCTAAATCATTAGTCGCCGCTTGCTTAGCAAAAGATTTGGCATATTCCATACTTGCCTTAATCTCTGTTGCCTGATGGTCACTAAATTGCTTAGCCGTTTCTAAGAGGCGATGCGAAAGAGAAAATAATTCTTTAGCGCGTTCTTGTTGCCATTGCATAAATTCTTTTTGACCAGCCATGACTCACTCCTTAACGATTGTTAATACTTTCATCCTATACCTAATTTTGATCTTTGCCAACCTTAGTCGAGAAAATAAGGTTTAGTGCGAACAGACTCAATCATCGACTCAGATTTAGCTCTTAATTTAGTCTGCAAATAAGCTTGTACGCACTTTCTGTTAACAAATGTGACACCAAATAAAGCAACGCCTATCACCACCCCAATGACCGCAATCACATCACCAGCCCAGGGTTTTAATAAAAATCCAACAAACGTTGGAACAGTAAAGGATGCCATCAAGAACATCACATCAAGAAAGACCGCCAAAATCTCAAAGAATGTGTAGATAAAAAGACAAATGGCTGTTAATAAGGTTTTTTTCATACTTAATTAAAAGAGAAAATTAAATCCGCCTGGAAATAGCGATAAATGTAATCTGGACCACCAAAGCCGGCGCTATCAGAATATCCAAGCTTTGTTCTCAAAAATACTTTATTTTGAATCGGGCTCAGAGCCTCTAATTCAATAAGTTTAGTAGTGGTCATTGGATCATCATTAATTTTTTGACGACCCAGACCCATAACTCCAGAAAGCTGCCAATTTTGATATTTTCTGCGCCAGCCGACTGCCAACATATCCTCCTGATACTCATTAGGATTGAAGTAATTCACAGTAGCTTCATGACTATCTCGATACTGACGATGTCTCGCTTGAAAATTAATCCCCTGCTCTGGCAAAACATCGTAAATCAACTTAGCCCTGACATGATTGCGGATATTGTCATCCGAAAATTTTTGTTGAGCTAATACGCCAATAACAGTCCAATCTTTAGCAAGCTTTTGCTCAAAACTTCCCCCGTAATAATTATGGCTAATGCCATTATTAAGAGAATTCTTAGTCTCCACCCAATCTCTAAAGAAAAATGCCTCATAAGATAAGCTGGTATTGATAGCTCCAGAATATGTGACATCAGCCGTTAACAACTCTCGACCAGAAATATTACTAACACCAAGACTTCCCACGCTACCCAAACCGGTTTGAGCATCAATCGACCTTTGAACCAAACTCATCTGGCTACCATTTTTGGACCAATCAGGGCTTGAGTAATGATTATTTGTTGCCTGCAATCCTAAATAATGTTGACCGTCTTGATAAAAAGGTAGTGCGCCAGCCCCTAATTTGGTGACATGAAAATCATCACTATCGCTAGAAGCAAAAATAGTTGGCGCCACCAAACCCCATGATTGATTAAGCGATTGCGCATTAACAGCTGAAGAAATTCCTGCCATACCAACCAAAAGGCAGCTAATACGAGCCAAATCAGTTAATGAAAAATTCATTGCCTTCATTTAGTACCCCAAACTTTTCTAACACCTAAGAACTCTAAGAAATAACCAACCACTGCAGCGGGCTGAAGAATCATGCTGTAGGGCAATAAATAAATCAAAAAACCTAAAACATTTTTACGCACATGCAAGCCCTGCGCTTCAAACATCTTGCTCTCTGTCTTAAACATCAGCAAATTAATAAATAAGGCTATAGGAAAAAGGCTCAGGGTCATTGGACCAACAATCCAGTAGTAACCGAGCAAGGCTAGAACAATTCCAGGAATAAAGGCGAATGTAAATGTTAAGTCCATTAAAGGAAAGAACAAATCCCACCAAATGAAAAAGGTAGACAAACGAGGCTTGAACAAAATACCTGGGTGATATTTAAATGCCTCTATCATGCCTTGCGCCCAACGCTGGCGCTGCCGCACAAGGCTTTTTAATGTATTAGGCACAACCGTAAAAATAATGGCATCTTCACAATAGCCAATTCGATAACCTTTTTCTAATAAAGCCCAAGTTAAAACAATGTCTTCACCAACCGTCTCTGGCCACCCACCAATCTCATTCAAAGCACCTTTGTCATACAAAGAAAAACATCCTTGAGCCACTAAAGTACCTTGATTCAAAGACTGAACTCGTTTAACGGTGGCAATGCCATGAAAGTAGTCCCACTCCTGAGATTGCGTTAACCAGTTTTCCCTTGAATTCCTAACCAAAGTTGTGCCAGCGACAGCACGCGTATTAATAGGATCACTGGCATATCGCTCTGTAATTCTGGCAAGAGCATCTTTAAATAAATAAGAGTCCGCATCAATCGTGACAATTTTTGAGTACTGAGCTTCCTCTAAACCAATACTTAAAGCCGCAGCTTTGCCTTGATTACTATTTAAGTTAATCAATCGAAGCCATGACTTTTCTTGAACTAATTCTTGAACAATCGCTGCAGTTTGATCGATAGAACCATCATTGATAACAATCACTTCAAACTTACCTGGGTAAGCTTGTTTTTCGATACTTAGAATAGTTTCTTTGATGTACTGTTCTTCATTAAAGCAAGCAATCAAAATCGATAGATTAGGGTACTCATCAAGATGGCGTCGAATAGGGCGACGATCAAATAGCAGGCTTGAGAACATGAAAGCATTCATGAACCCAGGAACAATTGCGACAAATGCAATTAAAAATATCGCAAAACCAGCTCCTACGATGGTAGATAACTCTGCAAACCAATAACGACTTGCCCAGATCGAAAAACCACCCCAAGCAACTGCAATAGCCAATGAAAATAGAAATTTAGTTTTGACAGTTATATACACGATAACTTTCTTATAGAGAGCTATTCATGCCAACATCTTGTTTGATTTCTACCGGCTTGCTTAGCCTGATACATCGCTAGATCAGCTCGTCTGGCATGTGTTTTCATTAGCTGATAAGGGTTATCAAGTGCAGATGGATCAGGGGTATAAATTGAAATGCCTAGGCTAACTTGAATCCGAATAGCCTGACCGTCCACTTTAGCGCAATCAAGCTTAGCCACCCCCTCACGGATTCTTTCAGCCACCTGAAAAGCTTCCGCTTCAGAAGTCCTGGGTAGCATCATCAAAAACTCTTCCCCGCCAACTCGACCAAATGCATCAATAGATCTTAGTTGAGTCGTACAAAAATGACTCAACTTTTTCAAGACTTGATCGCCTATAGGATGACCATAGTTGTCATTTACATTTTTAAAATGATCAATATCCATCATTAGAATCGCAATTGAGTCTTGAGTTCTAGAGCTTCTTTTAATCTCTTGAACAATTAAAGACTCAAGCTCTAATCGACTTAGAGCACCGGTTAGGTGATCTGTTTTAGCAACACGCTGAAGCTTTTCATTTTGATCTTCTAATGTATCAAGTAATCGACGTAAACCAATCACCCCTATCAACATACAGCTAGAAATGGTCAAGTACAGGAAAGCTTGGGATAGTTTGTAATTACCAAATAAACAACAATCAATTAAATAATAAAAACGCTCAATAAGAATAATGAGCAAACTCAGAATCAAAAAGAAAATACTATAGGCATAACTTTTTACTTTTTTTAGCACTTGGACTGCGTAATAAACACCTACCAACTGCAAGAGGATAGCCATTAAGTAAAGAGCAATAACAAAGAACTTCATTAGTGACGCACCAACATTTTTTGAATCATTGCTTCGTCAGAAAATATATTTAAAGCGACCTGAACAACCTCGCCGTCCAAACAAGTTCCAGATAACCTTTTAATTTCTTCAAAGGTTGCTTCAATACTTCTTGCCGCTCTATAGGGTCGATGTGAAGCCATAGCTTCAATAGTGTCAGCAACTGCTAGTATTTTTGACTCTAATAAAATTTGATCACCCTTCAATCCCAGGGGGTAACCAGACCCATCTATGCGCTCATGATGCTGTCTAACCATGTCGGCAATTGGCCATTTGAAAGGTACATCTTTCAAAATTTGATACCCAGACTCCACATGCCCCTGAACCATCTTTCTTTCGAGATCAGTGAGCGCAGTTGGTTTCGTCAAAATTTCAGCAGGGATAGCAACCTTACCAATATCATGCACCATGCCAGCCATATGCAATCCTTGAAGTCGATCTTGACTGAGCCCCATTTTTTCACCAATCAATACAGCAATATCGGCTACCCGTTTTTGATGACCAGCGGTATATGGATCGCGCCACTCCATTGTTTTAGACATGGCGGCAATGGTTGCCTCTAGCGCAAGGGTTAAATGTGCTTGAGCAGCTTGGCGCTCTTTAACCTCTTCAATTAACTCTTTACGATGCTCAATGGATCTTAAGCCGTAGCCAATTTCATTGGCCAGGTTTTCGAATAAATGAATATCATCATCACTAAATGCATTAGCAACTGTTGAGTAAACAGCTAATGCGCCAATAGTTTTTCCATCTTTTTGTATAGGTGCTGCAACAATACAACGAATGCCATAAGCTCTTGCACGCTCACGCCATGGAAGAAATCGAGGATCTTCTTCAGAATCCAAGATAACAACAGATATGCCCGTTCTAATACATTGCCCTACAGGACCTTTTCCAGTAGGCTCATTTTCAGACCAACTGACTGTAATACCCTCTGCATATGCCCGCGCAGACCCTTCCATGCCAGCAACCTTAACCGTCTTTTTCTCATCATCTTGTGCAATCCCAACCCAGGCGATGACATAAGGAGCTTCTTTGACAATGGCTGCGCATACGCCACTAATGAGCTGCCCCTCATCACTGGCTCGAGATAAAGAAATGGCAGCATGCGCATAAGCTAAAACCGCCCAATTCTTCTTTTGGAGCTGATATTTGGATAACTGCAACTCATCCTGTATTCGTTGATGCTCAGAAATATCACAAATATCAGCCGGTGCTTTTACTTGGGTCTTGTTTGGCGTATTCATACGTCTAGTTTACGCCTCAAAGCCCTTTAAGGTATTCAATTTAACGTTGAGAATGCCTTTTATGGCTCGGTTTTGCTGTGAATGATTCTGATAATTGATTCATATTCTCTACGCACTTTTCAAAATTAGCGAATGAGTCCGCAGTACTAGCTCTAATCAACTCAAAATTCTGAAGTGCGTTATTAAATGCTGATTTAAAGACAGAAACATAAGGTTCAGAACCTGCTGGCGCATTGGCAGTTGCTTCATTAACAAAATGGATTAAATCTAATTTTGATTGCTCAATTAATGATTGAGCCATTTCAGCTAATTCTTGGTTATTCGCTTTCATCACCTTCGATACTTTTGTTTGGTAATCTGCGACCTGCTTAGCTGCATCTTGCAATACTTGAGCTTGCACGTAATCGAAAGCTTCTTGAGGATTTTTAACCCTCATCAGCTCAGCCACTTTTTCTTGAAAAGCTTTTGCCATTTGTTGAGCGGCATCCTGATTAATCTTAGCTATTGCCTGGGCGTTTTCAAAACTTACTTGCCCCATCTCGCCCATTGCTTGAGCAGATCTCATCACATTAGGCTGGTTAGCCTTACCTGTTGCTTTTCTCATGGAGCCCCTCGCTTTCATCAGGAATAGGATGACTCCAATCTAACAGCCAATAAAAACGGGATCAATAGTTATTTGATCCCGTTGGAGTAAGAAAAACCCTTACATGCCTCTATAGACCCTTAAACGCTCTGCGGCTCCTTAAATAAAGCTCTTTGTAGCACTTGGTAGATAGCGTATATGAATGGTGATGCTGCCATGACATAACTAAGGATTGAACCATAAGTACCTTCAGGAGCATAGTCTTCGGTCACGATATGCCAGTAGGTGTTATCAACAAAAGGTAGCGCATTGGCTTCCGTGAATTCATGGAAGGCATAAATCACTAATTGAATAGAGAACAATGTCATGAATATGGCTGATGCCCTAAATATTGTTGTGAGGTTAATTTTTCGACCTAATTTGACCCACAACAAAGCAACAATAATTGCCAACACTAAACCGCCTACTGCTGCTGGCACAAGATGTGTAGTCTCCTCTTGCGTTGATAGAGAAGCTAGCATTGTTGCAGCTTCTAAACCTTCTCGACCAAGCATCAAAAATGAAACTAAAGCCACTGCCCAAAATGCTTTTTCTTTTGAAACAGCTTCTAGTCGCTCACGAATCATTTGCCCCATTTTGGGACCGTGACGTAACATTTGCCAAGTACAGCTCAAGACTAGTACAGCTGCCAAAGTTGCCAACAACGCTTCCCATAGCGGCGAAATTCCACCAATATGCTCAAATAAGAATCCCAAGCCAATACATGCTAGAAATGATGCACCCGCACCAACCCAAACGGCTCTCACTAAATTTGTAGCCTGCATCGAAGTGAAGTAAACAATTGAAATTGCAATAATAAGAAGTGCTTCTAAGCCTTCCCTAAAAGTGACCATCGCCATGGTTAATGTCATATTTATCTCGCTTAAAAAGTATTAATGAAATCATTGTATCAAATGATAATAATTCTCATTTGATTTAAGTCAAGATCTTATCACCACAAAGGTAAGTAACTGAATAACAACATCAATTTAATGGTTATGCCCAGCCTAGCGACCTCCATTAAGATATCTAACAATCTATCTAAATAAATTCTTATGACCAAATTGCCTTGGGAAGCTCTCAAGACCTACCAACATCTTGATTCCAGTATGTTTAAAACTGCTGATATCAAGCAATTTGCTCAACCTCAAAGGCTGCTATCCAATACCGCATTAGCTCAATCCATTGACTTTGATCTTGATTGGTTTAACTCATCAGCATCCGATGCATTCTTTTGCGGTAAAAACTTAGATGCCTCTATTCAACCCATAGCCCAAGCTTATGCAGGTCACCAATTTGGACATTTCACCATTCTCGGAGATGGCCGCGCAATCCTATTAAGTGAATACAAAAATAAAAATGATCACATCTATGACATTCATCTTAAAGGTGCAGGACCGACGATTTATTCACGCAGAGGCGATGGGTTAGCTACTTTACGCTCCATGCTGAAGGAATACGTCTATAGCGAAGCAATGCATGGGCTGGGCATACCTACAAGTCGCAGTTTGGCTTTATTTTTAACTGGAGAGACCGTTCAAAGAGAAAGAGTTCATCCGGGAGCCTTCTTAGTACGTATGGCTAGCAGTCATATTCGAATAGGAACATTTCAATTTGCCAGACTTCAATCTAATGAGGTGCTCAAGCAACTAGCTAATTACAGTATTAAAAGGCATTACCCGGATCTTCTGGATACTGATAACCCCTATCTAGGACTACTTGAGAAAGTCATTGATCAACAAGCATCACTCATTGCTCAATGGATGTCTGTTGGATTTATCCATGGCGTGATGAACACCGATAACAGTAGTATTTCTGGAGAAACGATTGACTATGGTCCATGCGCTTTCTTAGATGAATATGATCTTCATACTGTCTTTAGCTCTATTGATCAAAGTGGTAGATATGCGTATGGCAATCAAGCAAATATTATTCAATGGAACCTCTGTCGACTAGCAGAATCATTACTGCCATTGATCAACCCAGACTCCGAAGATCAGGCAGTTGAACAAGCAACAGCTGCATTAAAAAATTTCTCTACCATTTTTGAGCAGAAAAGAAATCAATTATTTTGCAAAAAAATAGGTATTGATGTTGTTGATGAAAAATCCCTACAACTAGTCAATGATTTACTCACCTTGATGCAATCAGAAAAACTAGACTTCACTCATACCTTCCAACAATTAAGCATGGGATTGGTTCCGCATCTTGCATTGCTAGCTTGGCAGTCCCATTGGGAAAAACATCTCAATTACCTAAATCACAACAAAGAAGAAGCTTTGGTAGTGATGCGATCTAACAACCCAGTAGTCATTGCTCGTAATCATGTTCTAGAAGAGATCTACAATAAAGTTGAATCAACTGGAGATTTATCTAAACTTCATGATGCAATTGATACTCTCAGGCAACCGTACAACCAATCAAACCTAGGACACCATTTGTCACTTCCAAGACCTACTGGTACGAAACCTACAGTGACTTATTGTGGAACCTAATTGAAACCAATAACCCACCAAGCTCCCCACCCTTGAGAACCTCAATCTTTAATTGCTCAACTTCTGCAATTTTTTTAATGATTGACCATCCCAAGCCACTGCCATAAGTATCAAGCTGACCTAAGCGTTGGAATCTTGTTCCCAAGCGATCGATTTGATCTGGAGCTAAACCAGCACCACTATCTTCAATTGATAGATAGATATTGCCTTGTTTTTCATGAATCGAAACATTAATTTTTCCGTGCTCAGGAGAATATCGGATAGCGTTATTAAGTAAATTTCTAAATAAAATTTCTAGAAGAGGCTTATTAGCTTCTACCTGATACTGACCAGGATCATTGAACTCAATTTCTTGATTCTTACCTTCAATTTGAGGGTAGGCATAGGCAATTTGCTTAACAATAAATTCAGAAATATTGAAATTTTCTTTTTCAAAAGCATTAACCGATGTTTCAACTCTAGATAAGGCTAAGAGTTGCTCAATTAAGCGACTAGCTCTGTCACAACTTTCAATTAAATTGGAGAATGAGGCATCATCCAAAACCTTTTCCAGCCGAATCACCTCTGCCTGGGCTTTAATAGCTGCTAGTGGCGTCCTAAGTTCATGAGCCGCATCGGCAGTAAACCTTTTTTCATGCTCTATAGAAGTTCTTACTTTAGAAAGTAGATGATTTAACTCTGAAAGCAAGGGGCTGATTTCCTTTGGCAAATCAGTTATTTCAATACTCTCTAAAGAATGGGGACTTCTTTGATTAATGGCATTTTGAAGCTTAGTAATTGAAGAGCTAGCCCAGTGAACAATGGCGTAAATGATGACTGTTAATACTGGCAACCCAACAATAAGAGGCCAGATTAATCCCCATAACAAATCAACCAATATCTCATTCTTTTCATGCGTAATTTTGTTGATTGAAATATTTTTTTCGATAATTTTCTTAAATAACTCCTCTAACTCATCCCTGGCATCAAACCAAACCATCAATGATGTTGCCACCCAAATCATGGAAACAGCACCAATGATCATAATGAGCAAACGATTTCTTAAAGAAAATGTTTTTTTAAGCACTTTAATCTTTCAATTGGTAACCCACACCGCGAATGGTCAGTATGTGATTTGCACCAATTTTCTTTCTCAAATGATGAATGTGAACCTCAAGAGCATTACTTTCAACTTCGTGCCCCCAACTATATAACTGATCTTCTAACTGACTTTTAGTTAACACTCTTCCATAAGAGAGCATGAGTGCCTGTAATAATGCAAACTCTTTTTTTGAAAGTACTATCTCTTCATTTCTAAGACGGGCTTTAAAAGTCAGTGGATTTAACTCCAAGTCCCCACATTTGAGCTCATTTTGAGTAACGCCCTCAGAGCGTCTAATGATGGCTCTCAATCTAGCCGCCAGGACCTCAAGGGCTACTGGTTTTATAACGTAATCATCTCCACCTAAATCTAGTCCCTGAGTGATACTTTCTACCCCATCCTGAGCAGTCAATACAAGAACTGGCACTCGACTCTTATTGACTCGTAGTTCTTTTAAAACGGTAAATCCATCTTGTAGAGGTAAACCAATATCCAAAACCAAGGCTGAGTAATTGGTCTGACTTGCCTCATACAATACTGCCTGACCATCTCTGACCCAATCTACTTCAAAGCCATGTCTTATCAAACCTTGCTTTAAGGCATCACCTAGGTTTTTATCATCCTCAGCTAAAAGTATTCTCATGGCCAAATTTTAAATTGAAGTCCCCAGAAATAAATGACCATCAATAGAATGATGCCAGTTACCCATTTATAGGGTCTTGCTTTTTGGGCGATCACACCCACCCTGCTAGCAACGCCAGCATTAGTTTTTTGCAGATACTGATATAGAGCATTTAATACTATTGACCCTACATGAATCACTACCACCATGATTAAAGAATCACCCATTAACTCATGGAATTCACTGATTAATTCAGGACCAATCTCATTAAACACCAAATATCCAGATGCAGATACCAAAAGAACCAAACCCATCAAGGCGTAAGCTGCTAAAAATCCAAGCGCATTGAGACCAAGTGAAAATTCTTTATGACCGCAAAGAAAAGCTTGAATATTTTCACGAGCTTTTGAAAAACGCGGTTTGATTGTTTTAAATCTCGAATACTTAGAACCCACAAAACCCCATATCAACCTAAACCCTACGATGCCCAGCATGGTGTAACCCATGGTGACATGCACCAGTCTAAATTTTTCACTTTCCTGAGTCAGGATAGCCCCAACAAAACAAATAGCCAACAACCAATGTGTAACAAATATGGGGGAATCCCAAACCATCATTCTTTTTCTAATTTCTGCAATCATTTTGGAACTTTCACATCATCATCGTCGTAATTACCCTTGTCGGCACTAGTATGACAAGCCATACAATTAGCCTTACTTTTCACCTTCGCATTCTTCCAGGTTGAGTCATTGATCTTTCGATGCTTCTTAATAAACCATGCAGACTCTGTGATTCGATCCTGAGGTGGAGCGGATGAGACTCTCTTATATGTTCCAGCATGTTGATTGAGCCATTGGCTAATTTCTTTGACACTTTGAGCATCTAAAGATGCATCAGTACCGTAGTGCTTGTCTAAGCCTTGCATAATTCTTCCCCAAGATTCTTTTGGAAGAAACGCTGGTGGATAAACCATATGGCAAGAAGCGCATTCTGCTTGAACCTTTGCTGGCACTTTCATAGGCATCACATTGCCATCAGCCATCGCTAAGGATGTCATGCTCATCAGAACTAATAATTGAGATATTTTCTTCATAGATGACCTATTTGAGTGAATTAAGATAAGCCATGACATCTGCTTTTTCTAGAGATGTGCATTCACGACCAAGAACATCATTGCAATTACGCTTAAACCATTTATTGACTTTAGCTTCGTCAGTGAATCTTTTGACATTAAATGCTGGCGCAAGTGGGCTAATAGACTTGTCTGTTGAGGCATGTTTACCATCTTTAGTAGGTGGAACACCATGACAACTGGCACAGCTCCATTCTTTACCATGTTTGCTAGCAAAGAACTTTTCTCCCCTAGCAACTGAAGCCGGTTGTTTAGCAGCTACTGAATACTGTTTTTCTAGTGAAATTGCATCAACAGCCCATGCATTTATTGCATTTAAGCTAATGAGTGCTGCGCCAAGTAATTTAGTCATTAATCTCATCAATCCTCCAATGAGATTAATTTAGTCCTTGAATATTAAGAAAAGCTTAAATGAAAAATGACCTAGCTAAACAGCAACTTAATTAAAAATTGCCAGTCATATGTTCAAAACAATATGAAATATGAGACTACCGCCATATTCATTAAATCGAATTTAGAAATTTCGTTGCTCTTTGAACTGCTTCCTCGTAGCTTGGCTTGTAATGTAAAGCGTCAATTTCATTGAACTGCATCTTCAACAGAGTAGCTCTATTTATAATTTGATCAGTAAAAATTTTCGCATGTCTTTTCAAGAATTTGGATGCTTTGATCAACGCCTTGGGTTCACGCTCAATGACTAGAGATAAATCAAATAGATCACGAGCCGTTGCTCGATCACCACGATGCCATAATTTTTTAGCGACAATCTCCGCAGCAGTCTCCACTCGAATATGTTGTCCACTAATATTCCATATTTCAAATGGAGTTTCGGTTAGATTAGGCGATGCCACAAAGTCAATCTCCCCTTCCGGGCGAATCAACTTCACATAAGAGCTTTGATCCTCCACATACTGATTAGTCACTGCTGCTGCGACATCACTTAAACGAGGGGTAACAAAACCCAAGTACTGAGGATCAGGAACAAAGATATCAATATCTTTACTAAGACGATGGTTGTAGCGGAACATCAATACGGTGCCACCACCAAAAGTCCAATCATATTCATTAATTAAGCCCACACCGATCTTGGTGAATGCATTTCATGAGCCCATCGATCAATATTTTTCCAAATGAGTTTAGGTGCAACATGATTCTCTCGAGCCGCTTCCTCAACGGCTGAGACAATAATTGCTAATGGCGCCTCATCTATTAAGGTGGCTACATGGGGGTAAATCTTCTCCGGCAACTCACCAGATACTAAGGACCTAGATAAATCACTACTATGCAATTTAGTCTTGTAGCTAACGCTAGCAGTCTTACTAGCCATATCCAAACCGTGATGCTTTTTAGTGTGCTCTTGGGTAATAACATCTAACCCCAGCAACGAGAGCAAGGATAGCAATTTAGCCGCACCTAAATCATTCAGACTTCCCTTCTCTAAATGATGAATTGTGGATCTTGAAAGCCCGCAAAGTTTGGCTAACCGCTCTTGAGATAAACCCAGATCAGTACGACGCTGCCCAACTTTAAGACCAATTTCGCGTAGATTCATGAGGACACTATAACATAAAAATGTATAATATATTACACATTTTTATGGGTTTATTGTCTGTTGCTAATCTCTAAAAAGCTGATCGCCTTAATCAGCATGACTTTATTCATCGCAATTTAATTTCAAATAATTTCCACAGATAAACATTCGAAAATAAAAACCAACCCGAAGGTTGGTTTTGTACGACCTGAGACATACTTTACAGTTTATACCGGACACAT
>SSFP01000116.1 GCA_008015455.1 Polynucleobacter sp. | reverse complement strand
GTAGCTTACCCATACGCCTGTTGGCCACCTCTAAGAGGCTCTTATCGCGTTTAATGATGGCGTCGTAAGGAGTGACCACACTGAGATTATCATTTAGCTCATCACCAAAGATTCTGGTGTGTCTAATCTCCTGTGCGTCATCTGAATTAAACAAAGAAGAGCAAAAGCGTACTAGGTGGTGGTCATACACAGAAACACTCTGACCTGGAACTATCAGAGTAGAGAACTCTTTATTGAAGAACTCTTTGTAGTAGGTACCTATGAGTGATTTATAATCACTCTTTAGTCTAGATAAAGACTCAGCTTCATCTCTCACTAAGAAAGGTGTACCGCCTTGCTCAATCTGTTCTTTCTTAAACCAAACAGTTTTTACTGCTTTGTTATCAAGGTCGGCTACTCTGTCTGGTGTGACTGGACTAACAAGAGTGTAGTCCACTTTATAAGTGGCGTCTTTAAAGTAAGACATTTTCTCTGTACTGATAACAGTAAAGAGACCGGCTGAGCCATCACCCATGTCAGCAATAAACATGTCACCACGGTTTGGTTTCAAACCTGGATAGAGTGTGGCTGATCCAGTATACGTACTTACCTTAGTTACGTTGTCCTGACTGTATGACAGCGGACTATTGACACGCATTTCGTAATCATGAATCTTAGTGTATTGTTGATACACTGGATCCATAGTTACATTCTGTCCCTCTGTGTTAACGTTAGCGTTAATCACTTGGGAGTAGTAGTTTACAATCCACGCACTACCTGCTATATGCACAAGTAGATTCTCACGTGGTGTGATACTGTTGTCTACAGTAATGCCCTTATACGTAGGCTCTGCAATAACAGGTACCACTGGTACCTCTTTAGAAACTGCAGCTGTTTGTTTTGTTACTAACGGCATAATTGTCTTTCCTTAATTATTGTCTTGATAGTCTACCTACGATACCCCAACTTTGAACTGTCTTCATTAGGCATTTATCACCTCTGTGCTTAATAGCCCCAACGACAGGGATATTGGGATCAAACGGCACAATGCCAGAAGTGGCTGTCTGTGGATAACGGTTATCGTCGGTTGGGCTAGTGTTTACATATGGAGTAGTCTTATAGACGTCATACTCACCTTGCTTATAGCCTGCTCCTGAACTGATGTCCACCAACCTATCCATCTCATCTCTTGGTATGAGCAGACCATTTATAGTGTCAGCGGTAACAACCCTACCTATGCTGTACATAAGTAAGACTACTACCTCAGGCCAATCTCTAAGACGCTCTATTGCGTCTTTATCCAGTATCGTCCAATCTGTACAAACAGTAAGCATTAAGTGATAATGATTTCTTTGGTTTAGTGGTCTATAGGCTTGCACTATACCTTCGCTGGTACATTCTATCCAGTCATCACCACCTAATGTATCTTTTCTGTACAGTGATATATTCAGCACACTCTTTCTGTACTTAGTGATAAATGGAGCCTCAGACTCTTTTATAAACTTTAGTATCATTGGGGATATTCCCCACTCACCTAACTCATTTAAATCAAGCAGCATCTTACCATCGTCATCCACGGTGGTAAGGGCTGTTATGACCGGTCTCATGTTTGGGAGAATAGTCGGTGGTAGAAAGTCATCCCAGGCTGGTAATCTCAAACCTTGGTCGTAGATAGTGTCCTGTGTCTGATCTTTCTTCTCAAAGTAGTTGTAGAGTGTACCGTAGAGTGAGAATGACTTAGCGTGTTTCTCTACCTCATCTGACACTTCCTGCCTGGAGAACTCACTGGAAATTACCTGATTGTGTATTACAAAAGGATAGCCCAATACAATACCTGTTGGTCTCTCGTAGTTTACTCTGTAGGAGAATGAAACGTCACGACTCTCAGAGTCGTTAGACTTATCCTCTTTCTCAGAACCCTCTACCCAGTCAAACCACCCCATGCACCGCATCTGTTTCTCAGTAAATGCACGCCTAGCATTCTTACCAGCTAAGTCTGATACGGTAGTAGCCCTAGCGGTAACACACTTCGTATACCACGTCTCAAAGTCTTCACCGTAGCCTTGATTACTCTCTCTGAGTCTGTGTACTTCTTTGAGTATAGCTTCTGCTTCCACTGGTAACAGATAGTGATAATCAAAATCATGAATTCTAACGTCACGCATCAGACTGACTCTATTACGTACATCATTTCTCCACCTGACTGCCTCACTCTTATCACGCAGTCTCATGATAAAGTTAATAGTTAACTCAGTAGAGATGTAAACTGGTTTGATATACACACCAAGATCGTCGTCTCTATAAACTAGTCTATTGTCTCTCTGGAGTACTGTTTGTGTGAGAGCTATACCTTCTTGGTATTTCTCTTCAATCGCCACTACTACTCTTCTATTATTCTCAAAGTAGTTTTGATCATACTGCTCGCCTTCTAGCATAGTACCAGGTTGTGCAATGTCTTCTGTGTCTCCTGGAAACCTAATAGGTGTATCTTTAGGCAGTCCAGTCATCTCAAGTATTTGTTTAGTAATCTCTACCACCACAGGTCTGGTAAAGCTCTGTTCTACCTCTGGTAGTTGTAATAGCAGTTTTGGCATTACGAGTATCCTTTCGTGGGTACTGTTGGTCTTTTATTAATGAACATAGCATTTTGCCACCTATTAGAAAAGATAGCGGCATAAAGTCCTACTGAGGAACCCTCACGGGCACCCCAGTAGGACTTACGACTTATGCCACCTGTAACTGCTTAGCATGTACCGTTTTCATGGGTCGCCATTACAGGATTTGGAGTGCTCGTTACACTAGATTACTTTTTGTACTGACGCAGTGATTCTTCACACAGAGTCATTGCATTGCGAACCAAGCTCAAGCCCAGAGCTGCCAAGTCAGCAGATGGAGATTTAGCCAAGTTTGCGTGCATTGTAGACAAACGAGTAATAGAAGAGAACAGCAGAGCTGCACGGTTGTTATCAAGTGATGAATCCTTATCTGACCCGTATTTACGTGCCGTCTGCGCAATCTTCTCTGTCTTATCAGAAATTTTCTTCTGATTTTCTTTGATGTCTTTCAGTGCTGTAGAACGGTTGTAAGCCTCAATAGGGTTCAGAATAGCAATAGCTGAATCCAACAGAGCCAACATGTCGCCCTTGTTCATTGTTTCAAATTCAACAGTGTCAGGCAACTCTTTTGTAGAGTTTGTAGAACGAGTGACGTATACACGCAAAGTAGCCGAAGAGGAGAAAACAGAAATCGGATCAGCCTCCGCATCCGCGCTTTGTTTAACTGTAGCAACAACGGATTTATTACCAACCATTGATTCAGATACGGAAACATCATAACCATCACGACTGTGCGTCTGATTGGCGGTCTGTTTCGTGTATGCGGCAATTAAACCACCGCTTACTCCCGACAGCTTGGTTTGGAGTTCGGACGTTGTGGCGTCTGTGCTTTTATTTTCAATAAAAGCATCGGTGTCGAAATTGCCCAGTGTTTCATTAACTTGCTTACCGATTTCTTTGATATTTTTCGCTACACCGTTGAATGTGGTTGCGAATACAGGGCTGGTTTTAGCGTAAGCAGTAGCCAAGTCCTTACCGTTTTTCTTAACTACATCATCAACTGTCAACAGAGAAATGTTACTGCGTACAGTAAATCTCTTATCTTCGACTGAACGAGTCTCAGAGCCGATACGGTCTTTCAGTTTCTCGATAGCTTTACGCAGGCGAGGAATCTGACCAAAGATTTTGTAAAAGAATGCTTCTACTTTTTCCCAGATCTTTTTCAGAACTGCTTTGATACGTTCCCAGATACGTTGGATGGTATCTTTCAAGCCTTCAGTGCTCAGACGGCGGCCGATGTAGCTCTCCAATGAAGTGCCTTCAGATTGAGGACCTTCGATTACTTGGATAGGGTCAGCATCAGTACCGGCAGCAGCCAAGCCAGCGGCTGTTTCGATCAGAGCAGCTTCGGTAGGAGTAACAGCTTTGATATCGCTATCAGCAATAATAGCCAAGTCTTCCAGTGATTCAGCTACGTCAGTAGCTTGTTCAACTTCAGCGATGTCAGCAGTAACTTCAGTCAACAGAGTCTGAGTTTCTACAGCATCATTGGCTTCTTCCATTGGGCTCAGTTCTACTTCAGTAACTGAGTCTGGAACGGCGATTACTTCGCCGCCAATGTTATCTTCTTCCAGAGAGGCGCGCAAAAAAGAACGACGCATGATTTTATTCCTTAAAAAAGTGTTTGTATAAAGTAAGAAAAGAGAGTTTAAAATCTTACTTTATAGATTTGGATTGTGAAAAAAAAAGATTACTTGCTGTGCAAACGGATAGACTTGTCTACCAGGTTCAGTGCAGCAGTACCGATGGCCAAAGCTTCTTTAGCAACTGTGTCAAAAGGCTTACCAACGCAATCCTTCAAATTATTGATTGCTGAACGCAAACCAGCGCCAGCCAAAGCGTTAGGATCTTTAGTTGCAGTGCCAGTTGTTGCTGCTGTGTTTGTGTTGGAAGTTTGGTTTGCAGCAGCTGTCGTTGTGCCGTCTGTTGTGTCACCGGTATCGCCGTCAGCCTCGAAAGAGAATGCGTAGCTTTCATTCGAACTTACTTTAGCCGCACGTTCAGCAAACTTAGCAATCTTCTCACGTACTTTCTGAGCCTTCTCAGTGCCTGATTTGTTAAACACCAAAGCACCAGCAATGCCGGCTACCATGTTAGCGATGTCATTGTTGTTAGGACCGGCTAACCATTCTACTTTAGTAGCTGTAGCTTTAGAGTCCAAAGGAGTCAAGCTGATACCAGAAGCACGGCTGAGGCCTCCTGTGCTGCCGCTTTCACGAACGTACAATACGTTACCACCAGGGATTTCTGTTGAAGCGAATACTTTAGCACTAGCGTCTGAGCCCTTAACGTCGTTCAGTGAAGAACCATTGGCTTCAGTAAGTGAACCATTGAGCTTCATTGCTCCATTGACTTCTGTATTCAAAGCAGTCAATGTTTCTTTAGTGACTGTTTCAGCGTCATTATCGCAGAACGTTTCGATCTTGTCAGTTACAGTTTTGCTAGCACCCTGTGACGCATCAACCAACTTCTTAACTGTCTCCAGGCCTTCTTTGAGCTTGGCAAAACTAGTTACCTTGCTCATGTGCAAGCGTGAAGCCAAACCTGTGTCATCACCAGACTTCTCATCCAGTTTACCTTCTACAGTAACTTTAGCCAATTTCTCAGCACGCGCTTTCAGGCGCTCAGCACCACCAAAGAACTTGTTGTAGTATTCTTGGAAGAAGCTAATTACGCGGCGCATTGCTTTAACAATAGCGTCCCATGCTGTTTTAGCCAAGTCTTTGATGCCTTCCATTGTTACATTGGTAGCTGACAGGCGTGAAGACACACCACCAAAGCTTTCCATTGAAGGCATAGGAACACGACGGCTAGCACCCAAACGTTTTTGGTGATAAGCCATTTGGTTACGCACCAAAGCTGCTGAAGTGCGGTTTAGACCACCTTCCAGGCTAGCTTGGCGAACTACCATAGCCATGCTTTCCAAAGCCTCTACTGTATCAGCAGTTTCTTCGATTTGTGTTTCTTCAGCTTGGATGTCTTGTGCTACTTCTTCTGCGGCTGCAGCTTCAGGAGCGGGATCCAGGTCAGGAGAACCAGCTTCGGCCAAGGCCTCTACTTGTTCGTCTGTGCCTTGTGTCATTTCTGACTGTTGTTCGTCCTCCATGGAACGAATCAGGCCGTGTGCAATACGACGTCTCATGATTTAATTTCCTTTTACGTAAAAGTAATTTTGAAAAAAGAGCCTGAGCAATTACTTCAGGCTATACTGTTAACCAACTGATTTGGTTTTAACCATACCATTTAGTGTATTAGTATTCGGTTTTGTTTAGAAAGGTAATTAAGCTTTCTTTTCTTTATTGGTTAAATTCTTCCTGGACACTTTAACAAACTTATTCGCATCGACGGTGACATTGTTAACAAACAGAGCTAAGTCTCCGTGCTGCTTAGCTAACCAGTTCACGATATGCCCGAGTTTACCGGCTGCCGCGCTTTCAGATAATATTTTTCCGCTAGAAATAAGCTCTTTTATTTTTGCTTCGATTTCTGTTGTTCCCGTAACAACCTCTGGCAATCCAAGATCTTTATACGGCCCAATGGATTCGGCTTTCGGTAACTCTTCCATTAAGGTTACTAGTTTCTTAAAACTATCTTTTAGTTCAATAAAAACTTTGGCGTCTTCAGCTAAGAAGCTCATGGACTCCACGATTTTCTTATTAAGGGAAGCTATCTCGTCGCACTCCTCTGAAGTTGGGAGAATAAACTCCGACACTGTTGGTTGTCGATTTGCGTGCAACAACTTAGGGGACATATCGGAAAAATAAATCGACCCATCTTCCGGTGGGCGTTTTATCTTTTCTGCAAAAATTGGTCCCGATCTGGGTAATTTATCTGTGTAGAAATCATAGTCGGGATTTAGGGTTTCCCTAACGTCTGGTTGGCCCAACAGTATTCTACCGGAGACTCTATCTCTCGCTAAAGCATTTAGTGAAATTAAGAAATCAGATACATAGAAAATAACTTCTTCTTGGCTTTTAATCCTCATTAAATCGTGAAACAACTTAATAGTCATTTCCATGTTATCTGAAACAAAGCCTTTGAGTATGTTAACGTGAGATTCCAGTGATTCTACTTTTTCCTTTACTGTTTTTGCAGAAATTCTGGTGTCGACGCTAAGGGTTTCTATGGCACCTTTCAAATCTTTCAAAGCTTTAATTTCTACCCCAGGTTGGTTTTTTACCACTGGCTCACCGCTGGATATATCGATATCAACTTTCGGAACAATAGGTACACCCTCAACCTTTTCGGAGGCTGTTTTAATGACGTCAGAAGATGACGATATATATCCACCACCGGCACCACCCGATGACCCACCAAATAAACTAACAACCTTATCCACAATAGCCGAAATCATAGCTGAAATTTTCTCCCAAATAGTGGAGATTACCTCACCAATGAATTCCATTGAAATCATTTTTCTAGCATACGGGTCATTGTATTCAACACACATAGACTCCAGTGCTGCTTTCTTTGTGGGTGGATTATATTTGTTTAAACGTGTGATTTCTGCATTAACGGCTTTATCTAGTAAAGTAGCAGTTGTTAAACTAAAAGCCTCATTTGAGTTTTTAAGGATACCCCTATAACTCTCCAGTGCGTCTATTGCCTCTGCGGTCTCAGAGATAGCTTCATCCTGTTTAGCTATTTCTTCCTCAAGGTCATTAGTCTCCCCAGGGGCAGGCATTTGATCATCCACAGGAGCTGCCCCATCAGCATTCTGTTGAGATTCCACTACTTCTTTATCGGAAGCGGCATCTTCGGGATTCTGTTCTGACTGTTCTGGCTCAGCGGCCGGTGGTGTTGCCTCTGTAGGCGTTTGCTCTGGTGCCGGCGCTGGAGCTGGAGCTTTTTCAGCTTCAGGGTTCTGTTCTGGTTGTTGTTGCTCACCTTCCTCCATCGAGAGTAGGCGGCGACGCAATGCTAGTCTGCTCATTTTATTAAATTCCTTTCATACTTAACTAGCAATCTTGTTCGATTTAAAAGAACCGTCTTTAAATTCGCCAAACAAAATAGCCAGTGTAACCACTAGGTCATTTAGACCATTGTCCTGCATCAGCCATTCATTAATGCTGTCAACGATATGCGGTTTGAGTCTACCGTGTCCTTCGAACCAAGAGGAGATCATGTTCTTCTCATATTCGGTGACTAAACCTCTAGGCTCTTTCACGCTGAGATTCTTCCCATCATTACGTCCCTTGTCATCCAATAGAGATATCCAAGTAAACAGACTCATGCGGCGTTTACCTGTAGCTATGAAACACAATGTATCAGTAATGAACTCTTTGTGTAAATCCCCAAGGTATGGTGATTTATTTTGATAGTCCACCCATGAGGAGAGATGGTCAGTACCGAAAGCCACTAGTGCTTCGGATATTACTTTCTCCTTAAACCCAATGTCACCAATAACTAGTGGTGTTGTGGACATCAGCTGATAAAGAGAATCTATTTCTGGGTTTGTAGACCCTAGGGGTTCTAATTGATTAGAGTCTGCTCTGTAGAGTTGTGAGACTGTAAAGCCACCACCCTTTGCAGTGCGCATAGGCGCATCCTTAGTAGCAGAACCCATGAACCCCCTAGGATAAACCCTAAGGGCTGTTTCACGCATAGCGTCGCTCCATTTCGGCTATTTTGTATTGGTGCTCGTCAACCAGATCTTTCAAATAAGAAATCTCTTTCTCAAGACGTGCATCTTTCTTACCGTCAGCTGCTCTCTGTAGGTACAGTAAGCGCAATTGCAGAAGTTTGACTTCTTCCTTAGAGGCTTTAAAGTTACTAATCTGCCAAGCGGCAATACCCATACGGATATGATAGATTGGATTCAAAGAGATAGGTATAAAACCCATGTTCATTGGATCTGTACTCTTCTGGCCGTGTGCTGACTTAATGCTGTCTTCACTGGTGCCATGGACAGTAATATCTGGAATCACATTGAGTAACTCTTCAATCTGACCGTCTCTGTAACCACAGATGTTAACACCATCTAAGAAAGCAGCGTAATTGCTCTTGATGTTTTCTAATTGTTTCTGATTGAAGTTATCGTCAAGTTTAGTGTCTTCATCAACAGCTGCTGTTTCACTTACATAAACGAAGTCCAGTAGTGACAGCATGTACTTAGATACGAAACTAGAGATCTCAACAAACTGAAGTAAGTTAGCATTCTTAAAGGTCAAGCCTTTCGGGCGCACATCCTCACTCCAGGTATCGGCAATGATCTCAGATACCTTCTCTAAGTTACGAACAAAGACAGGAATACACTTAGACAGAATAACGATAAAGTTATCTGAAGGGGCAACCATTCTGGTGTCTTTGTGGTTCACCCAGGTTTTCTTAAACTCACTTTGTGCATTACGAATTGCTTCGTCATTGAACTTCCACTTAACCATCAGTTTTGCTGCTTGCTCATAGGCTGGAAGAATATCATCTTTGAGTCTGGTAACTGTGAGACGAGCATCTTCAAGAACAACTTCTTTAGTTAGTTCTGGTGCCAATGTCTTGACATAGTCTGACATTTTCATTTATTATACTCCTTATATAAGGGTTTAAAGGTTTGGCGCTTTACCGAGTTGGTAAGCACTCAGGATGTCTGCAATATCGGGACCTTTGCCCTTGTTAGCAGTTTTCAATTGTTTCAAGCTCATCTCTGTGGCGTCAGAGATACCGCGGTGGTAGAACGTCACGCGTTCCCATTCAGTATCGACAACAGCCATGATCATCAAATAAGAACTCTCAAATACTTTCTCTCTAGTTTTGGGGTTACTGAGTTTAGCATTGATTTGTGATTCTACTTTTTCTAAGTTAGCTTTACTAATTACGCAAAGGTTAGAGGCTGTTGCAATAGATGGGTTGGCGGATAAGATGCCGGCAATCCGGTTACTGCGACCACGCGCAATAATAGAGTCATAAAGACCTGACTTATCTTTAACCATCTTCTCTCTACGTGCGTCGATAAGATCCTGACAGAACATGATGTCCTTAATGAATTCTAAACGACCAGATCTCCAGCCGCGCCAGCGTTCTTTAACGGTGCGTAATTCCTCAGCGTCTGAGGATAAAATATGAACCAGGTTATCAGGTTCCAGGCTAGCCGCTATAAGGCGAATTGTGACAGGAATCTCTGCCGCGTTTTCACCGTCTTTGATTTCTAATGAAACTATCTTACCTACCGAAAGGTTGGTAAGTGCAGTAATTTCGTCACTAATCTTTCTACCTGCGGCACCAGAACGATGACCGTCGTCAGCTCTAGCGCCAACAGCTTCCATAGAGAAGTTCATTGGCAGAGCATGTTTCAAGTCTTCTGTGGCTAATACATAACCTGCGCCGTCTGCCAGTGAATCCATTGGTGCACGGTTTGGGTTTAGCTTATCTAGATGACGCATTACTTCCACGCGTCCAACATTGATACTTATCAGCGCGGCTTGCAGATAGTAGGCGGTAAATATAGACTGCAGTGAGTTCATGACCTCCTCAGTGGAGTCATTGTAAATAAGTGTCTTATCAACCATACAGATTGGTTCAACACGAGTCATTCTTGTGTAGTCAATCAAAGAGCCCGATGCAGCTCCAGACCAAACGTCTATAACTTGTCTTATTGTTCTCAGTAGTGACCTACTCTCTTCCGAGCGATTATCGCCACCACTGAATATACTAAATACTGACATTTTGTTTTTCCTTGTGATTATAAAAAGGTTACTTTAAAAATGGCTATTGATAAAAAAGATTTTGACCTGATGCAGCAGGGACAAATGACGGATGTTCTTAAAAAAGAACTTCACATGCTAACTGCATTTCAATCCAGTCTTGGCAGTAGGCTTACCCCCATAGGGGATAACTTCTTTGGTTTAAACCATCGAATGATGCCTGGTAGACTACCAATGAATAAGGACGTTCAGGGTCTTACTTTCTTCACTAGACCGGATTTAAATTTTAGTACTGACAACCTTGTGTCTTTGAGAAAGTTTAATCCGTTATTAACTGAGAATGCTAACAGTCTCCAAAGAATTATTCGGTGTTATTTAGATCCTGACTTACAAAGTGGTCAAGGTAGGTTTTATCTTGGTTCTAATCCTAATGCTGGTGCCGGGAGAACAGAGCCAATTATAACTACTACTCTTGTAGACCAGAACCAGGCTTTCATACCAATATTGACAAACACACTAATAAGTTTGAGTGGTTGGCCGGATTTAGAAGTACCTACCTATACTTCTAAGGCTGGTTTCTATGGTGAGGAAATGTTCTTCGCTGATGGCATATTCGATTACAATAGAAAATTTAGTTTGACTGCTAACTTTAGGAATATTGCTGGTGATCCTATTAATGCATTGTTCTATTACTGGTGCGCTTATCAAAGCGCTGTGTTTGAAGGTACTCTAGTTCCTAAAATGGATAACCTAGCTGCCTTCAGGATAGACTACAACACTAGGATATACCAACTGATAATGGATCAATCCAAAACTCAGGTAAGGGGTATAGCCGCCTGCGGTGCAGCAATGCCAACTGTCTCCCCTCTGGGAGCTAAGTTTAACTACGATAGAGACAAGCCATACAACATGGCATCTGATGAAATATCGATGTCCTTCGAGTGTGTTGGTGCTATGTACATGGATGAGATTCTGATAAGGGAATTCAATAACACCACTGTTATGTTTAATCCCTCCATGAATGGATCCAAGATAGAGTCAACAATGACTAAGATACCAATCACGGCTCTTGGTTTATTCAACAACAAAGGTTATCCAAGAATCAATGAAAGCACTTACGAACTAGAATGGTGGGTCTTCAAGGAAGACTATGTCGTGCTCAAACCCTACATGGATGTAGGTGAGGGGGACATACCCGCGCCAGAGTTCGAAGAAGGCGATTGATTATAATAAATAGTTTTTAAATAAAGGTTTACAATGGCTACCAATAACGTCAGTCGCTTGATGAGCGACGCAATAGGGTTTCAGTATAACCCATCCGGTATTCAAAGGGCGATACTCAGAACGGTAAGGGATGTGACTAATGGTGAGAAAGACATCGTTGACCCAACCAACCCATTTGTTTTAGCTACTGAGTGTAGCGCAGTGCTGACTAGTGCATTCCTAAACCAGGCCGCGGTACTCACCAGAAAGCAGTATCCCTATTCAGCACAGACAGTGGAAGACCTATATCCACATATGTCAGATAAAGACTACAGGGATCGTTTTGCTGTTCCCGCTAAGACAACAATGTCTGTACTACTTAATCTAGATGGTTTATTAAAAGCCATGCCTGGCGCTAATAGCGCAGGCGTGAAGAAACTGGTACTTCCTCGTAATAGCTTTTTTGAGGTTGGTGGAAACAGGTACTCTATTCAGTATCCGGTTGAGATAAGGCAAATGCCTCATGGTGGTTTACAAGTGGTTTGGGATACCTCCGCGGTTAGTCCACTAAAGACTTTACCTACAAACATTATTCCATGGGACATTAGAGAAAACGAGGACGGTAAGTGGTTAGTGATAGAACTGGATGTAGATCAGTTTAATATTGTCTCCAGCACTCCCGCTATAAGTAGCGGTGTAGAGTTTAAGCAAGACTTCACCTTCACTGATGAGTTCTACACAGCAAGGGTATATGTACAGGGTAATAACGGCATCTGGTCAGAGTTAGACACAACACACACAGAACAGATTTATGACATCACTAAACCCACCGCAGTACTGCGTGTGAGTGACAACAATCTAAACGTAAGAATACCAAAGATTTATACAAACATAATGAATCAATCTAAATTAAGGGTTGACATTTATGAAACTAAGGGCCCTCTTAGTTTAGATCTTAAATATATCCCAATGGAGGGGTTCACTGTTAACTGGTATGCCATTGATGAGAACGATAAGACCCCGAACGTGGCGGCTATGTATTCACTGCCTGTGGAACACTATCGTGTATTCTCAAATGCAATAGTCTCTGGCGGTCAACCCTCTCTTAGTTTCGATGAGTTAAGAAACAGAGTGATAAGTAACAGCGTGGGTAACCCAACCCTGCCTATAACTCCAACTCAGTATAAACAAACACTAAGTAGGGCAGGCTACTCTGTTGTTAAAAACATAGACAACATAACTAATAGGGTTTTCCTTGCTACAAAAGAAATGCCTATACCTACTGACGTTAGTTTGATTACACAGGCAGCTGGGTGCATGCAAACACTCAACGTTGAGTTTACGCAGATGGAAGGCTATCCTGGCGTCATAACGAACAGGGACAATAATGGCGGCTTTAATGGGATCAATGGTCTAGTGTTAACACCCAACTGTGTTTATCAGAATAAAACTGGTAAGATGGAACTACTAGGTTCTTCCGATGTTAACACACTCAAGACATTGTCACAGGAACAATTAGCCACAGCTGTAACACAAGGCGGGTACCAACATTCTCCGTTCCATTATGTCTTAGATAGTAGCTCTGGTATATTTGACTTAAGGCCTTACTACTTGGACTCACCAAATGTAATCTCTCGTGTGTTTGTGGCAGCTAACGATAGTGTGCAAATGGTCGCTTCCACCTCTGGTGTTACAGTTACTAAAGAACCAGATAGCAGCGTAGGTGGTGTAAACGTTGGTGGGGATTACGTGCTTTACCTAGAAGTCACTGGTGATGATTCTTACGACAATCTTGATGACGTATATGTTGGTGCACAAATAGCCTTCACACCCCCAGGGGAAACCTCTAGAGTGTATGCCATGGGTACACTGGTGTCGTCACCAACAATGGATCCAAGTAAGGAAACTAGAATATTTGAGTTTAGAATAAAGACTAATTATTTTGTCACAGCTAAAGATCAAATGCCTGTTTCTAACTTCTATATGGACACAGTGGATCCACAGAGGTACGTCATGGATCTTAAAGAGAATTTTGATATTCTTTATTTCACTACGCTACCGGCCAGTAGTCTACCTAGTACGTTCATGAGAAATCAGGTTGACAACGCTCTTGGTGATTTCCTAATTACATCAACCACACAGTCTACTAGCATATCTGGAATCTCACACGAGACACTCAAGGTAGAGTTTGGCCTACCCCTTAAGAATCTTTGGGCTAAGGCTCTGAGCGTGCCTAAACCTTATCAGGTAGCTACTTACACAGCTGACGTGGTGGCGACCCACACCAGTGATGTATACCAGGTAGATCCAGTAACCGGTACACCCGCCATCACTACTGATCCGGTGACTGGAGACATTGATCTAGTTAAAATAGCTAGTATTGGTGACACAGTGATGGTCCCACAAAGGGATGCCAATGGCACCATTGTGTTAGACGGCTCAGGCAATCCAATAATGATACCGCTGGTCCTACATAAGGCTGGTGACATAATTGAAGGCATGTTCTTAGGTGAGAATGGTTTACCCACAACTGTAAGAAAGGTTTCTCGCTTTGTGGACATCTTCACTGTGGATGGAACCTATTGGTTTGCCAATGACTCAGCTGCAACTAATTACAGAGAAACGTTAGTTAGAAGTGTGGTGAGTTGGATAACTAAGGATTTAGCTGATATAGAGAAATCCTTATTGGAACAAACAGACATTTATTTCTATCCTAAATCAACAGTAGGAATGGTAGACGTAATGATTGGTGATGGCACACAGATAAAACTTAACTCACAGCAATCGTTTGTTGTCACACTGCATGTTCCATTCACCACTTATGAGAATATAGAGTTAAAGAATGAAATCAAGAAAACTACAGTACAAGTTCTCAACAGAATGATTTCTAAACCCATAGTTACAATAGCTGAAATAACACAGGAGCTGCGTCAGAAGTATTCCACTGACGTAATTGGTGTTAGGGTAGAAGGTTTAGGTGGTAACCTAAACTTGGATACGGTTACGTTGATGGATGATTCCAGAGGCTTTAGTTTGAAGAAGCGTTTGGTGAATCAGTCTAACAATGTACTGATAGTGGAAGAAGACGCTACAGTGGTCTTTATTAACCACACAAACCTAAAGTAATACCATAGGGGCATAAGAGCACCAGAGAGGCCCTAAAGCCTCTCTGGTGTCTTTATGACGTTTTGTTAAGGGAAGGTTATAACTTCTTTTTGGTCTTAGAGTCTCTAAGGGATTCTAGTTCTTCCCGTTTCTTACGTAAGAATTCCTTATCGGAATCTGATAAAACAAATTCCTCTTTATCCTTCTCCGTCGGCTGTATCATTGTGACCACTTCTCCTGACTTTGTCACATGCTTCAGTGTATAGTCGGCATATGCTGCAAGTATATAGCTTGTGGTAAGTATGATTGACCGAGTTAACTTTGAAGTAACTCTTAATACATTACCAGTGAGTGTCAGTGACTTACTCATTGAACTGGCCGTCTCTTCGGTGGCCTTGTCCAGTGACACTGCTAACTCTGTCGCCCACGGTTTGTCAATTTTACCTAACCGATCTTTTAATTCGAAAAACTCTTTCTTACTTAAGTTGTTTACTTGCTCTAGGAGTTCTTTTATTCCATTGGCAAATTTTCCATCTGTATCCGTCAGAAACTCTTTAACATATTTGTCAAGATGATCCGTGGACCTCGTCCATCTTCCCTGGATCTCGGACAACATCCCACCGGTAAGGATCTCAACACCCAGAGGCAGCGGGTCGGACGGTTCCAGACCTTTATCCAGCATATCGCCAACTTTGCTGATGTATTCCGACGCTGATACAAAACGATTTCTGATTTCATTACTTCTTTTAGACACACCATCCCTATAGGAAATGGCATTTACTAATAATGCATCATCTCCCTTT
>SSFP01000038.1 GCA_008015455.1 Polynucleobacter sp. | reverse complement strand
TTGTTACTAGGATCAAAATCTTTGATGGCATCGTAGCTCACGGTGTGTTGGCGACCCATGGTGAGATAGCCCAGTGATTGATGACCTAATCCTACATAAGCTTCTCTACCAAATAGACTTTTGCTTTCAGTTTTCTTGCCATAAATTTTTGAGTCGCTTGAAGAATTGGATTCACCGGTATTTAAATTAATGCCCGCCTCCAATTTGAAAATTACCGAAGCACCTTGACCAAGATCTTCCTGACCTTTGAAACCTAGGTGGGAGCCTGATAGTCCTCCTCCATTCATCGACAAACGGCTTTGTTTGGCATTACCCAAGTAGTCTTGACCAACTTTATTGCTCCAACGGATGCCGTTATCTAGGGCGCCATATAAAGATGTGCTGCTATGTTGTGTCTGAGCACTTGTGATGCTCAGTGGCGCAGTCATGATGGAAAGCACCGCCACGCTGATAAGCGTTTTTTTCATGATTTCTCCAAATAGAAGGTTGATGTGAAAAAACAACAAAAGTGATGTTTTTCCTCATGGTTTACAAAGAAACCATTTTTTAAGATAACAATAAAGGTCATTTAAAGTGATTAATAACCTTAAAAAACAACTATTTTTTAGATTATTGTTGTAATAAAACAACAAATGGGTGTGATCTTGATCAAAACCAGATTTAATTCGAGCGTTTAATATGGCGTCATGCCATCCAACTTACCTAGCTCTCCTGTTGACGAATTCATCATTGAATTTGATCGAGCGCTTCGCTCGATTGTTGGCGCTACACCGATGAGACGTGCTGTACCGCAACCCACTCATGAGGCAACTAATGAGGCAACTAATGAATCAAGCAGTGAATTAAGCGCGAGTGAGAAACAACACGCAGCAGGTTTAATGCGTATTAATCATGTGGGTGAAGTGTGTGCTCAGGCGCTTTATCAATCACAAAAATTACATGCCAAAAGTGATGATCTAAAACAAAAATTAGAGCATGCCGCTATTGAAGAAGAAGACCATCTGGCTTGGTGTGAGAGCCGATTAAAAGAATTGGATGCAAGACCTAGTTTATTAAATCCTTTATGGTATGCAGGCTCATTTGTTCTTGGGTCTGTGGCTGGCTTAGCAGGAGATAAAGTGAGTCTTGGTTTTGTTGCAGAAACTGAAAAGCAAGTAGAGCATCACTTAGATGGGCATTTACAAGAATTGCCTGCTAATGACTACGCATCAAGGGCAATCGTCGCTCAAATGAGAGCTGATGAAATCGAGCATGGACAGATGGCGATTCGTGAAGGTGGCATAGAGTTACCTGCTCCAGTGAAATCTGCCATGAAATTAATGGCAAAAGTCATGACTTTTACCGCTTATCGAATTTAATCCTAAGCCAGTTTCTTAAGAGTGTTTTCCATATTCATGTTTTTATTAGAAATTTAGGCTTAAAATACTCTCAAGATATGCTCCTAAGTACTTGTTCTAATTAAAGAAAATTCAAAAAAAGTACCCAAAACACTTGACCACCTATTAGTCATCCTCTACAGTGGGGAAAAGTGTGAAAAAGTGGGGAAATTAACGTGTTTCAAGGTGCTTCTGCATTAACTCTCGATGCCAAGGGTCGCATGTCGATCCCTGCAAGGCATCGTGACGCCTTGCAATTACAAGGCGAAGGCAGAGTCACGCTCACTAAACACCCAGACGGGTGTCTTTTACTTTTCCCTCGTTCTGAGTGGGAAGCATTTAGAAGTCGTATTGCGCAATTGCCAATGGATGCTCATTGGTGGCGTCGTATTTTTTTGGGTAATGCTTTTGATGTTGAGATGGATGGTTCAGGTCGCATTCTTGTGAGCCCTGAATTACGTGCAGCTGCCAATGTTGAACGTGACGTCATGCTTTTAGGTATGGGTAGTCACTTTGAATTATGGGATGCCGCCACTTATGCACAAAAAGAGCAAGTAGCAATTGCACAAGGCATGCCCGATGCACTCAAGCAATTTACTTTCTGATGTTGGCTGACCATGACATATACCCATCGCCCAGTATTGCTGGCCGAGGCAGTCACCTCGGTATTGGGCTATTCAGACAACTGCGAACAACAATCTCAGAAAAAAATTATCATCGATGGAACCTTTGGTCGCGGAGGTCACAGTCGAGCCATCCTCAAGCAAATCAATCAAGCATCACAACTGGTGGCATTCGACAAAGATCCTCAAGCGATTGCAGAAGCCCACACGATCACGGATTCACGCTTTCAAATTATTCACGAGAGTTTTGCTTCGATGGCCGATCACATCGAAGCGGAATCAGTCGATGGCGTTTTATTGGATTTAGGAATCAGCTCGCCGCAAATCGACGACCCAAGCAGAGGGTTTTCATTTCGAAAAGATGGGCCGCAGGGTATGCGCATGGATACAACGCGCGGACAGAGTGCAGCGGAATGGTTAGCTGTGGCAGAACAAAAAGAAATAGCGAGGGTCATTAAAGACTATGGGGAAGAACGGTTTGCTTTACAGATTGCAAAGGCGATTGTTACTCGCAGAGAGCAAGGCGAGTCCCTCACTCGGACAGGAGAGCTCGCGTCGCTCGTGGCTAGTGTCGTCCGCACCCGCGAGGCGGGCCAAGATCCGGCCACGCGCACCTTTCAAGCTATACGGATTTATATCAACCAAGAACTTGCCGACTTGGAGGGTGGGTTGAAAGCTGCTTTAACTTGTCTTAAGCCTGGCGGTCTTTTGGCCGTTATTAGCTTTCATTCTTTGGAAGATCGAATTGTTAAACAATTCATGCAAGGCTTGTCACATGTTTCAGTTCCAAGAGGTTTGCCTTTAACAGAAGAGCAAATGCCTAAACCAATCGCAGAGTTAGTTGGCAGAATTAAGCCAAGTGATGAAGAGGTGAAAGAAAACCCTCGTGCACGATCAGCTATTTTGCGCGTGATGCGCAAAGTTAAAAGTCAGTTGGGGGTTGTAGCTTGAACCGCTCAACCATCATTCTTCTGGTTATTTTGATGCTGTGCGCATTGTCTTTAGTGGCGGCACAGCAAAAAACTCGTTCTTTGTATGTCGCACTGGAGCGCGCACAGACAGAAGAGCGCCGTTTAAATCAAGAGTGGTTGCGTCTTGAGTACGAGCAACGCAATTTATCAAAAGCAGCCAGGATTACAGATATCGCGCGTAAGCAGTTGCATATGCAACCGATTCATCCTGGTCGCACACTATATGTGGTGGTGGATTGATGCCAAGAATTTCATATTCTTCCACGCCGAATTTGGTGTTGCGCTTACCGATGTGGCGCTCAAGACTAGTTTTGTTCTTAATCTTTGTGGGTTTTATTGCGCTGATTTTTAGAGCAGTATGGGTACAAGGTTTTGGTAATTCATTCTATGAAGAGAAAGGTAATAAAGCCACTCTTCGTTCTATTGAAATGCCAGCGAGCCGCGGAAAAATTTTAGACCGCAATGGTGAGGTCTTAGCCACTAGTTTGTTGGCTAAAGCGATTATTGCTTTCCCAGATGTGGTGCCTAGTGATGTATCTAAAGAGAAATTATCTGAACTTGCTAAGTTGCTCGAAATTAGCGAATCAGAACTTAAGAAAAAATTAGCATCTGAAAGAAATCAAGTTTTCTTAAAGCGCCAAGTGGATCTTGATGTTGCAAAGAAAATTAAAGAGCTCAATATCCCAGGTATTGCTCAGAATAATGAGTACAAGCGTCTCTACCCTGAGGGAGAGGCAATGGCTCATATTGTTGGATTTACTAATATTGAAGACAAGGGCCAAGAGGGTATGGAGTTTGAGCGAGAGAAAGATCTCGCTGGTCAACCTGGTCGTCGTCGCGTTATTCAAGATCGTTTAGGCCGTTATGTTGAAGGCTTAGGAATTATTCAGCCACCTAAAGATGGTGCTGATTTACAGTTATCGATTGACAGCAAAGTTCAATTCTTAGCATTCAACGAAATTAAAGCGGTTGTTGAAAAGCATCAAGCTAAAGCAGCGGGTGTAGTAGTTCTTGATGTGCAAACAGGTGAAATTTTGGCTCTAGCTAATTGGCCTACCTACAACCCCAATACTCGTAATGGCGCGACAGGTGAGCAGTTAAGAAATCGCGTGATGACCGATACATTTGAACCAGGTTCAACCATGAAACCGTTTTCAGTAGCCTTGGCTTTAGAAAAAGGTTTAGTTCAACCAAATACTCAAATGCAAATTGGTAAACAGATTGTGATTGGTAAAAAAGCAATTACCGATACTCATCCGTATGGCACCTTAAGTGTTTCAGAAGTGATTCAAAAGTCTAGCAATATTGGTACTGCCAAAATTGCGATGCAATTACAACCCCAAGATATGTGGGAGATGTTCCAATCCGTGGGTTTAGGTCAAGCACCTAAGACAGGTTTCCCGGGTGCTGTAGCAGGTCGTTTACGACCATATAAAAATTGGGTGCCTATTGATCAAGCCACCATGTCTTATGGCTATGGTCTATCAGCTTCGCTATTCCAGATGGCGCGAGCCTATTCAATTTTTGCGCGAGATGGTGAGTTAATTCCTATGTCGATTTATAAGACAAACGGAAACCCTAAAGGGACGCGCGTCATTTCAGCTAAAACAGCCATTCAAATGCGTGAGATGTTAGAAACGGTCACTCAAACTGGTGGTACTGCAACCAATGCTCAAACACTTGGTTATCGAGTGGGCGGGAAAACAGGTACAGCACATAAAGTTGAGGGCAAGGGATATGCCAGCAACAAATATCGTGGTTTCTTTGTGGGCTTAGCGCCCATGAGTGCACCAAGAATTGTTGTTGCTGTGATGGTCGATGAACCTAGAGCTGGTGGTTATTACGGTGGCGTAGTGGCTGCACCAGCGTTCTCAAATATTGTGGCAGGTACCCTAAGATCCATGAGCGTACTTCCAGATGCAGCAGTTAAGCAAATGGTCGATAAAGATTTGCAAGCAAGTCCAAGTGGTTCAGCGCAAAAGGTGTCTTTGAGTCGATGAACGCTATGTTACCCATCACATCCTTGCCAACTCAATTGCAACTTCAGTCTTATATGAAGCCTGGAGCTCAAATGACGGGCGATACTCGCGTTTTAAAAGCGGGTGATGTGATGCTTGCATACCCTATGGGTAATGCGCGTCAATTAAGTGATAACCGACCATTTATTGGTCATGCATTAAGTTTGGGCGCTGCACTTGTTTTATATGAGCCTCAAGGTTTAAGCCAAGTAGTGTCTGCAGAAGACTTGGGTTTAATCGAGCAAGATTCAAGATGTATCGCTGTTGAAAACTTAACAGAGCAGGCTGGTGTCTTAGCTGCTTACTGGTACGGTCAGCCTAGTCAAGCGATGCAGGTGATTGGTGTGACAGGCACAAATGGCAAAACCACTATTACACAGTGGGTCGCACAAGCACTTCGAGCTAAGCAAGGTAAGTCTGCAGTGATGGGCACATTAGGCGCTGGTCTTTTAGGAGCCACTCAAAAAACTGGCTTTACAACCCCTGATGCGCCACGCACTCATGCGCTATTAAAAGATATGTTGGATCAAGGTGCTACTTCTGTAGCTATTGAGGTGTCATCACACGCCCTTGATCAGGGAAGGGTGAATGGGGTTGAGTTTGACGTGGTGGTGGTGAGTAACTTAACTCAAGATCATCTCGATTATCACGGTGATATGCAGGAGTATGCGAATGCCAAGAAAAAGATTCTGCATTTGCCTCATGTAAAACATATCATTATTAATGCTGATGATAATTTTGGCCAAGTCTGTTTAGCGGAGTTAGCTAAGAACATTGAGCCTGAAACAACGGTTTGGGCTTACGCCACACAAGCAGAAAAACTTTTATCTTTGCCATGCTACGCAGCAGGGAAGATGAGAAAGATTTTGGCTGAAGATATTCATTTGGCGCATCAAGGCATGACCTTTAACTGGCGCCTAGATGGTCAAGTTGGTGGACCAATTAAAACGCAGATGATTGGCTTATTTAATGTCAGCAATGCTCTAGCAGTCATGGCGACCTTGCTTGCTAACGGATGTGCTGCCACTGAATTGACTTCATTAATTGAGCAATTAAAACCTGTGATGGGTCGCATGGAGTTGGTTTCAGGTAAAGCGCAACACTCTCCAATGGCTATTGTTGATTTTGCGCATACGCCAGATGCCTTAGAGCAAACCTTAAAAACTTTGAGAGTGATTGCGAAAGAACGTTCTGGTCAGCTTTGGTGCATCTTTGGTTGTGGCGGTGATCGCGATCCTAGCAAGCGCCCTGTGATGGGAGGAATTGCTGAGCGCTTATCTGACCATGTGATGGTGACCAGTGACAACCCAAGAAGCGAAGACCCACAAAAAATTATTTCTGAAGTAGTGAATGGCTGCGAAGCACCTGAACAAGTTCAAACAAATAGTGATCGCGCTACAGCTATATTGCAAGTGATTCGCCAAGCTAAAGAGCAAGATGTTGTTTTGGTTGCTGGTAAAGGCCATGAAGATACGCAGGAAATTGCGGGTAAGCGTCATGCCTTCTCAGATCAATTGCATTTACAAATCGCCATGGGGGGAGCTGCCGTATGAGCCATCCGTGGATGATGATGTCGCAAATATCGAAATTTTTGCCCGATGCAAAAATCCTTCATGCACCCACTGTTGATTTTGAAATCAAGCGTTTTATGAGTGATAGTCGTCAGGTTACCCCTGGTGATGGATTTATTGCAATTCGAGGTGAAAAATTTGATGCGCATGAATTCTTAGCGGATGTTCAAAAGGCTGGTGCTCAGGTTTGCATCATTAGCGATGAAAGCAAATTACCAAGCCAGATGCCTGCAGTTTTAGTGAAAGATACTTTGCAAGCCATTCAACAACTTGCTAAAGCTTGGAGAAATGATTGCGCTAAAGCCAGTTTAAAAAATCTAGCTGTTGTGACAGGTAGTAATGGAAAGACAACTGTCAAGGGCATGATTGATAGTATTTTCTCAGTAGCCGTCGGTGCTGACAAAGCACTGGCAACACAGGGAAACCTTAATAATGAAATTGGTTTACCACTCACACTACTTCGCTTAAATAAAGATCATCAATTAGCTGTTATTGAGCTGGGTATGAATCATCCTGGTGAGACCACGCTTTTAGCAGATATCGCACAAGCCAATATCGCTCTTATTAATAATGCGCAACGTGAGCATCAAGAATTTATGGCAACTGTCGAAGCGGTTGCTAAAGAGCATGGTTTAGCGATTGAGGCATTGCCTCTTGATGGGGTTGCTGTTTACCCAGCCGATTCTGAATATTCATCTTATTGGAAAAAACTAAGCGCCAATCGTCGTGTGATTGATTTTGCTTGGGGTGGGAAAGTAAAAGCTCAGGTAACTGGTTCGTGGGTTGATACATCTGCTAATTCAATCAGTATTCAAACACCTCTTGGCAATATTCAAGTGAGCTTGAATATCCTCGGTGAGCACAATGCTCAAAATGCTTTAGCAGCAACAGCAGTTGCTTTAGCGGCTGATTTACCTTTGGATGTGATTAAACAAGGTTTAGAAAACTTCCAGCCTGTAACGGGTCGTATGCAAAAGCATCAATTAAATGCTCAGACAACATTGATTGATGACACCTATAACGCTAATCCAGATTCTGTCAGAGCTGCTATTGATGTTTTGTCATCTTTATCTACTTCGGCATGGTTGGTGTTAGGGGATATGGGTGAGGTGGGAGAGCAAGGCCCGCAGTTCCATTCAGAAGTTGGCGCCTATGCTGGTGAAAAGGGTATTCAGAAGTTATTTGCAACTGGTGAGTTAACTAAGCAAGCCGTATCTGCTTACACAGAACAATCAATCCCTGGACATACTGCCGTTCATTTCAAAGAAATGGATGAGCTATGTGCAGCTCTAAAACAATCATTAGCGCAGCGCTCTGACAATGAGACAACCACTGTCTTAATTAAAGGCTCACGATTTATGCGCATGGAAAGAGCCGTCAAAGCTCTCGCAGAGGAGATCCACTAATGTTGTTATGGTTAGCGCAATGGTTGCAGAGTGACATTGGCTTTTTGCGAGTGATTAACTACATCACTTTCAGAGCTGTGATGGCTACCTTAACAGCAGGTTTAATTGGTTTGTTCTGGGGCCCATGGGTGATTCGCAAACTCACTGCCATGAAAGTTGGTCAAGCTGTTCGTCAAGATGGTCCTCAAACACATTTAGTTAAAACTGGCACGCCCACGATGGGCGGCGTATTGATTCTTTTAGGTATTGCAGTCTCAACATTGATTTGGGCTGACTTAAGTAATCGCTTTATTTGGATTGTGTTAATCGTTACCTTGGGCTTTGGTGCGATTGGTTGGGTCGATGACTATCGCAAAGTAGTTTATCGAGATCCTAAGGGCATGTCGTCTAAAGAAAAGTATTTTTGGCAATCATTGATTGGATTGTTTGCTGCTGTGTATTTGGCGTTTTCAGTATCAGAAGTGAACAACCTGAAAGTTCTAGAGCTTTTCTTAAATTGGGTGCAAAGCGGCTTCTCTATTAACTTGCCCGCTAAATCTAATTTATATGTTCCATTCTTTAAGGAAGTCAGTTATCCGCTGGGTGTGCTGGGCTTTATTGTTTTAACTTATCTAGTAATTGTAGGCAGCTCTAATGCCGTTAACTTGACCGATGGTTTAGATGGTCTGGTCATCATGCCTGTGATTTTGGTGGGCTCCGCATTGGGTGTATTTGCCTATGTCATGGGTAACGCTATCTTCACTAAATATTTATTGTTCCCCTACATTCCAGGCGCTGGCGAACTCATGATTTTCTGTGGCGCTATGGGTGGTGCTGGCTTAGCTTTCTTGTGGTTTAACACTCATCCAGCGCAAGTCTTTATGGGCGATGTGGGTGCCTTATCTCTGGGTGCTGCTTTAGGAACGATCGCGGTGATCGTGCGCCAAGAAATTGTTCTATTTGTTATGGGTGGCATTTTTGTTGCTGAAACTGTTTCAGTGATCATGCAAGTGGCTTGGTTCAAGATCAGTAAAAAGATTTACGGTGAAGGACGCCGCATCTTCAAGATGGCACCCTTACATCACCATTTCGAATTAAGTGGCTGGAAAGAAACTCAAGTAGTTGTTCGTTTTTGGATCATCACCATCTTGTTGGTGCTGATTGGTTTATCTAGCTTGAAATTGCGATAGGGAAAAGTAGTGATTCAATTACAACATCCATTTGGCAAACAGTACTCGAACGGCGTTCGAGTACTAGTGCTTGGCTTGGGAGAGTCAGGTGCCGCTATGGTTCGTTGGTGTCATGCTCAAGGTGCTCAGGTATCTGTAGCAGATACACGTTCATCTGCGCAGTTATCAGAATCTGCTAAAGCTTATGAGCAAGCAGTGCGTGAGTTGGGAATCGATCAAATTCATTTAGGTGAGTTATCCGCTGATCTTTTAAATGATGTGGCTATTCTTGCTATTAGCCCAGGCTTATCACCGATACAAGAGCCGGTGCAATCTTTCCTTGCGCTTGCTGCAGAAAAAGAAATCCCAGTTTGGAGTGAGATTGAGTTCTTTGCCCAAGCTTTGCAGGCTTTAAAAGAAGAGCAAAACTATTTAGCTAAAGTAATTGCCATTACTGGCACTAATGGAAAAACTACCACGACTGCGCTGACTGGTTTGTTGTGTGAGCGTGCTGGGATGAGTGTTGGTGTAGCAGGAAACATTAGTCCTGCAGCCCTTGATAAATTATTAGATATTGAAGTCTTGCCACAGGTTTGGGTGCTTGAGTTGTCCAGCTTCCAACTGCAACACACCTATAGTCTTAATCCAGATGCTGCAACGATCTTGAATATTACTCAAGATCATTTTGATTGGCACGGAGATATTGAACATTATCTTGCTGCTAAAGCGAGAATCTTTGGTCAACAAACAGTGGCAGTTCTAAATCGTGATGATCAGTTAGTCAGTGGTCTATCCGATCAATTGGATGTGGCTCGGGTGGTGACATTTGGTGTTGAGGCACCCACTGAAGAAGATGCTTTTGGCATTTTCCATGATACGGCTGCTGGTGGTATTGATTGGTTAGTTTGGGCTGAACCAGATTTAGAAGCTTTGGAATTAAAGTCAAAACGCCGTCGTAAAAAAGTATTGGATGACGATGAGCCACTTCGATTAAAGCGCTTGATGCCAGCAGATGCTTTACGCATTAAAGGTCGCCACAATGCAAGCAATGCTTTAGCAGCGATTGCCATGACAAGTGCCATTGGTTTGCCAATGGGTCCTCTGTTACATGGTCTACGTGAATACAAAGGTGAGCCTCATCGCGTTCAGAGTATCTCCATTATTGATGGCGTTGAATATATTGATGATTCAAAAGGTACCAATGTGGGCGCCACGATTGCTGCATTGGTGGGTTTGAGTGAATCAGCAGGTCAGCAAGCCAGAATCGTTTTGATTGCCGGTGGTGAAGGTAAGGGTCAGGATTTTGAGCCGTTACAAGAAGCAGTAGCGCACCATGCCAAAGCAGTCATATTGATTGGGCGCGATGCATCAAAAATTAGACAAGCATTGGGTTCAACCGGTGTGCAATTAATGGATGCAGATACTTTGGAATCTGCAGTTGATAAGGCTGCGCAAATCACGACTTCTGGAGATATGGTCTTGTTATCACCTGCATGTGCCAGCTTTGATATGTTTAAAGATTACGCGCATCGAGCAGCAGTTTTTGCTGATGCAGTTAATGAGTTGGCTATTTCTCGTGGGCAGGTGAGCGCATGATGCAATTATTTAAACGATTAAGCCTGGGTGGTATCTCTGGATTTAAGGGTGGTATTAAAGAGTCATTCGAAGATTTTCGTTTAGGCTTGAGAGATGCAACGAGTGTTGTTAAGCCGACTCGATCACGCATGATGGAATACGATCAACCGCTGCTATGGGCGGTCTTGTTGCTGGTGACTTTAGGTTTAGTAATGGTGTATTCAGCATCGATTGCTTTACCTGATGGTCCTAAATATGCCAAATATAGTAGTAGTCATTTCTTGATTCGCCATGCCATTTCAATGGTGATGGCTTTTGGTGCAGGCATTGTTGCTTTTAAAGTCCCACTAAAAGTATGGGATCGATTAGCGCCTGCTATTTTCGCTTTGGCGTTTGTGATGCTCATCATTGTGTTGATTCCGGGCGTTGGTAAAGGCGTTAATGGTGCTCGTCGCTGGATTCCTTTGGGCATCATGAACTTCCAATCATCAGAATTGATGAAGTTTGCTGTAGTTCTATTTGCTGCTTGGTACACAGTGCAGCGTCAAGATTATTTGCATCATTTGGTGAAGGGGCTTGCCCCGATGGGTGCCGCTGTTATTGCAGTAGGCGTGCTCTTGTTGCTTCAACCTGATATGGGCGCTTTCATGGTGATCGCCATGATTGCCATGGGCTTACTGTTCTTGGGTGGCATTAGTGGCAAATTATTTGGTGCGCTGATTGGTTTGGCAGTAGGTAGTTTTGCAACAATTATTATTTTCTCGCCATTCCGTAGAGAAAGAATCTTCGCGTATCTAGATCCTTGGAATGAAGACTTTGCTGCTGGCAAAGCTTATCAATTAACTCACTCATTAATGGCGTTTGGTCGTGGCGAGTGGTTCGGTGTTGGTTTGGGTGGCAGTGTTGAAAAATTACATTACTTACCTGAGGCTCATACCGACTTTATCTTGGCGGTGATTGGTGAGGAACTTGGATTTGTCGGTGTCACGATTGTGATTGGCATTTTCTATTGGATCGTTAGAAGAGCATTCTTAATTGGTAGAACCGCACTTCAGTTAGATCGCAGTTTTGCTGGCTTGGTAGCTAAAGGTATTGCGATCTGGATTGGTTGGCAAGCATTTATCAATATGGGCGTTAATCTTGGTTTATTGCCAACGAAAGGTTTAACTCTACCTTTTGTTAGTTTTGGTGGATCAGGTTTAGTCATGAATGCTGTGGCTATCGCTGTTCTATTAAAAGTAGATTTTGAAAACAGGATTTTGATGAGGGGCGGCAAACTATGACGCTTCACACATCAGCTCATTCATCAACGATGCCATCACTATTAGTGATGGCTGGTGGAACTGGTGGACATATTTTCCCAGGACTGGCTGTTGCTGAGTATCTGCGTGCCCAAGGTTGGCAAGTTGCTTGGTTAGGCAATCCTCAGGGCATGGAGTATCGCTTAGTAACACCAAGGGGTATTCAGTTTGAAGGTATTCAGTTTGGTGGCTTAAGAGGAAAAGGTCTTAAGACATTGCTACTCTTGCCATTTAATTTATTGAGAGCTTTTTGGCAAAGTCTTCAAGTCTTAAGACGCGTTAAACCTCAAGTTGTCCTAGGTATGGGTGGTTATGTCACATTCCCAGGCGGCATGATGAGTGCTTTATTGGGAACTCCGCTAGTTTTGCATGAGCAAAATTCAATTGCTGGAATGGCTAATAAAGTATTAGCAAAAGTCGCAGATAAAACACTTTGTGCGTTCCCGAATGCTTTACCTGGTGCTACATGGGTAGGTAATCCTTTAAGAGATGGTCTCTCAGAAGTAGGGGCGCCATCAGTTCGTTATGGATCCAGAGCGGGTCCGTTAAATATTTTGGTGGTGGGTGGCAGTTTAGGCGCAGCAGCTCTTAATACAACCGTTCCTAAAGCATTAGCTCTTCTTGATCCAAGCGATAGACCTCGTGTCATTCATCAGTCTGGTGAAAAGCACGTCGATGCTCTGAAACAAACTTATGAGTCTTTGGGAGTGCAAGCAGAGGTAGTGCCTTTTATTGAAGATATGACCACTGCTTACGCCAATGCAGATTTAGTGATTTGTAGAGCGGGTGCGATGACTGTGGCTGAATTATCGGCTGTTGGCGTGGCTTCTTATTTAGTGCCATTCCCTCATGCTGTTGATGATCATCAGACATTTAATGCCAAGTTTTTATCAGATGCTGGCGCTGCGGTTCTTAAACCGCAGACCGAATTGACCCCAGAAGGTTTAGCAGAAGATTTAAAGCGATTGAATCGCCAAGAATTACAAAAGATGGCTGAACAAGCCTTACTTCAAGCCAAGCCACGCGCAACAGAAGATGTTGCCAACGTCTGCAAACAATTATGTAAGGAAGCCACTCGCCCATGAAGCACATACTTCATCAAATTCATTTTGTAGGTATCGGCGGCGCTGGTATGAGCGGTATTGCTGAAGTTCTTTTGAACTTGGGTTATCAGGTCAGTGGCTCTGATATGGCTGAGAGTGCTACGACTAAACGTTTACGCGAATGTGGTGCTGAGATTCATATTGGGCATCATGAAAAAAATGTCGGTAGTGCAGAAGCTGTTGTGATCTCTACAGCAGTGACAGGTGATAACCCTGAAGTTCTGGCTGCACGTGCTGCCAGAATTCCTATCGTGCCAAGAGCGGTGATGTTAGGTGAGCTCATGCGCTTAAAGCAAGGTATTGCAATTGCTGGTACCCATGGAAAAACAACAACAACCAGCTTATTGGCTTCAGTATTGGCTGAAGGTGGTTTGGATCCTACATTTGTGATTGGCGGAAAGTTAAATTCTGCCGGTGCTAATGCGCGCTTAGGTACTGGTGACTTTATTGTTGCTGAAGCTGATGAATCAGATGCTTCATTCTTAAATCTGTTGCCAGTGATTGAAGTAATCACGAACATCGATGCTGATCATATGGACACTTATCAGCATGACATGGCTAAGCTCAAGCAAGCCTTCGTGCAGTTTACGCAACGTATGCCTTTTTATGGCGTGGCAGTTTTATGTATTGATGATCAGAATGTGCGCGATATCTTGCCATTCGTTTCTCGCCCAGCTTTGCGCTATGGTGTGCCTGAAGATGCTGATGTTAGAGCGATTGACGTTAAAGCGGATGGTGCGCAGATGCATTTTGTGGCTCAAAGACACACGGTTCGTCGTCATGGTGAAAAACCAGGTCCATTAAATGTCACACTCAATTTACCTGGTCTTCATAACGTGCGTAATGCATTAGCTGCGATTGCCATTGCTACTGAATTAGGTGTTTCTGATGAATCTATTGTCAAAGCCTTGGCAGAGTTCCGCGGAGTCGGTCGCCGATTCCAAAAATATGGTGACGTGAAATTACCAAATGGTGGAACTTGCACGGTGATTGATGACTATGGTCATCACCCTGTTGAGATGGCTGCCACTTTAGCTGCTACAAGAGGCGCATTCCCAGGACGTCGTTTGTTATTGGCTTTCCAGCCTCATCGCTTTACTAGAACACGTGATTGTTTCGGTGACTTTGTCAAAGTTTTACAAGGCGTTGATGCCCTCGCTTTAACTGAAGTCTATCCAGCAGGTGAAGCAAGAATTCCAGGTGCTGATGGTGAAAGCTTGGTTAAAGCATTGGCTAAAGCAAATGATCCGCAGCGACTTTTAGATGTTAAAGCGACTCAATTTGTAAAAGATGTCACTGGTTTACCTAATTTGGTGATGAGCATGGCTCGCGATGGTGATGTTGTCATCACGATGGGAGCGGGTTCTATTTCAAGTGTTCCAGCGAAGTTGGTGGAGCAAAACAATGGTTAATAAGATGACTATGCAATGGCAAGAGCAAGTGGCCCAGGATTTAAATGCTTTAGATATAAAAAGTCTAGGGAAGGTAGGTGTGTTGCTGGGTGGTCGCTCAGGTGAGCGCGAGATCTCACTTATGTCAGGCAAGGGCGTTCTTGAGGCATTGTTGTCGAAAGGTGTTGATGCGCACGCATTTGATACTGGTGAGCGCTCATTCGCTGATTTAGCAGCACAGAAATTTAGTCGTATCTTTATCGCATTACATGGTCGCTATGGTGAAGATGGAACCATGCAAGGTGCTCTCGAGCAACTAGGTATTCCATATACAGGCAGTGGCGTTTTGGCTTCAGCAGTGGCAATTGATAAGCAAGCCACTAAACGATTATGGGCTGGATTTAATTTATCAACTCCGAAGTTTGTGATGTTGTCAAAAGAATCTAACTGGGATGATGTTGTTAAGCAGTTAGGTTTGCCAATCATCGTGAAGCCTGCTAGAGAGGGTTCATCTTTAGGGTTGAGCAAGGTAAATGCTGCAGCAGAATTACCAGCAGCTTATGAATTAGCCGCTAAATTAGATCGCGACGTCATGGCAGAGCAATGCATTGTGGGTGAGGAGTTAACTTGCCCTATCGTTGGTGATGGCGCTAATGCTAGAGCCTTGCCAGTCATCAGAATCGTGGCACCTGATTCAAATTACGACTATCACAACAAGTATTTTTCTGACGATACAAGATACCTATGTCCAACAGGTTTAGATCTTGCACTAGAAAAGCAAGTTCAAGATTTGGCTTTAAGCGCCTACCAAGCACTTGGTTGTAAAGGTTGGGGTCGAGCTGATGTGATGATCGCCAAAAAAACAAATCAACCTTATTTGCTAGAAATGAATACTGCTCCTGGAATGACGGGGCACTCACTGGTTCCGATGGCTGCAAAAGCTGCGGGGGTTGAGTATGCAGATTTGGTTTTGTGGTTATTAAGTAAGGCGGGCTTGCATTCATGAAATGGTTGCGTAGCACTTTCTCAGTGATGACTTCCGTGATGGGGACGGTGTTTAGCCCTATTTGGAATCAAACACGTGTTTTGAAAGTGTTATCAAATTTATTGTTTGTAGTGGCTCTCTTGGCAACTTGCTCTTGGTTACTTTTCTGGTTGGGTCAGCGTCCTGTTTTTTCACTGAATCATTTAACCGTTGAGTCATTGGATGGTCGTGAGTTAAAGCATGTGAACTTACCCACTATTCGGGTGCGCGCTCTTGAACAAGTGCAAGGTAATTTCTTCACTGTGCGTTTAGACCAAGCGCGTCAGGCTTTTGAGTCTATGCCTTGGGTTAGGCGCGCTAGTGTTCGTCGAGATTGGCCGAATGGAATTGTGGTGGCGATTGAGGAGCATCAGGCAATGGGTGTTTGGCATGGGTCTGATACACCCAAACTCATGAACACTTATGGCGAGTTGTTTGTTGCCAATATGGCTGAGGCTGAAGATGGAGCTTCGTTGCTTAAGTTTTCAGGTCCTGAAGGAAGCAATCAAGAAGTATTCAAAAAGTTGCAAAAGATTAATGCTTGGTTCGCTCCGTGGGACGCGAAGGTACAAGGATTGGATTTGTCATCACGCTACGCCTGGAAGGTGAAACTTAGCAATGGCTTAAGTATTGATTTGGGTCGTGAGTTAGATGAGCGTGATAGCAAACAAATTGAATTGAGCGTGACTCGTCTGATGAAGAGTTGGCCACAAGTTGAAGAGAAGTGGGGTCAAAGAGTTGATTCAATTGATCTGCGTTATGCCAATGGATATGCAATACATATAGGGAAAAAATTGTGAGCGTGATTAGTAAAGATACTAAAGAGCTAATTGTTGGCTTGGATATTGGAACATCCAAGGTGGTTGCTTTGGTGGCGGAACTTAATCCCGATGGTCAATTTAATGTGGTTGGCTTAGGTCAAGTCGCATCAAAAGGATTGAAAAAAGGCGTGGTGGTCAATATTGAAGCCACTGTGCAATCGATTCAGAAAGCTCTAGAAGAAGCTGAAGTGATGGCTGATCGTCGTATTGCTCAAGTCTTCACAGGTATTGCTGGTAATCATATACATAGCTTTAACTCCACAGGCATGGTGGCTATTCGAGATAAAGAAGTATCTCAGGGTGATGTTGAGCGAGTGATTGAAACCGCCAAAGCTATCAATATCCCGACTGATCAACAAATTATTCACATCTTGACTCAAGAATTCATTATCGATGGTCAGGAAGATGTGCGCGAACCCATCGGTATGAGTGGTATTCGTTTAGAGGTGAAGGTACATATTGTGACTGGTGCTGTGAGTGCCGCACAAAATATTGTGAAGTGCGTGCGGCGTTGCGGTTTAGAAGTGAACGATCTCATTTTGCAACCGATTGCTTCTAGCGTTGCAGTATTGACTGAAGATGAAAAAGAATTAGGCGTTGTGTTGGTAGACATTGGTGGCGGTACGACAGATATCGCGATCTTTAGCCAGGGTGCTATTCGTCATACAGCCATTATTCCAATTGCCGGCGACCAAATTACTAATGACATCGCAATGGCATTACGTACGCCGACGGTTGAAGCTGAAGATTTAAAAATCCATTTCGGTATTGCTAGACAAGACATGGCTAATCCCAATGAAAACATTGAGGTGCCAGGGGTGGGTGATCGCGAGGCGCGTTCGATGTCTCGTCAAGCATTAGCTGCTGTGATTGAGCCACGTGTTGAAGAGTTACTCACTCTTGTGCGTGAAGTGGTGCGCGAATCAGGTATGGAGCATTTGGTCTCTTCAGGTGTGGTCTTAACCGGCGGCACAGCTTTAATGCCTGGCGTGGTTGAAATTGCTGAAGAAGTATTTGCTAAGCCAGCTCGAGTGGGGGTTCCTGAGTATCGCGGTCACTTGAGTGAAATTTTAAGAAGTCCACGTTATTCAACAGGTTTAGGTTTGTTAATGGAAGGTCGTGTGCAGTTGGTTCGCGGTCGTCGTATCGCGCAATCAGGTACATGGCAAAACATTGTTGCTCGTATGCGCGAATGGTTTATGGGTAATTTTTAAGAAAAGATTTTTAGTTTTATTTTTGTCGTCGTCAACTGTAGTTAATAGGAGGTGTTATGGAATTTGAAATGTTAGATACGGAACCAGCGGGTAAAACCATTATTAAGGTGGTTGGGGTTGGTGGTGCAGGCGGTAACGCTGTGCAACACATGATCCGTCGCGGAGTTCAAGGTGTTGAGTTCATTTGCATGAATACAGATGCAGGTGCTCTTCAACGTTCAAAAGCAGGTCTCAATATTCAGTTGGGTGCAACTGGTTTGGGTGCTGGTGCTAAGCCTGAAGTAGGTGCTTCATCTGCTGTAGAAGCAAAAGCACGTATTGCTGATGCACTACAAGGTGCTCACATGGTATTTATCACTGCAGGTATGGGTGGTGGTACTGGTACAGGTGCTGGTCCCATCGTGGCACAAGTTGCTAAAGAAATGGGTATTTTGACAGTGGGTGTGATTAGTAAGCCATTCGATTTCGAAGGTGCTAAGCGCGCTAAAGTAGCTGAAGCAGGTGCTCATGAACTTGAGAACTATGTTGATTCATTGATCGTTGTTCTCAATGAGAAGCTCTTTGAAGTGATGGGTGAAGATGCTGAGATGGATAAGGCATTCGGTTGTGCAGATGATGTGTTGCATAACGCGGTAGCTGGTATTGCAGAGATCATCAATGAACAAGGTTTAATCAACGTTGACTTTGAAGACGTGAAAACAGTGATGAGCGAGCAAGGCAAAGCCATGATGGGAACTGCAACAGTTTCAGGTATGGATCGTGCACGTTTAGCTGCTGAAGCTGCTGTTGCATCTCCATTATTAGAAGGTGTTGATTTGTCAGGTGCGCGTGGTGTGTTGGTGAATATCACTGCTAGCCGTTCACTCAAATTGTCAGAAACACGTGAAGTGATGGGTGCTATTCGTGGCTATGCTGCAGAAGACGCCACTGTTATTTTCGGTACGGTGTATGACGAGAGCTTGGGCGATGCTTTACGTGTGACAGTTGTAGCGACTGGTTTGAATGGTGGCAAGCGTAAGGAAAAGCAGCCGGAAGTGATCTGGCGTAACACGCAAGCAACGGGTACTTATGATGCTGTGCCAACAATGGCTGATTTAAGCTCATTTGCACCGCAAAGCCCTACTGCAACAATGGCGATGGCTAATGTTGCTGCGGCTCCTGTTGCAAGCCCAGCGTCTGTTGCTCCGGCATCAGCTGCTGATTACAGTAAATATGATGTACCTAAAGTATTTCGTAGCAATCGTGACTCATCTGTTGAGCCTCGCTTGGGCGCCAATAGCTCGCCTGAAGCGCAAGCGATGATGGATAAGGGTGCTGATTACTACGATATTCCAGCGTTTTTGCGTAAGCAAGCTGACTAATATTTACTGTAATTAAAAAATATATATAAAAAACAACAGCATAACGATGCTGATGGTAACGCGCCTCCTGCGAAATGACGACGCATGCGATACCATCAGCATTAAGCAATTAATTGCTTCATAGGTAATGACTGATTAATCCAAGAAATGGAGACAAACAAATGATTACAGTAGGACAAAAACTACCCAACGCAACAATCCATGAGTATTTGGATGTTGCAACAGAAGGTTGTGCAGTAGGACCCAATGCATTTCAGGTTGAGCAATTAACTGCAGGTAAGAAAATTGTTATTTTTGGTTTGCCTGGCGCGTATACGCCAACTTGCTCAGCAAAGCATGTTCCAGGATATGTTGCTCATGCAGACGAATTGAAGGCTAAAGGCGTTGATGAAATTTGGTGTGTGTCTGTTAATGATGCATTTGTGATGGGCGCATGGGGTAAAGATCAACAGGTGAACGGTAAAGTTCGCATGATGGCTGATGGTGCTTGTGAGTTCACTAAAAAATTAGGTTTAGAACTTGATTTAACTGCACGTGGATTAGGTATTCGTTCTAACCGCTATTTGATGATTGTTGATAATGGTGTTGTCAAGCACTTAGCGGTTGAGGGTCCTGGCCAGTTTGAAGTGAGCGATGCTGCTTCAGCTTTAAAGGCACTTTAATTAATAGAGTTAAAAGAATAAAAAATATTTATGTTGAAACAGCGCACCATTGCTGCACCAGTTAAAACAGTCGGTATCGGTTTGCATACTGGTCGCAAGGTGTCGCTGCAACTTTTGCCTGCTCCTGTAGATACAGGTATCGTGTTTCGCCGGGTAGATTTACCTGAGGCAGTGGATATTAAAGCTAATGCCCATGCGGTGACAGACACAAGGTTGGCAACTGTTTTACAAAATGGTGCTACCCGTGTTTCTACTGTGGAGCATCTCTTATCTGGTTGCGCTGGATTAGGCATTGATAACTTAATTATTGAATTAGATTGTGAAGAAATTCCCATCATGGATGGGAGTGCCGCTTCATTTTTATTTTTAATTGAGTCAGCGGGATTGCAAGAGCAGGATGCTCCAAGAAAATTCATTGTTATTAAAAAACCCATTGAAGTGAAAGACGTTGGCAAGTTGGCGCGCCTAGAGCCATTCAATGGTTATAAGTTAGATTTCACAATCGATTTTAAGCACCCAGCGGTTGATAAAACAGGTCAAAGACACATCATTGATTTTGCGGATAGCACATATGCTCGTGAAATCGGTCGTGCTAGAACATTTGGTTTTGCTCATGAAGTCGAAGCCTTAAGAGAAATGGGCTTGGCGCGTGGGGGTAGTTTGGATAATGCGATTGTCTTGGATGAGCATCGTATTTTGAACAATGAAGAATTGCGCTACGACGATGAGTTTGTCCGTCATAAGATTCTTGATGCAATTGGCGACCTTTATTTAGCAGGTTATCCAATTGTGGGCGCCTATATCGCTGAAAAGTCTGGTCACGCGATGAATAATGCTCTTCTGAGGGCGATGTTTGCTGATCCAAGTAGTTTTGAGGTCAAAACGTTTACCGAGGCTGATGCACCTAAAGCTTATTTGCAGGGCGATCGCCCCTTATTTGCCTAATTTTTTACTTTTTATCAGTTTTTCCACTGCTTGTCTAAGGGGCGACCCGATTTCTAGGGTTGGAAGCAGTTTTTCCCATGATTCTTGAGCTTTTGGGCTAAAAATAGGGGCAGGTTCATGGGGTAAATGAGGTTTTTCTGGGCTAATTCCAGCGCCTCCAGGAGCCTGTTTAAGCTCGATAGATTGCACCGGCCACCCCAATTCTTGCAGTTTAAATAAGATGGATGGCAGTTTTTGTTGTAAACGAGTGCTGAGAGCCGCGTTAGGGCTAAATAGCTTCAAAATACCAGTTTCTTCAGAAAACGCACCTACTTTGATATGGGGGATTGCCATCTCAAGCCCGTTTTTATTGAGGCTTAGGGCAATTGCTTTCTGTAAATCAAGGGTATTTTGAGCGTTCTGAAGCAGCTGTCCTAAAGGGGTATTTTTTTCGACGCAATCTAAAGCCGTACGGGCATTCGCAGATGCCCGTCTGGGTGCTAAACTTTGAGGCTTAAATTTCCTCGCAAAAGTCATGGTTACTGGTCTTCTTAAGAAAATATTTGGCAGCCGAAATGATCGGCTCTTAAAACAATATAAGCGCATTGTCGCTCAGATTAATGCTCTAGAGCAGAGCATGACATCTTTGGACGATGCTGCTTTGCAAGCAAAAACAGCTGAATTCAAGTCAAAACTGGTTTCTGGACAGAGTTTGGACGATATTTTGCCTGAGGCATTTGCTGTAGTTCGCGAGGCTAGTAAACGCGTCATGGGAATGCGCCACTTTGATGTGCAGATGATTGGTGGTTTAGCCCTACACCAAGGGAAAATCGCTGAAATGCGCACAGGTGAGGGTAAAACTCTCACAGCCACTTTACCTGTTTATTTAAATGCATTGAGTGGTCGCGGTGTTCATGTTGTGACCGTGAACGATTACTTAGCTCAACGTGATGCTGAGTGGATGTCTAAGCTTTACAACTTTTTGGGATTAAGCGTAGGTATTAACTTATCTCATATGGAGCATGAGGCAAAACAAAAAGCCTATGCTTCAGATATTACTTACGGTACTAATAACGAATTTGGATTTGATTACCTACGTGACAACATGGTTCAGGAGTTGGGTCAACGTGTTCAGCGTGGTTTAGCTTATGCGATTGTTGACGAAGTAGACTCCATCTTGATCGATGAAGCACGTACGCCTTTGATCATCTCAGGTCAAGCAGAAGACCACACCGATGTTTACGTCACCATGAACGCCTTGCCTCAATATTTGACGCGTCAAATAGGTGAAGAAAAGGCTGATGGTACAGGCGTCATCACCCCAGGTGATTACATCGTTGATGAAAAATCACATCAAGTTTTCTTGACCGAGTCTGGGCATGAAAAAGCCGAAGCAGCACTTGCTAAATTAGGCTTGATTAAAGAGGGCGAGTCTTTGTATGCGCCGCATAACATTACGTTGATGCATCACGTCTATGCGTCACTAAGAGCCCACACTTTATTTAATAAAGATCAGCATTATGTGGTTCAAAACGGTGAAGTGATTATTGTTGACGAGTTCACCGGTCGTTTGATGAATGGTCGTCGCTGGTCAGATGGTTTGCATCAAGCTGTTGAGGCAAAAGAAGGTGTGGCTATTCAGCATGAAAATCGCACCTTAGCGACCATTACATTCCAGAACTACTTCCGTATGTACGGCAAATTGGGTGGTATGACGGGTACTGCTGATACTGAAGCTTATGAGTTCCAAGAAATTTATGGTCTTGAAACAGTCATCATTCCACCTAATCGTGTGAATGCGCGTATTGATAAGCAAGACCAGATTTATAAAACATCTATGGAGCGCTACAACGCGGTGATCAAGGATGTTCAGTCATGCTATGACCGCGGTCAACCAGTGTTGGTCGGTACAACATCTATTGAGAATTCAGAACTTATTTCATCTTTGCTAGATAAAGAAAAATTGCCGCACCAAGTTTTGAATGCTAAGCAACACGCCAAAGAGGCTGAAATTATTGCCCAAGCTGGTCGTCCAAAGATGATCACGATTGCCACCAATATGGCAGGTCGTGGT
>SSFP01000138.1 GCA_008015455.1 Polynucleobacter sp. | reverse complement strand
TCCTAACACCGTGCTTAATACCCTCTTGAATCTCTTCAACAGGTACACCATAAGTCTCTTTCATGTCACCACCAAACTCACGAATAATGGCTAATAGTTCTTGAGGAACACTTGATGAACCATGCATCACTAAATGTGTATTTGGGATGCGTTGATTGATTTCTTTAATACGATCAATCGCCAAAATATCGCCCGTTGGCTTTTTAGTAAATTTGTATGCGCCATGGCTAGTGCCAATGGCAATTGCCAATGCATCACACTGAGTCTTTTTCACAAAATCAGCTGCTTGCTCAACGTCAGTCAACAACTGCTCGCGTGTCATTGCTCCTTCAGCACCGTGACCATCTTCCTTATCACCCATCATGGTTTCTAAAGAACCAAGAACACCTAACTCAGCTTCGACAGTCACACCAATCGAATGTGCAAACTTAACAACCTCTTGAGAAACAGCCACGTTGTACTCATAAGATGCCACTGACTTACCATCATCCATCAATGATCCGTCCATCATCACAGATGTGAAACCTGAACGAATAGCCGCCATACAAACAGCAGGGCTCTGACCATGGTCTTGGTGCATCACGACTGGAATATGTGGATAAGCTTCAACTGCTGCATCAATCAAATGACGCAAGAATGCTTCACCAGCGTATTTTCTGGCGCCAGCTGAAGCTTGCATAATGACAGGTGCATTCACCTCATCAGCAGCAGCCATGATAGCTTGAACTTGCTCAAGATTATTCACATTAAACGCAGGTAAACCATATGCATTTTCTGCAGCATGGTCTAACAATTGGCGCATAGATACGAGTGCCATAACGATTTCCTCAAATTAAAAATTTATTTCACACTAACAATTTTGAGAGTGTTGGTTCCGCCAACTTTCCCCATGGGCTCACCCACTGTCAACACAATTTGATCACCAGAATTCACAACACCCAGCTTCTTAATACGCTGTTCCGCTTGCTCTAAAGCTGTGTCTCGGTCGTTACTAGTATCCAAATGAAGTGGATGCACATTCCTGTACAAAGCCATTGCTCTTTGACTAGTCACTTTATTTGTCAATGCAAAGATAGGCACTTGAATTTTGTGACGACTCATCCATAAAGCAGTCGAACCAGAATCAGTTAAAGCTGCAATCGCTTTAACACCCAAATGGTAGGCAGTAAATAAAGCACCAAATGCAATCGACTGATCAATACGTATAAATTTCTGATCAAAAAAGTCGGCATCCAAATGATGTACTTCGGTTTTTTCAGCCTCAAGACAAATAGCAGCCATCTGCTGAACCGTTTCCACTGGGTACTGTCCTGAGGCGGTCTCAGCAGATAACATCACTGCATCAGTACCATCTAAAACTGCGTTAGCAACGTCGCTCACTTCAGCTCTAGTAGGCACTGGGTTAACAATCATTGATTCCATCATTTGCGTCGCCGTAATCACCACTTTGTTAGCTTCACGCGCTAGACGAATCATTTTCTTTTGCAATGCCGGCACGGTGGCATTACCAACTTCAACAGCCAAATCACCACGAGCAACCATGATGCCGTCACTCACTTCAAGAATGCCTTCGAGCACGCCTGGTAACACCGCTTCAGCACGCTCGATCTTTGCGATCAATTTGGTTTTATGACCGAACTCTTGTGTCACTTCATCCGCTAACTGACGAGCAATCTTCATATCTTCAGCATTTTTTGGAAAGCTAATAGCTATGTAATCAGCACCTAAACGAATCGCTGTCTTTAAGTCTTCTTTGTCTTTGTCCGTTAGGGCTGGTGCAGTTAAGCCACCACCAGCACGGTTGATACCTTTGTTATTAGATAACTCGCCACCCAACTCAACCACTGTATGAATACAGCTACCCACAACCTCCTCAACACGAATCACTAACAAACCATCATTGAGAAGTAACTTGTCACCAACGTGTACATCATTAGGCAAATTCTTGTAATCAAGCCCCACCTTCTCTTGGTTACCTAAAGTGCAATTAGCATCTAAAGTAAATTTTTCGCCAACTTTGAGAACAATTTTATTGTTCTCAAACTTACCCACTCGGATCTTGGGTCCTTGCAAGTCAGCCATGATGGCAACTTCGCGACCCACTTGCTTAGAAACTTCTCTGACTAACTCAGATCTAGCAAGATGATCAGCAGCAGTACCATGGGAAAAATTTAAACGCACAACATCTACACCAGCCTTGATCAGCTGTTGAAGAATGTCCTCAGTGCTTGATGCAGGCCCTAAAGTAGCAACAATTTTTGTCGCGCGCATTATTGAGCTGATCTTTCCACCAAAATGGCAAATGCTGGCAAAGTTTTACCTTCTAAGAATTCCAAGAAAGCGCCGCCACCTGTTGAGATGTAATCAACTTGTTTTTCAATACCGTATTTAGCGATTGCAGCCAAAGTATCACCACCACCCGCAATTGAGAACGCAGGAGAGTGAGCAATTGCAGCAGCCAACATTTTTGTACCACCGCCAAACTGGTCGATTTCAAATACACCAATCGGACCATTCCAAACAATCGTGCCAGCGTGAGCAACAATGCTTGTTAACTCAGCAGAAGTTTTAGGACCCACATCCAAAATCATGTCATCAGCTTGAACATCCGTTGAAGCCACACGGTTAGCACGTGCCAAAGGGGATAACTCGTTGGCAACTACTACATCAACAGGGATAGGCACACTTGCTCCACGCTTAGCCATGATGTCCATGATGGCTTTTGCTTCACTCACCAAATCAGGTTCAGCTAATGAGCGACCAATAGGTAAACCAGCAGCCAACATAAATGTATTAGCAATACCGCCACCCACAATCAGCTGGTCAACTTTTTCTGCCAATGATTTCAAAATTGTTAATTTTGTTGAAACTTTTGAGCCCGCAACAATCGCTACTAATGGGCGCTTAGGATCCATTAGCGCTTTACCCAAGGCGTCTAACTCTGCAGCCATCAAAGGACCTGCACAAGCGATATCAGCATACTTCGCCATGCCATATGTTGTAGCTTCTGCGCGATGCGCTGTACCAAATGCATCATTCACATAAACATCACAAAGCTTAGCCATCTTTTGCGCTAGCTCATCATTATTCTTTTTCTCACCCTTATTGAGGCGGCAGTTTTCTAAAAGCACCAAGTCACCTGGAGTAATCTCAAAACCACCCTCTACCCAATCACTAATTAAAGGAACTTTTCTTCCTAACAACTCAGCAATTCTGTGAGCAACAGGCGCCAAAGTATCTTCAGGCTTAAACTCGCCTTCAGTTGGACGACCTAAGTGTGATGTCACCATCACAGCGGCGCCCGCATCTAGGGCAATTTTGATAGCCGGAATGGAAGCCTTAATTCGAGTATCTTCAGTAATATTGCCGGCTTCATCTTGAGGCACATTTAAGTCCGCACGAATAAAAACACGCTTACCTTTTAATTGTCCGGAGCTTGCTAGATCAGAAAGACGATTGAATTTGAGTTGTGATGTGCCTGGCATGATTTTGAGCTTTTAACTGAAAGACTAGAAACAATAATTTTACCTTTTTACAGGGTCATCAAGATAAATTTTGACCTAAAAATGAAGGGTTTATAAGAAACGATGAAGGGTGCTAGCCAGAGCTAAAAAGCCTAATGTTCAAGAAGAAGTGGATGAAAAACATCATCGAACTGATAGTCAAACCTCTATTTTTACGTAACTTTCATTTAAATAGGTATAAATTACATCAACTGCATTTAAATATACTTAAAAATGTAAGAAAGGTTAATCATTTGACTCAATATAACAGTAAATCAGTCAACTAAGCCCAATAAAAATCAAGCGAGGCTCTAAAACAAAGAAGCATTAGAGAACATGGCTATCAAGTGATGGCTGTTTTACAATGTGGATTCAACCAATTTTTCTCAGAATTTAGGAAATACACCATGTCAATGGCAAATCGTGACGGCTTAATTTGGATGGATGGCAAGCTTATTCCATGGCGCGACGCTAACATCCACGTTCTAACTCATACACTTCACTACGGTATGGGCGTCTTTGAAGGTATCAGAGCCTATAAGACAGATGCCGGCACAGCTATTTTCCGCCTTAAAGAACATACTCGTCGCTTATTCAACTCAGCAAAAATCTTCCAAATGAAGATGAACCACTCTGAGGAAGAAATTAGCGCGGCAACACTGGCAGTTGTTAAAGAAAATAAATTAGCTTCATGCTACATTCGCCCAATTGTTTGGATTGGCTCAGAAAAATTGGGGATCTCGGCAAAAAATAATACAACTCATACTGCTATTGCAGCATGGGAATGGGGTGCTTATTTAGGCGAAGATGGCCTTAATAAAGGTATTCGCGTTAAAACATCATCTTTTACTAGACATCATGTCAACGTATCTCTAGTTCGAGCTAAAGCTTCTGGTTATTACATCAACTCGATCCTAGCGAACCAAGAGGTGACTGCCCACGGTTACGATGAAGCACTTCTTTTAGATACAGATGGTTACGTTTCTGAAGGTTCCGGAGAAAACGTTTTCATTGTTAAAAACGGTATTGTTTACACACCTGATTTAGCTTCATGTCTTGACGGTATTACACGTGACGCTATTTTCACGATTGCCAAAGATCTTGGTATTGAAGTTCGTGAAAAACGAATCACTCGTGATGAAATGTATTGCTGTGACGAAGCCTTCTTCACAGGCACAGCAGCTGAAGTAACCCCCATTAGAGAATTAGATGATCGCATGATTGGCGATGGTAAGCGTGGTCCAATCACAACGAAAATCCAGCAAGTATTCTTTGATGCTGTCGCTGGCAAGAATGATCAATATCGTCACTGGTTAACGATCGTTTAAGGCTGAAACCATGAGTGATAAAAATACTGTTCAGGTTAATGGTCATCATGATTTGCCATTGCTCTGTCCGAATGGCAAGACACCCAGCTGGAATTTACACCCACGTGTTTATCTAGACGTCACTGCAACTGGCAAAGCTAAGTGCCCATATTGCGGTACTGAATACGCGCTTATCCCTGGCACAGCGCCACACGGTCACTAATATGACAGCCCTACTCATCATCGCTCCCAATTGGATTGGTGATGCGGTGATGACTGAGCCTCTGATCACCAAGCTCAAAGAGATTCACCCCCACAGCCGTATTGATGTTTTATCCACCCCTTGGGTAGCATCAGTGATGAGAGCCATTCCCGCTGTTGATGAAGTCATCACAGCCGATTTAAAACATGGTTTACTTCAATGGGAAGAAAGAAAAGCATTAGCCAAGCAACTTGAGAAAAAGAACTATAGCCATGCCTATGTTCTTCCTAATAGCTTTAAATCTGCACTCATTCCTTGGTTAGCCAAAATCCCTCACCGCATCGGATACCGCGGAGAGCTCAGATGGGGTTTAATCAATCAAGCATTCCCCAACCCATCACGCGCAGATCGCCCACCAATGTCTTTGCATTACTTTGCACTATCCAATCAAAGGAGTGACACAACATTAGAGCCAAGATTATCTTTAGTGCCAGAAGTATTAAACCCAACCGCCGAAAAGCTTCAAGCGCTCAAGGCACATCAAAGTCTTTTTGTTATTTGTCCTGGAGCAGAATATGGGCCAGCTAAACAATGGCCCACCGCTCACTTTGCTCATCTTGCAAAAATGATTGTCCAAGAAAACCCACATCATCTTGTTTTAATCCTCGGCAGTAAAAAAGAAGCGTCACTAGGACAAGCCATCGTTGATCTTAGCGAAAACCCCCAGCAAGTATTTAACTGGTGCGGGGAGACATCTCTTGACGAAGCAATTGCCTGTATTAGCCTTGCAAAGACAGTTATTAGCAATGACTCTGGCTTAATGCATATTGCCGCGGCATTTAGCCGCCCTCAAGTAGCCATCTTTGGTTCAAGCGACCCAAGGCATACGCCACCTCTATCAAAAGTTGCAAAAGTACATTGGCTTCATTTGAGCTGCAGCCCTTGCTTTAAAAGAGTATGTCCTCTGGGTCACTCGAAATGCCTAGTAGACATCACCCCCACAGAAGTCCTAAACTCTGTTCATCAACTTACTGAGTAAACCAATATGCCACGTCAAGCTCGTCTCTTCCAATTACCCGATGAAGTTATTGATGCTTGGCGCGAATCATTACATCGCAATGATCTTGAAAGCTCAGTAGATCTATGGATGGATGAGGATTCAATCACTTGCATTCTTCCTGGCGGCAAACGTTTAACAGGACATGCCGAACTAAGAGAAGGTCTTAAAAAGATTTTAGAAGATCATTTTCTATGGTTAGACCCTATACAGATGATTGGTCACACAGCTATAGGCATTGCATTTTTTGACTCTACTGAAGCTGTGAGACTACAACCAGAACAGGTTGAACCTGAATTTTTCTTGAACTTTACCTATGTATTAGTTCAAGGTCCGATGGGCTGGAGAATTGCTCACATCCATACAAGCCCCGCCCAAGAAGAGCATATTCAACTACCTAGCACCATCCACGGATTTCATTAACCTGGACTGTTACGGTTATTTTTGAGTTCCTGGCGATAAGCTTCCTGAATTTGACGAGCACGAGCATCAATTTCGGAGGCTTGATAAAAATCAGCATCACCTGCTAACTTAGCTAATTTCATTTGTTCAATAGCTCCTACCCAAGCACCTTCAGTGACATACTTCTCAGCAATTGCTGCGTGATGCAAAGATCTTTTACCAGTTAGAGAGTAAGCCTGCGCCAAAAGACTCCACCAGAGCGTTTCATCGGGGCGGGACTTTGATTGGGATTTCAACCAAGTAATGGCTTGATCATATTGATGCAACTTCAGTTGCGCTTGGATAGTAGCCACATTCAAAGCCTTTGAACGGGGGTAAACCGATTTTACTTGTGCCAACTGTTTAAGCGCTGTTTCATGCTGCCCCTTCGCTACCAAAATATCAATACCAGTGGTTTCAACTGCCAAACTCAATTTCTGAATAGGCGATGTTTGAGAAACTAAACTTTGCAATGTGGTTTTGGTTTTTTGAAAATAATTTTCAGCATCGACAAGACGATTTTGTTTCAAACTCAAAAGCGTTAAGCCATAGTGCCCTTCCAATTGCTTATGCAACTCAGTTCTTCTCGCCAAACTCTCAAAGTACTGCTTTAGCTCAGGATAGTTGCTTGAACTTGAAGTCTGGATTAGTCGAGCTCTAGCCTTTAATAAATAAAACTCAATTGATGAGTGGACTTTTTTATGGGGCAATCCTCTGACACGATCTTGCATATCAGCAATACGATCAGTAGTTAATGGGTGACTTCTGACATAGCCAGGTACACCACTTTCCATAATGCTATTGGCTCGTTGCATGCGCTGAAAAAAGTCAGGCATCCCTTGCACATCAAATCCCCCGGCCTGAAGAATCTGGAATCCAACACGATCAGCTTCACGTTCAGCATCTCTTGAATAGGACAATTGATTTTGCACAGCTAAAGCTTGACCTCCCATAGCAATACCTTGGGCAGCATTGGGGTTTCTACTTGCTGCAACAACAGCCAATACTATGGAAGCCAAAGCAATCATAGAATTAGTGCCTTGCTGACCATACATACGAGCAATATGTTTTTGGGTGACGTGACCAATTTCATGACCGAACACTGAAGCTAACTCAGACTCGGTTTCTGCGGAAACAATTAATCCAGTATGAACACCAATAAACCCGCCCGGCAATGCAAACGCATTAATGGATCGATCCCTCACGCCAAACAACTCAAAATTACTGGCAAAACTAGCGCCATCCAATCCAGGAATACCATCTCTTTTAGCAGCGCCAACTAAAGTTTGACCAATCATATTTAAATAATCGTAGAAAACTAAATCATTCGAGAAATCCGGATCGCGCCTAATTTCCCTCATGATCCGCTCTCCTAATAATCTTTCATCTGAGGGGGAAAGAGAAATGCTAGAAGAATCACCTAAGTCTGGCAAAACTAATGACTGCTGAACAGGTCGAGTACCTTGAGCTTGGCTAGCCGCATTGGCGCTTGAACGCATCGCTCGATTAATATTATCTTGAGCAATACGGTTAGAATCAGCTTGAGCTAACAACAAACTCGGCTGAAATAAAAAAGCCAAAGATCCCGCTATGATTTTCTTGACCAAGAAATGTCTTTTTTTGCTCATGACCTCAATTATGGTACAAATATCATATGAATAAGTTAACTCATTTTGATGAAAGTGGCCAAGCCCACATGGTAGATGTTGGGCAAAAAGCTCATACACATCGCATTGCAACTGCTACAGGCTCGATTCAAATGCAAAAAAATACATTTGATATGGTTGTATCAGGTACGCATAAAAAAGGGGATGTCATTGGAATTGCCAGAATAGCAGCCATCCAAGCCACCAAAAAGAGTCCTGATTTAATCCCTTTATGCCATCCGATTGCACTCACGCGTGTAGCTGTTGAGTTTGTAACCGATGAGAAAACCTCTAGCGTTCACTGCACAGTGACTACAGAAACAGTTGGTCAAACTGGTGTTGAAATCGAAGCACTAACTGGCGTTCAGGTTGGCTTATTAACCATTTACGACATGTGCAAAGCAGTTGACCGCGGTATGGTTATTAAGGAAGTAAAGCTACTTGAGAAAAGTGGTGGTAAGTCTGGAACTTGGAAAGCTGAGTAGTAAGCACTAACCTATAAATTGATTTCATAGCACTAAATTAGTTCTTGTCCCAATCCTGTCCTACTGGGAGAGGAATCATGGCGACATTTCGTCTAAGAAGTAATAAATGGCAAGCTCGTGTCCAGAAAAAAGGTTACGAAGCGGTAACTAAGTCTTTGATCACCAAAGCAGATGCCCTTAAATGGGCGACACAAATAGAAGCAGATATAGATAAAGGTATTTTTACCAATACATCTCTTGCTGAAAGAACAACTTTTGAAGAGTTAATTGTTCGTTACTCCCAAGAAGTGACTCCACACATGAAAAATGCCTATGAAGATGGGTATAGATTACGAGCCTTAGCTAAAAGACCGATTGCCAAACTCAACATGCTGGCTCTCACAACCAGCAAAATTGCTGAATATAGAGACATAACACTTCAAGAGGTTACTACAGGAACAGTCATTCGTGAGCTAGCTTATTTCTCAAGCATCATTAATCATGCTCGCAAAGAGTGGGGAATTCACATTGAAAACCCAGTTAGATTAGTTAGAAAACTGGAGTTCCCAGACTTTAGTGGACGAATGAAGATAATATATTCATCAATTGGAGGGATCTGTGGCAGTAAAACTTATGTCCAACTATGTTCGTCTTGCCTACCAATTCATTGAAGATAATCGCCATCAATTTAATGTAAGAACTATGTGTCGTGTGCTTAATGTTGCTCCAAGTGGTTATTACCCATGGCTGAAGACTCCAATTTCAGATCATGACCAAGAAGATATAAGACTGCTGCGTCTTATTAAACATTCATTTAATCAAAGTCATGGCGTCTATGGTGCGCCAAGAATCTTTCTTGATCTTCGTGAATCTGGAGAAACTTGCAGCAAGAATCGTATTGAGCGCTTAATGCGAGAGAATGGCATACGAGCCCAAGCGGGATATCGCGTTAAAAGGTCATCGACTCAAAAATCAAACAAATCAATACCCAATTTATTACAGCGACAGTTCACAGTAACACAACCGAATAAGATTTGGGTTACAGACATTACCTATATTCGAACATGGGAGGGATGGCTTTATTTGACCGTTGTAATGGATCTCTTTTCAAGAAAGATTGTTGGCTGGGCAACAAACTCATCCATTAAAAGTGATCTAGTACTTGATGCCTTGATGATGGCCATCTATCGTCGAAATCCCCAAGGCACTATCATCCACTTTGATCAGGGCTCTCAATATGGTAGCGATGCCTGGCGCCGATTCTGCAAAAATAATCATCTCGAGCCTAGCATGAGTCGACGAGGCAATTGCTGGGATAATGCAGTAGCTGAGTCTTTTTTTGGAAGCCTTAAAAAAGAGCGCATCAAAAAACGTATTTACAAAAATCGTACTTTAGCGATCAATGATATAGCAGACTACATTGAGTCTTTCTATAACTCTAGCCGAAGACATTCACATTTATCAGGAATGAGTCCAGAGCAGTTTGAAAGTGTTTTTGAACTAAAAAATAATGGTGTCCACTAAAGTCTGGGAACTCCAATTATTGAAGACTAGCAATGCACTAGAAGTGAGTCCAGAGGACCTCTTAAAAGTTTCTAAAAGGAAATAAAAAGGTGACCACGAAGGTCACCTCTCATGAGCCGACAACTAAATTAATTAGCGACCTCTTCCGCCGCCACCATGACCTGTGCCACCGCCAGCTCTTTGACCTGAACTTGACTGACGATTCTCTTCACGCTTAGCTCGATTTTCTTCTCTCTTTGTATTTTGAGTTGTTGAATCCTGATGAACTTTGTCACGCTTTTGGGTTTGGGTTTGGGTTTGGGTTTGAGTTTGAGTTTCAGTCTGAGTTTGAGCAACAGCAGACAATGACATCAAACCAATAATCAAAAAAGTACTAATTTTTTTCATAATCAACTCCTCAGTTAAAGAAAGCAGTTTATGCCTTAACAATAATACAAAGATTGATACACATCATCATTTGTAAATTACCTTAATAACATTTGACGAGAATCAATGTCTCTCTACTGTGGGTCTCAAATAACAATGTCTATAAAGCACATTAATATCAATCTTTATTTAACTAACTATTAAGTAACTAACAAAAAATTGCTTTGATGTATGTGGCGACCTACCGCAATGAAATGATTAATCAAAATAGAGTACCCCCCATCAAAATTCTGTCCTATTTCTGTCCTACTTGTCCTAATTCTAGAGAGATTTTAGAATGCAATCTCTATTAACTTTGGATTAGAGACAAATCGCTAATTCAGGCTAAGAGTACTGATTTATATGGATTCTAGAGTCTTCCACTAACAGGTGTTCAGATTGGCTTATTAACCATTTATGACATATGCAAAGCAATCGACCGCGGCATGGTGATTAAGGAAGTCAAGCTACTAGAGAAAAGTGGTGGCAAGTATGGAACTTGGAAGGCTGAATAACCAAAGCAGGCATTCAATTTAATCAATAATAAAAAAGGGTTCACTGTGTGAACCCTTTTTGTTGGCACTGGCTGTATTACTTACAGTCAGTAGGCAATAACTTTGCAGGTAGCGTAGTCGCTGGAGACTTACAAGACCAAATACCTGCCCAAGGTTGAGTCTTTGAACTACTCAAATCCAAAACCTCCACTGCATCGCTTGATGAATTATTCACGGGAATGATACTCAAAGTATTGGCGCCCTCTGGAGCAACACTTGATTGATAGACTACTGTAATAGCACCTGTCTTTTCAATCTTGACTTCTTTTACGCTATTCGTTGTAGTACTTTTGAAAGTCTGCTCAGTGGCTAGTTGCATATCTGCAGCGCCCTTGCCTGAATAAACTTCAGTCACCGCTAATTTAGCACCGGCAGCCAAACTCAAACCTTCTGCAACGCGTGTTTTTGCAATGTAATCTTGATACTTAGGCACTGCTAATGCAGCCAATATACCAATGATGGCAATCACCACCATGATTTCAATTAGAGTAAAACCGTTTTTCTTTTTCAAATCTTGCTTCTTATTCATCATATTTTCAATCCTCTCGTTGGTGAGGCATCATCATGTCAGATGATACCTACCAAGAGGGCTGATTTGACTGTCAGAACTTTCTGATTTTTGTTCTTCGTCAAATATCTAAGGCTTTTTTCTTTTTACTTTGGCGTTTCATGACTTCGCCAGTCACCATCACCGCCAGAGCTGACACAATTCCTGCAGCAGTTGCATAATCTTCAATGTGTCCGCCAATGTACTTAATGAGGCCAGGGTCTGAGAAAATCATGCCGCCCGCAATCCATCCTAACAGACCAGCACCTAAAGTCACAATCCACGGGAAACGATCAATGAGGTAGAGAACGATCTGGCTACCACCAACAATTAATGGGATTGATACTAATAAACCAAACACAATGTAACCAAACTGGTGATGAGACGCATCAGCTTGACCAGCAGCACCGGCAATCGCAATCACGTTATCCACACTCATCGCAACGTCAGCCACAATAATTGTCTTAATAGCTGCAGATAGCTTATCTGAGGCTTCAAGTTCATGACCTTCTTCCTCTTCAGATTGAACCATTAACTTATAGCCAATCCAGAACAACAAGAGACCACCTGTAAATTTCAAGAATGGGATTTGCAACAGGGTCACGGCAAATGCCACAAGAACTATACGTAACAAAATCGCACCGGCTGTTCCCCACATAATGCCTTTGCGACGCTGATTAGGATGCAAATTGCGACAAGCTAAAGCAATCACCACAGCATTGTCACCACCCAACAAAATATCAATCATGATGATTTGAGCAATGACCGCCCAATCTATCGTTGCCAGAAATTCCATGTCGTCCTCATAATTTTTATTAATTTCAACAAAAAACGGGAGCTAGGCTCCCGTTTATTTTTAGCCCTTAAGGCGAATATTACAACAATGCCTTCAGTAATTTACCCATTTCTGATGGATTACGAGTCACAGTAAAGCCACACTCTTCCATAATGGCTAATTTAGCATCAGCAGTATCAGCACCACCTGAGATCAACGCACCAGCGTGACCCATACGCTTACCTGCAGGAGCAGTAACCCCAGCAATAAAGCCTACAACTGGTTTTTTCATATTAGCTTTACACCAACGAGCTGCTTCAGCTTCATCAGGGCCACCAATTTCACCAATCATGATCACTGCATCTGTTTCTGGATCATCATTAAAAGCCTTCATCACATCAATGTGCTTAAGACCGTTAATTGGGTCACCACCAATACCAACAGCAGAAGACTGACCTAAACCGATTTCTGTCAATTGAGCAACCGCTTCTTATGTCAATGTAACTGAACGGCTAACACCACCAATACGACCTTTACCATGAATATGACCTGGCATGATGCCGATCTT
>SSFP01000095.1 GCA_008015455.1 Polynucleobacter sp. | reverse complement strand
TGAGCACAAGCGTTGCATTGTGCCGGCATACGTTTAATTCATCAAAAGAGATCGACAGGAAAAAAGATGGTTGAAATTGAAATTGATAGCAAATCGGTAGAAGTCCAACAGGGCTCTATGGTGATGGATGCAGCCAAGAAATTGGGCACCCATATTCCGCATTTTTGCTATCACAAGAAATTATCGATCGCGGCTAACTGCCGTATGTGTTTGGTTGAGGTTGAAAAAGCACCGAAACCTTTACCTGCCTGCGCAACACCTGTGACGCCAGGTATGAAGGTTCATACACATTCAGAGAAAGCAGTTCAGGCACAAAAATCAGTAATGGAATTCTTGCTGATTAATCACCCACTAGATTGCCCTATTTGCGATCAAGGTGGTGAGTGTCAATTACAAGATTTAGCAGTTGGTTACGGTAAAACGGAGTCACGTTACTCAGAAGAGAAACGTGTGGTCTTCCACAAGAATGTGGGTCCATTGATTTCAATGGAAGAGATGAGTCGTTGTATTCATTGCACGCGTTGCGTACGCTTTGGTCAAGAGATTGCGGGTGTGATGGAGTTGGGTATGCTCAATCGTGGTGAGCATTCTGAAATCACATCGTTTGTTGGTAAATCTGTTGATTCTGAATTGTCAGGCAACATGATTGATTTGTGCCCAGTGGGCGCTTTAACAAGCAAGCCATTCCGTTATTCAGCGCGTACTTGGGAATTAGGTCGTCGTCGCTCTGTGAGCCCGCATGATTCTTTAGGTAGCAATGTTGTATTGCAAACAAAAGCTAACCAAGTATTGCGTACGGTTCCTTTAGAGAATGAAGCTATCAATGAGTGTTGGATTAGCGATAAAGATCGTTTTGCTTATGAAGGTTTAAATAGTGCCGATCGTTTGAAGGTGCCGATGGTTAAGCAAGATAACCGTTGGGTTCAAACAGATTGGGAAACAGCTTTAAATTACATCGCCCGTTCTTTAAATTCAATTAAAGCGGATCATGGTGCTAATTCCATCGCTGCCTTGGCTCATCCAATGGCAAGCGTTGAAGAGCTTTATCTTTTGCAAAAAGTGATTCGTGGTCTGGGTTCAGGTCAAGTTGAAACTCGTTTGCGTCAGCAAGATATTAGCGGTGCAGCGAAAGCGCCATGGTTGGGCATGAAGGTTGCTGAGCTTAGCCAATTACAAAGAGCTTTCTTCATTGGTAGTTTCTTGCGTAAGGATCAACCATTGTTGGCAGCTCGTGTACGCGCAGCTACTAAGCGTGGATTAAAAGTAACTCGTTTGGGTGCAAGTTCTGAAGATTGGTTAATGCCTATTGCAGCTAATGCATTAGCAACACCATCTAACTGGCCTGCTGAGTTAGCGGGTGTCGCAGCAGCTGTTGCGCAAGCTAAAGGTGTAGCTGCTCCAAGTAATGCTCAAATTAGCGCTCAAGCACAAGCAGTTGCTGATAGCTTAATGACGGGTGAGCGTAAAGCTGTGTTCTTGGGTGCTGCTGCGATGGCTCATCCACAGTTTGCTCAGTTGCATGCTTACGCGCAATTTATTGCTACACAAACTGGTGCTACTTTAGGTTTCTTGCCTGAAGGTGGTAATACAGTGGGTGCACATTTAGTTCACGCAGTTTCTGAGACAGGTGTTCAAGGTATTTTGGCTCAAGCGCCGAAGGCAGTTGTATTGCTTCAGGTTGAACCAAGTGCAGATTTGATTGATCCACAAGCAGCTAAGGCTGCATTAGCGCAAGCGGGTACTGTGATTGCGATGACAGCATTTGATAGCCCAGAGTTAAGAGAAGTGGCTGATGTTTTGTTACCTGTCACACCTTACTCTGAAACCTCAGGCAGTTATGTCAATGCTGAAGGTACTTTGCAATCCGTGCAAGCTGCAGTTCGCCCACTAGGTGAAGCGCGCCCAGCATGGAAAGTATTAAGAGTGTTGGGTAATGTTTTAGGGTTGGATAATTACTACTTCAATACCTCTGAAGAAGTATTGGCTGAAGCCTTGCCAACTAGTTTTGAAGCGCAACTCAATAATCAAACATCAGCGACTCCAGCAGTCACCAGCTTGTTTACGCCAGCTGTTGAGCGATTGGCTGATGTCACGATTCATTCAACTGATGCGATTGTGCGCCGTGCGCCTGCTTTGCAATTAACTCAGGATGCTAAACGTGCTGTGAAACTCGGTTTACCAAGCAGCTTGTTTGCTCAGTTAGGTTTAAAAGAGGGCGACGCTGTCAAAGTATCGCAACAAGGTGCTAGCGTTGTGATGCCGGCAACTGAAGAAAAATCCTTGATCGATGGTGTGGTGCGCTTATCAGCAGGTACTGCTGTGAGTGCTCAGTTGGGCACCATGTTTGGTCAGTTGTCAGTGGAGCGTGTATGACCGAATTAATTCAATCCATTAATACGCATGGTCTTGCCCTATTTGGCGCCATGTTGTGGCCGATCGTTTGGACTTTGATCAAGATTGTGATCATTGTGTTGCCTATGTTTGGTTGTGTAGCTTACCTCACACTTTGGGAGCGTAAGTTAATTGGCTGGATGCACATCCGTTTAGGACCTAACCGTGTGGGTCCTTTAGGTTTGTTGCAACCGATTGCAGATGCTTTGAAGTTATTGCTTAAAGAAGTGATTTTGCCAAGCAAAGCGAATAAGGTTCTTTATATCGTTGCCCCAGTGATGGTGATTGCACCAGCTTTTGCTGCTTGGGCAGTGGTGCCATTCCAGGCTGACTTAGTTTTGGCTAACGTTAATGCTGGCTTGTTATATGTGATGGCTATTACATCGATTGGTGTTTACGGCATTATTTTGGCTGGTTGGGCATCAAACTCTAAGTATGCTTTCTTGGGCGCGATGCGTGCTTCTGCTCAGATGGTTTCTTATGAAATCGCGATGGGCTTTGGTTTGGCTGCTGTGCTTTTAGTGTCAGGTACATTAAATCTGAGTGATATTGTTAAATCACAGCAAAGTGGTTACTTTGCAAGTTTAGGTTTGAACTTCTTGTCATGGAACTGGTTGCCTTTGTTGCCGATGTTCTTGATCTACTTCATCTCTGGTGTTGCTGAATTAAACCGTCATCCGTTTGACGTTGTTGAAGGTGAATCAGAGATCGTGGCTGGTCACATGATTGAATACTCTGGTATGGCGTTTGCGATGTTCTTCTTGGCTGAATATGCCAACATGATTTTGATCGCTGCCATGACCTCTATTCTCTTCTTTGGTGGCTGGAGCCCAATTATTGATGCGCCAGTTCTAAGAGATATTCCTGGATTCTTTTGGTTAGTGGGTAAGACATTCTTCTTCTTGTCTTGCTTTATTTGGCTTCGTGCATCTTTCCCTCGCTATCGCTATGACCAGCTCATGCGTTTAGGTTGGAAGGTGTTTATTCCCATCTCCATATTCTGGATTTTGTTGGTGGGTGCTTGGGTATTGTCGCCCTGGAATATTTGGAAATAAGGCGGGGATTAGACTATGTTCCAACGTATCCGTGAGTTCTTGAGCAGCCTCTTATTGAAAGAGCTATTCCAAGGCTTGGCTTTAACTGGTAAATATTTATTTAAACCAAAAATTACGGTGCAATACCCAGAAGAGAAGACTCCGATGTCTCCTCGTTTCCGTGGTGTTCATGCTTTGCGCCGTTATGAGAATGGTGAAGAGCGTTGTATCGCTTGTAAATTATGTGAAGCTGTTTGCCCAGCGATGGCGATCTCGATTGAGTCTGATCAAAGAGAAGATGGTTCACGTCGTACAACTCGTTACGACATCGATTTAACAAAATGTATTTTCTGTGGTTTCTGCGAAGAAGCTTGCCCAGTAGATGCGATTGTTGAAACACATATTCATGAGTACCACGGTGAAAAGCGTGGCGACTTGTATTTCACGAAAGAAATGTTGCTAGCCATTGGCGATCGTTACGAATCTGAAATTGCAGCTAATAAATCAGCGGATGCTAAATACAAATGATGCTTGAACCTAAAACACTCCTCTTTTATATCTTTGCTGCCATCTTGGTGATTGCGGCTTTGCGTGTGATTACAGCGCGTAATCCGGTTCATTCAGCTTTGTTCTTGGTGTTGTCTTTCTTTACTGCAGCAGCCATTTGGATGTTGTTGGAAGCTGAGTTCCTATCGATTGTTCTAGTGCTTGTTTATGTAGGCGCTGTGATGGTCTTGTTCTTGTTCGTTGTGATGATGCTTGATTTGGATTTGGATCATTTACGTCAAGGCTTCAAGAAATTCTTGCCAGTCGCTTCTTTGGTGGGTGCCATCATTGTTGCTGAGATGGCAATTGTTTTAATTCGCGGCTTTATTGGTACAACGCAACCAGTCGTTGCATTTGCTCCTGAAGTGGCAGCCAACAATACGAAAGCCCTAGGCACTTTGCTTTACACCACTTACTTATTTAGCTTTGAAGTAGCGGGCATTATTTTGTTGGTGGGCATTATTGCTGCGGTTGCATTAACTCTTCGTCGTCGTAAGGATACGAAGACACAAGATATCGCTGCGCAAATTCGAACACGTAAAGAAGACCGCGTGCGCATGGTGAGCTCTATGTCATCTGAATCTGCGGCTGATAAACAATAAGAACAAGAATAGGAATAGGAAAGAGGACCACGTTATGACGATTACTTTAGCCCACTACCTTGTTCTTGGCGCCATCCTATTTGCGATTGGTGTTGTAGGTATCTTTTTAAACCGCAAAAACATTATTGTTTTGCTCATGGCGATTGAGCTCATGCTCTTAGCCGTCAATATGAACTTTGTAGCTTTTTCACACTATTTGGGTGATATGAGCGGTCAAGTTTTTGTATTTTTCATTCTGACTGTTGCAGCTGCTGAAGCTGCTATTGGTTTAGCTATCTTGGTAACAATGTTCCGTAAGCTTGACACGATTCATGCTGAGGATCTTGGACAGCTGAAAGGCTAAGCAGAGACCGTATATGACTACTCCAACGTTAAATCCTCTTGTACTTTTAGCCATTCCATTAGCACCGCTAGTGGGTTCAGCGATTGCTGGTTTATTTGGTACTAAATTTTTTGGTAACTTGATTGGTAGAGCTGCTGCTCATACAGTCACCATTTTGGGTGTTGCCATTGCTTGTGTTTTGTCTTTCATGGTCTTAAATGACGTGATGGCAGGGGCAAGATTTAATGAAACGATCTATACCTGGATGCAATTAGGTGAGCTGAGCTTGGATGTTGGATTCTTAGTCGATCCATTAACTGCCATGATGATGGTGGTGGTGACCTTTGTATCTTTAATGGTTCACATCTACACCATTGGTTATATGTCTGAAGATGAAGGTTACGCTCGCTTCTTCTCATACATTTCATTATTTACATTCTCCATGTTGATGTTGGTCATGAGTAACAACTTCTTACAGTTGTTCTTTGGTTGGGAAGCAGTAGGTTTGGTGTCTTACTTATTGATTGGTTTCTGGTACAAGCGCCCAACAGCTATTTTTGCCAATATGAAGGCTTTCTTGGTTAACCGTGTGGGTGACTTCGGCTTTATTTTAGGTATTGGTTTGTTATTGGCTTATAGCGGTAGCATGAGCTATGACGGTGTGTTTGCTCAAAAAGAAGTATTAGTGCAGCAAGTATTACCAGGCACTGATTGGAATTTATTAACTGTTGCTTGTATTTGTTTATTTATCGGTGCGATGGGTAAATCAGCTCAGTTCCCATTACACGTTTGGTTGCCTGACTCCATGGAAGGTCCAACACCTATTTCTGCTTTGATTCACGCGGCAACGATGGTGACAGCAGGTATCTTCATGGTGAGCCGTATGTCACCATTATTTGAGTTAACTGATACAGCTTTATCGTTTGTATTGATCATCGGTTCTATTACCGCTTTGTTTATGGGCTTCTTAGGTATTGTGCAAAACGATATCAAGCGTGTGGTGGCTTACTCGACATTGTCACAGTTAGGTTATATGACGGTTGCCTTGGGCGTTTCTGCTTACCCAGTGGCAGTCTTCCACTTGATGACACATGCCTTCTTTAAAGCTCTATTGTTCTTGGGCGCAGGTAGCGTGATCATGGGTATGCATCATGATCAAGATATGCGCAATATGGGCGGCTTGTGGAAGTACATGCCCATTACTTGGTTCACATCATTGGTGGGCTCATTAGCCTTGATCGGTACGCCATTCTTCTCAGGCTTCTACTCTAAAGACTCCATTATTGAAGCGGTAGCTGAGAGCCATATTTATGGTTCACAGTTTGCCTATTTTGCTGTGATGGCGGGTGTATTTATTACGGCTTTCTATTCTTTCCGTATGTACTTCTTGGTATTCCACGGTAAAGAGCGTTTTGGTCAGGCGCATGATGATCATGGTCATGATGACCACCATGCGGATGCTCATCACGCTGACGATCATCATGAAGAACATCATGGTTTGGCTCCTGGCCAAAAACCACACGAGTCTCCATGGGTGGTGACTTTGCCATTGATCTTGTTGGCGATTCCATCAGTGATTGTTGGTTATATCGCGATTGGTCCAATGTTGTTTGGCGACTTCTTCGGTCATGCGATTTTTGTTGATCTTGCAAAGCACCATGCCATGAAAGAGTTGGCTGATGCATTCCATGGTCCTGTGGCGATGGCTGCTCACTCATTACATAGCCCAGTGTTGTACTTAGCCTTGGGTGGTGTTGTAACAGCTGCTGTGTTCTATCTCTGGTTGCCTCAAATCCCAGCTTTCTTTGCACGTGTTTTATCACCTATTAAGAAAGTATTGGATAACAAATACTATATGGATGACTTTAACCAAGCCGTATTTGCAAAAGGTGCTCGTTTATTGGGTGCTGGTTTGTGGAAGGGTGCTGATCAAGGCTTCATTGACGGTTTGATTGTGAACGGCAGTACGAAAGTGATTGCTTGGTTCTCAGGCAGCGTTCGTCAAGTTCAGTCCGGTTACTTGTATCACTATGCATTTGCCATGATTCTAGGTTTGCTCGGTTTGATGACCTGGATTTTGTATACCCATTTGGGCTCCATTAAATAAAACGACAGATAGAGCACCTCGACATGATTCTTTCTTACGCAATTTGGTTACCGGTTATTTTCGGTTTAGTGATTTTGTTCACGGGTTCGGACAATAGCAAAGGCTATGTTCGCGTGATGGCTTTGATTGGTTCTTTGATTAGCTTTGCTATCACTTTGCCTTTGATCACTGGTTTTGATACAACGACTGCAGCGATGCAATTCGTGGAGCATGCTGCTTGGGTTCCTCGTTACGACATCAACTATCACTTAGGTGTTGATGGCATTTCAATGTGGTTTGTGGTTCTGACAGCATTTATCACTGTGATTGTGGTGATGGCAGCTTGGGAAGTCATCACAGAGAACGTTGCTCAGTACATGGCAGCATTCTTGATTCTTTCAGGTTTGATGATTGGTGTCTTCGCTGCGCTAGACGGTTTGTTGTTCTACGTGTTCTTTGAGGCAACCTTGATTCCGATGTACATCATCATTGGTATCTGGGGTGGTCCTAACCGTGTGTACGCTGCCTTCAAGTTCTTTTTGTATACCTTATTAGGTTCTTTGCTGACGCTAGTAGCGATTCTTTACCTTTACAACATTACTGACACTTTCAGTATTTTGGCTTGGCATAAAGCGCCATTAGATATCGTTGAGCAAGTATTTATTTTCGCTGCATTCTTCATGGCTTTTGCTGTGAAGGTGCCGATGTGGCCTGTTCATACATGGTTGCCAGACGCTCACGTTGAAGCGCCAACAGGTGGTTCTGTTGTTTTAGCTGCGATCATGTTGAAGTTAGGCGCCTATGGTTTCTTAAGATTCTCATTACCGATTGCTCCAGATGCTAGCCAATACTTGGCGCCATTTGTGATCACTTTATCTTTAGTGGCAGTGATCTATATCGGTCTTGTAGCTTTGGTTCAAGCGGACATGAAGAAATTGGTGGCTTACTCTTCTATTGCGCATATGGGCTTTGTCACTTTAGGCTTCTTTATCTTCAACCCACTAGGTGTTGAGGGTGCGATTGTGCAAATGATTTCTCACGGTTTTGTATCAGCAGCGATGTTCTTAAGCATTGGTGTGCTATACGACCGTATGCATTCACGTCAAATTGCTGATTACGGTGGCGTCGTTAACAAAATGCCTAAGTTCACAGCTTTTGCAGTTTTGTTTGCCATGGCTAACTGTGGTTTACCAGCGACTTCTGGTTTCGTGGGTGAGTTCATGGTGATTCTAGCTGCCGTTGATTATGACTTTGTGATTGGTATCTTGGCAGCTACAGCTCTAATTTTGGGTGCGGCTTATTCACTTTGGATGACTAAGCGCGTGTTCTTTGGCGATGTTGCTAATAAACATGTAGCTGAGCTAATAGATATTAATCAGCGCGAATTTTTGATTATGGGTATTTTGGCAATCTTCACGATTGGCATGGGTATTTATCCAAAACCATTTACAGATGTGATGCATGTTTCTGTGATCGAGCTTTTAAAGCACGTTGCAGTTAGCAAGCTTTGATCCTGACTAAGGAAAGAAATATATATGCAAGCGATTGACCTCATTGCCATGTTGCCGGAGCTAGTGCTCTTAACGGTAGCTTGTTTGCTTTTGCTCACGGTTTTTATGAATGAACCGCAAGCTAACGATGATGATATTTTTTACGCGCCACGAGGCACGTCACTAGCCTACAACATCACTTTGGCTACTTTGTTGGGATTAAGTGTAGCGTTTGGTCTACAAGCAGTTGATCAGCCCGTCCATGCGTTTAATAACCTATTCATGGTGGATGCTTTATCTAGCTTATTGAAGTCTGTTGCTTGTTTAGCCGTTTTAGTTAGCTTGATCTACTCTAAGAAGTATTTGATTGACCGTGGTCTATTTAGAGTTGATTTCATTGTGTTGACTCTCTTAGCGCTATTAGGTCAGTGCATCCTGATTTCTGGTTCAAACTTAATGACGCTTTATTTGGGTCTTGAGTTATTGGCTTTGCCAACTTATGCAATTGTTGCTATGCGTCGTGATTCAGCCTTATCTGCTGAGTCAGCGATGAAGTACTTCATTCTTGGTGCTTTGGCATCTGGATTCTTGTTATACGGTATGTCGATGCTTTATGGTGCAACAGGTAGCTTGGATCTTGATGAGATCTTGAAGGCTGTCGGTGATGCACGTATTAATCGTTTGGTTCTAGCATTTGCAGTGGTGTTTATTGTGTCTGGTTTGGCATTCAAACTAGGTGCTGCACCATTCCATATGTGGGTGCCTGATGTCTACCAAGGTGCACCAACAGCCATTACATTGATGATTGCAGGTGCGCCGAAATTAGCAGTGTTTGGTTTGATGTTCCGTTTATTGGTGGGTGGTTTATTGCCATTAACGCAAGATTGGCAGCCCATGATCATGATCTTGGCAGTCTTATCTTTAGTGATCGGTAACCTAACTGCGATTGCGCAAACCAATGTAAAACGTATGTTGGCGTACTCAACGATTTCTCATATGGGCTTCATGGTTTTAGGTATGTTGTCGATATTTGATGAGCATGCTTATAGCGCAGCACTTTTCTATGCTGTGACTTATGTTTTAACAACTTTAGGTTCATTCGGTTTATTGATGATCTTGTCTCGTCAAGGTTATGAGTGCGAAACTTTAGATGACTTAAAAGGCTTGAATCGTCGTAATCCATGGATGGCATTCATGGGTCTTATCTTGATGTTCTCTTTAGCCGGCATTCCACCTACTGTAGGCTTTGCTGCTAAGTTATCAATTTTGGAAACTTTGATTGATTCTGGTCATTTGTACTTAGCCATCATTGCCGTAATGACATCTTTGGTAGGTGCTTTCTACTACCTCAGAGTTGTTAAGTTTATGTACTTCGATGAGCCAGTTGAAACAGCTCCGATTGAAGGTGGCGCAATTGCTAAGACAGTTTTCACACTGAATGGTGTGTTTGTTTTGGTTGGTGGTATTTATCCAGCAACACTCATGGCGATTTGTTTAGCCGCTATGACAAAAACATTGATTAGCTAATTCGATTAAACTAACGGGACTATGTCTCCATCTGGTTTAAGTTTCGAAACTTGGTTAGTGATATTGGTCGCGTTAGTCGCGGCCAATTTAGCTTTTGTTTCTCCCAAATTTTTATTCATCAAGACAATTCCTCGTAAACATACAGGTTGGTGTTTGCTTGAAATGTTTGTTTGGTACTTATTGGTTGGAGCTTTAGGTTATTTATTAGAAAGCATGATCGGCAATGTTTTCCCTAAACGTTGGGAATTTTTCGCAGTCACCATTTGTCTATTTTTAGTAGCTGCTTTTCCAGGCTTTACATGGCGCTTTTTAATGAAGCATCGCCATGAAGTTCAAGACTAATTCAGATGTCTCATAAAGAAAAAAATCTGGCAGATTTGCCAGCATCTGATCAGCATTTAAGAGAAACTTGTTTATCTTCTGAAGATGCTTATCAGGGTAAATTTCTTCGTTTAAAAAAAGATATCGTTTCATTGCCTGATGGACAAGAAACTTACCGTGAGTATTTGATTCACCCTGGTGCTGTAGCTATATTGCCAGTATTGGATGATGGACGAATCTTATTAGAAAGACAATTTCGTTATCCAGTGGATCAAGCCATGCTTGAGATTCCTGCTGGCAAGCTAGAGGTGGGCGAGGATCCGCTCATATGTGCAAAGCGAGAGCTTCTAGAAGAAACAGGCTATACAGCAGGGTCTTGGGAGTTCCTGGGGCGGATTCATCCAGTGATTTCTTATTCAACGGAGTTTATTGATATTTATTTGGCTAAAAGCTTAACTGCAGGAGAGCGTTGCTTAGACCAGGGTGAGTTTTTAGATGTTTTTGCTGCGACTTTAGGTGAAATGCATGAGTGGATTGCCAATGGCAAGATCACTGATGTTAAAACCATTATCTCTGTGTATCACTTAGAAAGAAAAATGCGAAGTGGCAATTGAATTTAATCAATCTGCCACTATTTAGTTAAATATGAAAGTTTATAACCTAGCATGTCAGTTCGATCATCAGTTTGAGGGGTGGTTTGCCTCAGAAGTTGATGCTCTTGAACAGCAAGAAAATGGCTTATTGCAATGCCCTATTTGTGATAGCCATGAGGTACGTCGTTTACCCTCTGCGCCAAGAATTGCCAAGCATGTGGGTCGTGAATTAGATGCTCCAACATCTCAAGCGAGTACAGGTTCATCCCTAGCTAAGGCCCCTGTTGTGAGCTCTGAGGTAGGTGGGAATTCGATGGTTTTATCTGGTCAAGAGCAGCATCAATTGCAAGCCAAAATTCAGGCGACGGTGATGCAGGCTATGCGTGAGATCATCAATAAGACTGAAGATGTGGGTGAAAACTTTGCCGAAGAAGCTAGGAAGATTCATTATCGTGAAGCCCCTGAGCGTAGCATCCGTGGTCAAGCCACTAGTGATGAGACCGCAGAGTTGCGTGAAGAGGGTATTGAAGTGGTAACTTTGCCACTTTTACCAGCTTTAAAAGATACCCTACAGTAAGCCCTTGGGCTAGTTAATTGGCCGGAACCAGCTTCTTTTTCTTGCTGTAGTCCTGAACAGGAATTTCATGAGGTTTGAGGCGCTTTTCGCAGATCGGTTGCCCATCAAACACCTTCCAAACTGAACAATCTTTATCCATGCTTTCTGAGATCGCGTGGTCTGTTGGCCCCTTGCCAGTAGCTGCCGTTGTTGCAACGCTAGCAGCTGTGACAGGGTAGGCGGCAATCATGGCGCACCCAGATAGGCTGACTAAGCAGATAAAAACCGCAAAAATAGGAAAAAATCGAAATAAAGCCAATTGTTCAAAATTTCGCTATAGTTATAAGACTAATAATATAAATGAAGTAGGAGACAAAATGTCAGGTAGTTCATCAACGATTGGACACCATATTAATGGTGAGGTGGTTCATTTTGGCGGTAAAACAGCGCCAGTTTATGAGCCGGCTACGGGTCAAGTGAAATCCCAGGTAGAGTTAGCGAGTGCTGCTGATGTGGCACGAGTTGTTGAGGCTGCTAAAGCTGCTTTCCCGGCATGGTCAACAACCCCAGTGACCCGTCGCGCGAAGGTGATGTTTAATTTTAAAAACATCATTGAGTCTCGGATTGATGAGTTAGCCGAAATTATCACTCGTGAACATGGAAAAACATTTGATGATGCTAAAGGTGAAATTGCCCGTGGCTTAGAGGTGGTTGATTTTGCTTGTGGCATTCCTCAGCTTCTAAAAGGTGAGTACACCGAGCAAATCGCTAAAGGTATGGATGCTTGGACCATGCGCCAAGCTTTAGGCGTTTGTGCTGGTATTACACCATTTAATTTCCCAGCCATGGTGCCAATGTGGATGTATCCAGTCGCCATTGCATGCGGTAATACTTTTGTCCTCAAGCCTTCTGAAAGAGACCCATCTGCGACCTTGCTAGTTGCTAAATGGTTAGAGGAAGCAGGTTTGCCGAAGGGTGTATTTAACGTCGTTCATGGTGATAAGACGGCTGTGGATGCGCTATTAACTCATCCTGATGTGAAGGCTATTAGCTTTGTGGGTTCAACACCAATTGCATCTTATATTTATGAGACGGCTGCTAAAAATGGCAAGCGAGTACAAGCCTTGGGCGGCGCAAAAAACCATATGGTGGTGATGCCTGATGCAGATCTTGATCAAGCTGTTGATGCTTTGATGGGTGCTGCTTATGGTTCCGCAGGTGAGCGTTGCATGGCGATTTCAGTGGCTGTTGCTGTGGGTAATGTGGGCGATGCTTTGATTGCCAAGCTCACTGAGCGTATCAAGAAGCTTAAGATCGACAATGGCATGAAGCCTGGTGCTGAAATGGGTCCTTTGGTGACGAAAGCCCATTTAGATAAAGTAACGGGCTATGTGGATGCCGGTGTGAAAGAGGGCGCTAAGTTAGTGGTTGATGGTCGTGGCTTAAAAGTTCCAGGTGCGGAAAATGGTTTCTTCTTGGGTGGTTGCTTATTCGACGAGGTGAAACCTCATATGAGTATTTATAAAGAAGAGATTTTTGGACCTGTATTAAGCGTGATGCGTGTTGATGATGTGGCGAGCGCCATTCAGTTAATCAACGATCATGAATTTGGTAATGGCACTGCTATTTTCACTAGAGATGGCAATACAGCCAGAGAGTTTGTGAGCCGAATCCAAGTAGGTATGGTGGGTGTGAATGTGCCTATCCCTGTTCCTATGGCTTTCCATTCATTTGGTGGTTGGAAGCGTAGCTTGTTTGGGGATCACCATGTGCATGGTCCAGAGGGTGTACGCTTCTACACTCGCATGAAGGCGGTGACTCAGCGTTGGCCAGAAACCATTGTTCAAGGCTCTAGTTTTACGATGCCTGTGAATGGTTAAGACACCAAAGCGACTTAAATAAGTGATTTAAATCAATATTTTTTCAATTATTTAAACTAACTCTCGCAACTTAAATCACAGGGGCTAAAATGGCCCCTGTGAACATTCCAGTCCCATCTATTCCTGTTGTTGGTGAGCCATTATTTCAGCCAGAGTTGCTGAAACGATTTGATATTAACGGACCACGTTATACCTCTTACCCAACGGCTGATAGGTTCCATCAAGAATTTAATGCAACTGACTATGCCCACGCACTCAAGCGTTGCGCAGAGGTGAATAAGCCACTATCTCTTTATTTCCACTTACCGTTTTGCCCTAATATTTGTTACTACTGTGGATGTAACAAAATTATTACTAAAGATCATGGTCGCAGTGCTAAGTACATTAAATATTTAGCCAAAGAGATGAGCATGGTCACTGATGTGATGGGTAAGAAGGGGCAAAAAATCCCAGTGACTCAATTGCATTGGGGTGGTGGTACGCCAACATTTTTATCGCATGCTGAAATGCGTGAATTGATGCACCATATTCGCGAACACTTTGATCTACAAGCGGGTGGTGAGTACTCGATTGAAATTGATCCACGTCGAGTCTCAGAAGATGATATTGCGCTACTGGCTGAATTAGGTTTTAACCGTATTAGTTTAGGTGTTCAAGACTTTAATTTAGAGGTTCAGCAAGCTGTTCATCGTGTGCAAACCATTGAAGAGACTCAAGCTGTCTTAGATTGGTCAAGGAAGTACGGGTTCCAATCAGGTAGTGTTGATTTGATTTATGGCTTGCCTAAACAAACACCTGAAACATTTAAGCAAACTGTTAATGCGGTTATTGGTATGAATCCCGATCGCTTATCGGTGTATAGCTACGCACATCTGCCAACGGTTTTTAAACCCCAGAGACGGATATCGGAAGCAGATCTACCACCAGTAGCCGACAAGTTAGACATTCTCTCGAATACGATTGATCAGTTAAGTCAGGCGGGTTATGTTTTTATTGGTATGGATCACTTTGCTAAACCCGATGATGAGTTAGCCATTGCTCAAAAAGAAGGGCATTTGCACCGCAATTTCCAAGGTTACTCAACGCAAGCAGAGTGTGATTTATTGGCATTTGGAATCTCATCGATTGGTAAGGTCGATGATGTTTATGCGCAAAATGTCAGAACCTTAGATGAGTACTATGCAGTCTTGGATAAAGGACATCTGCCAACGCTTAGAGGATTGCAGTTATCAGCTGATGATATGTTGCGCCGGGAACTCATTGGTGAGTTGATGTGTCAGTTTGAATTGGATACAGAAGCTTTTGCAAAAGCTCACGGTATTGATTTCAAGAGCTATTTTGAGAGAGAGCTAGTTGAGTTAGCCGAGTTAGAAGATGCAGGGCTATTAACTTGGCAAGGTGGCAAAATAGTGGTGCCTACCAAGGGGCGTTTATTAGTTCGCCGTGTGGCGATGACTTTTGACCGTCATCTAAGAGATATGAAAACTGAAGCCAGATACTCTAAAGTTGTTTAGAGTATCTGATTAGGCGATTGCCTTAAAGCAAACGGTGATCTTAGTGCCGTTGTTGAATGACTTGTCTTCAACCTTAATATGAGCGGCATGTTGTTGAACAATTTCTTTGACAATTGCTAAGCCTAAGCCACTACCTGAAGATTTTTCCCCTAAAACGCGATAGTAAGCATTAAAGATCTTTTGCTTTTCTGCTTCTGGAATCGTCTTGCCATCGTTGCTAACGCTTAATTCAATCAAACCATTTTGCTCAAGTAGTTCAACTTGAATGAGACCGTCTTTGGCGCCATATTGCGAAGCATTTTCGATTAAGTTTTGTAATAAGCGTTCAATTTTGCTTTGTTCACCTTGAATAACAAAATCGCCCTGAGCTGCAAGCTGTATGGTTTGCCCACGTTGATGAATAATCGGGCTTTGAGCATTGATCACATCTTCGCAAATAGCATCTAGAGAAAGTAAGCTTACTTTTTCGCTATCAACATCACCAGTCATGCGACTAAATGTGAGTAATTGCTCAGCAAGGCGCGTGGTGCGACGTAAACCTTTGACAGCTTCCTCTAAAGATTTTTGTCGTTCATCATCATTTCTAGCTGTTAGAGCATTTTGAATATGGATCTGAAGTGCTGCAATCGGAGTTCTGATCTCATGCGCTGCAGCATCAATAAAACCCTGTTCGCGTTTAACGGTATCCCTCACTCTTTCTAAAAGGTGATTCAATTCCTGAATCACTGGTTTTAATTCAGAAGGGGTTTCTGATAACTCAATGGGATCTACCGAGCGGGGTTCTCTTTTAGACAGGAGATCGGCTAATGCTTGCAAAGGTCTTAAATTGGTATAAGCAATCGTGTTAACAACAATCAAGAGCAATAGCGCACCAGCAATTAAAGGCGTTAGGATCGCGACACCTAAGTCATCAGCCATTTCTTCACGCACATCATTTTTCTCTGCAGCCAATACAGAGACTTGACCTGAACGGAGTGTGAAAACATGCCACAGCTCATCATTTAATTGGTGCTTGGTAAAGCCAGGTTTAAAAGAGCCTAGAGGTTCATTGGGGGCAGATGCTGATTTGGCTAATAAAGTGCCATCATCGCGCCAGACTTGGAAAGCAATTTTGCTTTCATAGGGGTGCCCTGAAACTTCAGGAGCGCCATCTCTATCTTCTAGCTCTTGAGGAAGGTTAATGATAATTGGACTTGCAAGGGTGGCTTTTTCAAGCTGACGGGCAACGAGTGATTCTAGAACACGTGCAGAGGTGGCAAGTCTGGCGCTAAAAATTTCTTCTGATTCATGATCTGCTACAAATTTAGACCAAAGACCCATGCCTCCAGAAATAAAGAGCATTGAGATGAGAATGCCCATCAGTAAGCGCTGGCGAATGGAATATTTTTTCATCTCAATTAGTCTAATTTACCCATGCGATAACCAACGCCACGAATAGTCTTAATGGCTTCAGGCGAGATTTTCTTTCTTAGGTTGTGTACGTGCACATCAATCGTATTACTTTCAACACCATCCCCCCAGCCATAGAGAGATTCTTCTAATTGAGAGCGGCTAAATACTTGCTGTGGGTTTTCAACTAACTTTTTAATAAGAGTGAATTCTCTTCTTTGGAGGTCAAGAAGTTGACCCTTCCAAGTCACTGTAAAAGCAGCGAGATCAAGCGTGAGTTGCCCCACTTCAAGAAGATTTCGGCTTCCCCCACTTTGTCTTCTTTCAAGAACTCGAATCCGTGCCAAAAGCTCATCGAGTTCAAAAGGTTTAGTCAGGTAATCATCTGCCCCTAAATCAAGTCCCAGGATTCGATCTTGGGTCGCATCTCTTGCAGATAGAATCAGAACGGGGGTGTGGTTGCCTTTATCTCGAATGGTTTTAAGTACTTCAGTGCCATCGACCTTGGGTAAGCCAAGATCCAATATCGCCATATCAAATTCAGAGTTCTTGAAAGCATGAATAGCTTTTTGTCCGTCATTGACGTGCTCTACAAGATGGTTAGCGCGTGTAAGGGCAGAGCTTAGACCTGAAGCTAGTAGTTCATCATCTTCAACTAATAAGATTCTCACTTCTAACCAGTCCTTTGCTCTGCAAAACTAATAAAACTCTATTATTTACGCTTTTCAGCAATTTTCCCAAGAATTTGATTGATTTCTTGGCGACGACCGTCGTCAGCTACTTTGCGACCATTTCTGGCTGGTGCGGTAAGTGCTTTACGAAGTACTTTTTCAGCACCGGCTAAATCACCATTTCTAAACAAAAAGTCACCGTAAAAGTAGTTAGGATCAATGCCATCAGGGTTCACTGCTAAACCTTTTTTCAAGAACTCTGTGGCTTTCTTGTCATCACCAAATCCAATAGGCCATCCTGGTACTTGATAGTAAAGTGAACCCAAGCTTGTATAAGCAGAGCCATCTAAAGCAGTCGGGTTGATTTCAAGAGCTTTTTCAAAAGTCTTTTTAGCATTTTTGACATGCCCTAAAGCACCAAGCCCGCCTTTAGCGCCAGCATAACTTGATTCAACAATACCGTGCCATATAAGAATCTCGGCGCGATTAGGGTTTTGTGCAACAAGCTTATCAGCTTCTTTAATTAAGTTTTCAAACCCTTTTTCGTGTTGGGCGCTAGGAGTTTGATATTTAATCTTTTCCCATTCCTTTTGTAATTGAGCAACGTCTTCTTCAACGCCCGCCCAAGCTGAGCCACTCATTAATGTCGCACCCATTAGCAATGTGCTTAAAACGATTTTGATATTTTTCATATGCAATTCCTTGTTATCTTTTGAGGTATTTCTTAATGATGGGTAACTGTCCCAAGATAGCTTTATCTGGAACAGATGGAAATAACTGATTCATGAACACAAAGAATGATTCTTTGCCGCCTAATTTCTTTTCCCAAGCTGAGCTTTCTAGGAACTTCATGAATTCATTAGCCACCCATGCTGGAGTATCGGACTCTGTTTTAAGTTCTACATTCATTTGCATCACGGCATCTGAGTTAATAGAAGTTTTTGTGGCTCTTGGGGCAAAGTACTTAACGCGGATAGATGTATCAGCCAATTCTCTTCTAAGTGACTGAGAGAAACCTCGTAAACCAAATTTGCTGGCGCAATAACTGGCAAATCCAGGAAAGCCAATATAACCAAAAATTGAACCAATATTGATGATTTGAGCTTCTTTGGCTTTCATCAGCTCAGGCACTAATGCCTGCGTGAGAAGCATAGGAGCTACCAAATTGGTTTTTAATAAACCTTCGAGTTCAGACGATGTTTGTTCCGTAAAGCTCTTAAATTGACTGGTGCCAGCATTATTAATCAGTAAATCAATGCCGCCCATTGACTGAACAAGTGCTTTTAATTCAGATAGCGTTTGTTCTTGCGTTAGGTCTCCCGCCAGAATTTTGATCTCAGCGCCTGAGTGGCTAAGAGAAGCTTGTAAAGCTTGCAACTTTGGTAAATCACGCCCTAGCAAAATAAGAGACCTACATTGGGGAGCAAGGCTTTGTGCAATGGCTTGCCCAATACCTCCTGTAGCCCCAGTTAGAGTAGCTTGGTAATTATTTCTAGCGATAGTTTTAGCCATAGTTATCCGTTAAAGATCTCATCTTTAGAGGGTAGTGCTCTAAAGATATCACCGTAAAGTTTGTAAAAGTTCTTAGCGCAATGAAGAATGCAAGCTTGATCAGCTGGATTTTTTACTTGGTCCATCAAACTTTCAAAGAATTTAACATGTTCTAAATCCAGGCTGCCGTGAGAATTTAGATAGCTAAATGCATTGGCTGGTAGATCTAGTGACTTCTGAATAGCACCTGCTGCATTGGTGGCAATAGAAATGGATGTGCCTTCAAGCACATGAACCATGCCAAAAAAGCCAATTGGGTTGCCGCGATCAATCTGATGGTAGGCGTAAGCCACCATCATTTCTGTGGTTACATGAGGGCGTGAGTGTCTAATCTTTTCAGCATCACCGCCACAAGCAGCAATATCAGAAAGAATCCACTCTTCGTGTCCGATTTCTTCTTCAATGTATTCGGCAATCGCAGTTCTTAACCAATTATGTTCGTCAGTTAATTTAGAGCCACATGCCATCAATAGTGGCACGGTGTGTTTAACGTGATGAAAAGCCTGAGCTAAAAATGCTACATATTGCTCTTTGATGATTTCACCCTTTAATGCTGACTGGATGATAGGTGCAGCAAATAATACTTGGCGGTCATTTTCTGTGGCGGTTTGTAACTGTTGAAAAAAACTCAATTGCATCTCCAAATAAATAAATTAATTTTCTAAATGTTTACTGAATAACAGCGCCTGAATAAATAGCATTCAATTGCTGTTCATATTGCTTAAGGATTTCCGTTCTTTTAGGTCGTCCATTGGCGGTTGCAAGGCCATTGTTGGTGGTCAAGGGTTCTGCAGTAAACCATGCGCCCAGGCGCGCGTAATCGGGTAAATCTTGGTTGACTCTTTGAACCGCTGCTTCTAGCTGATCTTGGCTAATAAGAGAGCTGCTAGGCACAATGAGTGCTGATAAAAAGGCTTGACCATCACCTATCACCACGGCTTGGGCAATTTCTGTTTGTCCTATTAAGAGAGACTCTGGCCATTCAGGTGAGACATTTCTACCAAAACTAGTAATTAATATATTTTTCTTGCGTCCATCGATGTAAAGAAAACCTTCTTCATCGAGATGTCCAAGATCTCCAGTGGCTAGCCACTCTTGATCTGATGTTTCATGCCCCAAGTAACGGGTACTGCCTTGACCAGATATTTCAATCTCACCTTCTGGAGAGATTCTGATCTTTCGATTAGGAAGGGCTTTGCCAACACTACCTGTTTTTTGATGGGATGGTGTATTTAAAGCGACCACTGAGCTGCATTCAGATAAGCCATAACCCTCATAAGCTGGGATGCCTTTAGATCTGGCGCTTTCAATTAATGCTACTGGCGTTTTGGCGCCACCAACAGCCACAAACTTAAGGCTCTTGATGCGCTCATCATGCACCTCGCAAGCTGCAGTCATCGCTTGCAGCATTTGAGGTAATAAGATCACGCTTTCAATCTGATATTGGGCAATAGCATTTAAGCAAGTATTTGCATCAAAAGCACTGGCGCCGTGAAGACCAACTTCCGCAAGAGGTAAGCAGATATTCTCTGCGCCACATAGAAGGGCTGTATAGGCTCCAGCGATATTCTCTAGTAAAACAGCCAAAGGTAAACAGTTGAGATGCTTTTTGATGGCTAGAGGTCTTAAGATGGTTTCTAAGGATTCAGCCACTGCCCATTGTTGGGCAGTACTCAAGCAAACACCCTTAGGTTCAGAGGTTGTGCCTGAAGTAAATGTAATTTTTTGCACATCCGTTAAATCAACATCATGCAGCAGGCTATTGATGGAGCTAGCACTTTCAAATAAACCAAAGTGACCAGCATAAGAATTTTTAAAAACAAAACCAAGGTTTCTGGCAAGTTCATCATGGGCGCAAAAAATAGCTTGCATCCCACTGGTACGAATGGTGTGCACCCATTGACTGGGCGTAAAGAAGCTAGGAAGCGGTACTAATGTAATGCCTAATGATTGCGTCGCTAGATCAATAGCGAGCCATTCTGGATGGTTATCCGACAAGATGCCCACGGGTGCATGAGGATTTTTTCTTTGACTTAGACTCTCTTTGATGCGGGCTATCTTTTTTAAGAGGGTAGCCTTATCCCAAGCCTCATCTGCATTTGATAGAAGAGGGCTGTTATCAGGTAATTTATTGATCCAGCTGTGCATACCCTGAAGCAATATCACCAAACATCACTTGTGGTTGAGTATCGTAGTAGCTACCCCAATTTTTACCTTCATTAGGTAAACGCTTAGGATCAGCTTTTGCTAATTGAACTAACTTAATACGAAGACGCTTAAATGAGTTGAGCAAATTATGAGTGGCTGTAAACGCTACCCACTTGTAACCTTGAGTGTGCAAATAACGAGTCATGGTCATAATGAGTGTGCGGCCAGCGCCTGCATGGATGGCTGCAAGATTACCAACTTCAACAATCTCGCTTCGTGAAGTTGCTTGACCAGTATGAGCAGCAATATCTTTTTCCAAAGGAATATCTAAGTACTGCTCAAGAAATACCTGTTTGTTGTTAATAGGAGAAAAACCAAGTGCAGCTAACCATTGACCTTGATGATCACGGCAACCCACTAAGATATCGCTGAAGTGATGGACATCAGCGCCATAAGTTTTATAAAAAGTGCTGGCGATAAAACTTTGAAGATTTTCGCGATCTGGATGATCTTTAGTGACCCATTCAAACTGATAGCCAGTATTCTCAGACTGCGTTGATGAGCTGATCACTGTATGCTTCGAGTAGTTTTGCATCATTAAAGTAAGAGCCATTTCCTAGCCTTTTATGTCTAATATGGGTGTAACAATAAAGAACGAAAATTAAGGCTAAATTAATAATTGATAATATTTAACAAAATTCTTAATTATTTTTATAAATTATTGATTTAAAACAAAATTAACGTGAAAAATATGAAAAAAC
>SSFP01000135.1 GCA_008015455.1 Polynucleobacter sp. | reverse complement strand
GTATTACGCATGCTGTTTTGAACGCAAAGAATCACGAAAAAGAAGGTGAAATCATCGCAGAAGCAGGTAAACCTGGTGCTGTGACTATCGCTACCAACATGGCAGGTCGTGGAGTGGATATCAAACTCGGTGGCCCTCTTGCAACAGAGGCAGAAAAAGAAGCAGTACTCGCAGCGGGAGGTCTCTTTGTTATTGGTACAGAACGTCACGAAGCTCGTCGTATCGACAATCAGTTACGTGGACGATCAGGACGTCAGGGGGATGTTGGAGAGACGCAGTTTTATGTGTCACTTGAAGATGATTTGATGCGCGTGTTCGGGTCAAATAGTATCAAGTCGATGATGGGACGTTTTGGTATTCCAGAAGACGAAGCTATCGACTCAAAACTCGTGTCACGTGCGCTTGAAGGTGCACAGGAAAAAATCGAAGGATTTCACTTCGATGCGCGCAAGCACACACTTCAATATGACGATGTGCTCAACCATCAGCGAAAGAGTATTTATGAAAAGCGCCGCAAGATTTTGTTCAAAGACGAAGCGTATTTCAATGAACTCATGGATAGCTTGATTGCTGTCAAACCAGAACTCGCTGACCTCATCAAAGAAAAGAAAGAAAAGTACAGCGAAGAAGCATTTCGTGCGATTGTATCTGCTATGACACTACAAGTTATCGATATGTTGTGGATGGATCACTTGGATCAGATGGAGCATATGCGTAACAGTGTGAACCTCCGCGCATACGGTCAGCGTGACCCACTCGTTGAATACAAAAAAGAAGGACTTCGCATGTTCAAGGGCATGGAAGGCACTATGATACACGATCTATCACTCTTTATCGAAAACATCGACAGCGTTATCGCAGCTCAGCAGGTAAATCAGAATTATGTTGCCGTACAAGGTTCTCTTGATACGAGTAAAATCGGGCGCAACGATGCTTGTCCATGTGGAAGCGGAAAGAAGTGGAAGAAATGTGGCGAACTTAATACTGAAGAGCATCAGAAGTTGATGGCTGAAAAGAAATAACACGAACAAAAGCGGCGCCTACGGCGCCGCTTTTGTATGATAAACTAGTTTCTATAATCTAGTATCTATATCTGCCTCTTATGAAAGACCTCATCAAGCCAATCATCATTTACCTGCTCACACTCGAAGCAAAGCTTGTTCTCAAGAAAAAGAAACCATTTATTATTGGTGTCACTGGAAATTTAGGTAAAACTTCTACCAAAGACGATATCTATGCGGTTATGAAAGAACATGTTCATGTTCGTCGCAGTGAAAAGAGTTTAAACAGCGAGTTTGGTGTACCGCTCACTATCTTGGGAGAAAAGTCAGGTTGGAGTAGTCCAAGCAAATGGTTTATGATTCTCCTCCGAGGATTCTTCACTCCGTGGAGCAAGGTTTATCCAACACACCTCGTGCTTGAGATTGGCGCAGATAGACCAGATGATATTAAAAAAATAACACAATGGGTTCATCCAGATGTTGTTGTGGTTACTCAGTTTGGGCAAGTTCCTGTGCATGTTGAATTTTTTAAAGATAGAGATGCAGTTGTGCGCGAAAAGGGGTATCTCGTAGAAGCGCTTAAAAAGGACGGACTGTTTATCTGGAATGCAGATGACCACGATGCACGTGAAGTCCTCATTCAAAAAACAAATGCTCGAAAAACAAGTATCGGTATCCATGAGGCAGCTGATATTCAGGCAACAAACGTAACAACCTACGGTAATCCAATCGAAGGGACTCAGGCAGATATCGTAGTTGACGGTGTGACGCATCACATAGCTTTGGGTGAAGTATTGGGCAAGTCTCCTATGTATGCTGCGCTCCCTGCGCTTGCTGTTGCTCGTGAGCTTGGAATTCCACTTGAAGTTGCATGTGCATCACTTCGTGAAGCAGACAAACCAAAAGGCCGCATGCGACTTTTGCAAGGTATGAACAACTCGGTGATTATCGATGACACCTACAACGCTTCACCAAAAGCAACAGAGCATGGGATCGAAACACTCGGTTCTCTTGATGTAAAGCGCAAAATCGCAGTACTCGGGGATATGCTTGAACTTGGACAGTTCACTCGTGACGAACACTATCGTATTGGAAAGATAGTAGCACAGCATGCCCATCGACTTATTGCTGTTGGTATTCGTTCACGAGCAATTGTAGAAGGGGCGCTCGATGCTGGGATGCTTGATGAAAACATTTTGGGATTCGATAGTTCAATCGAAGCGGGTAAAGCACTCGTTGAGATGATACAACCAGGGGATGCAGTGTACATGAAAGGATCACAAAGTGTACGCATGGAACACGCCGTTAAAATGATTCTCGCTGAAACGCATGATCCAAAGCGTGTTCTTGTCCGTCAAGAAAAAGAGTGGGCCCATAGATAAAAGGATGGTGATGCAGATAAAAGCCCGACGCTACGCGTCGGGCTTTGTTCATCTTTGTTTCGTTTTAACTTGGTGCTCCATGAGTTCACCATTACGAAAGTACAAATATTCAACCGTTGTAGGCAAGCCAGACGTCGGTGAGAATCGTTCGATGGTTCTGTTCATGTGCTCTCCGTCACGTACTTCATATGTCAAAGTCACCACACTTGGTTCTCGTTCGACTGTGATAACCATCACAGCTTCCTCTGTTTCCCTTGAACCTTTTTGTATTGTCAGGTGCTTTGCTGTGATGACGGTCCCGTGAAGTTGTCTTCTTGGATTCACTGGGGTAAGTATTTTGTTGATGTAAGGGACCCCAAAGGGGATGCCTACTTCTTCTAAACCAAACTCAGCTTCTTTTTTTATTGCAACATAGACAAGGTTTCCTTGGGTATAGATGTTTGTCGTGCTCTTGTTTCTGCGCCACAGTTCTAAGCCAACAAATTCGTCAAGAAGGACATCTCTGACGTCGTATGTTGCCTCCTCAAATTCAGGCAAGGGTGGGGCTTTCTCAGTCTGAACCGCTGCAGTTGCATTCAATGCTACACACAGCAGAATCGTAGATATTAGAACTCTGTTCATGGGTCACCTCCGGGTTGGCTGTTGATTAAAGAACGTTCTTAAGTCCCATACTATTCCTTTTTGGGTGGAATATCAAATACTGTCCATGACGTGAAAAGTTACCCTAAATATGGTATAGTTCTGGGTACTTTTGGCCTCATCGTCTATCGGCTAGGACACAGGCTTCTCATGCCTGGAAGCGGGGTTCGATTCCCCGTGAGGTCACCAATTTGTGCTACCATGAGAAATATATGAAGTTTAAAAAACTAGAAACAGAGATTGAGAGAAATAGAATATACAAACACTATCGTGGCAATAGGTACATCGTGGTGGATATTGCTAAAAATAGCGACATGGAGGGTGATAACTTTTATGTTGTTTATAGAGCACTCTACGATCATGGGCAGTTGTATATAACTTCAATTGAAAGATTTACTGGTGTAAACAGTGAAGGAAAGAAGCGATTCATTTTGATCGAAGATGAAGAAAAGGATAGAAATCCAGATCACGTATACCCAACACTTACAATGTAAAGCAGTGAACTCTCGAGAAAAGACAAGGTCATATATTAAAAACTAAGTACTTTATATAAATAAAAACACCCCTCAGTGTAATACTGTAAGGGGTGGTATTAGGTTGCGTTACATCTTTTCAAGTGTAGAGAGGATGGTTTCAGCGCGGTTTTTCATTAGAGTGAAGCGAGCACTTACTTCTTTGCTAACTTTCTGCTCTGCTTGTGCAAGCGAAGCTGTGAGGTTAGTATGACCGCTTTTTACCATGCCGCAAACAGTTCCAAGAATTTCCATTTCAGGAACTTCCCTCCTTGCTTCGTCGATAGCTTTCATAAGTGTTGCAGACTGGCTAAGTGCTTGCTCACTATCTTTCTCAATTTCACTAATGAACTCATGTTCAATAGTTTCAATCAATTTGACTAGCGCTTGGATTAGCTGCTTAGTACGGTGAATAATCTCAGGGCGCATCCTATGTCCACCGAGAACGTGCTGCGTATTGATTTGCATTTCAAACGAAGCTAGAAGAATCGAGAGAAGTGACTCGATTTGAGAAATCTGATTCATGTTGACTCCTAATAAAGGTTTGTTTGGTGTGAAAAGGACGGTAGGGTAATTATTATATATAATATCATATAATTTACTTATGTCAATATTGTGAGTTAGTATTGTAAAAATAGGTTGCCACAGTACACTATTACTATATGCAAAAAATAACTCCAAACCTGTGGTTCAAAGGTAACGCAGAAGAAGCCGTGCAATTCTATCTGTCTGTTTTTCCAGATGGAAAAATCATCACTACATCGTACTACCCAACCGAAGGGCTGCTCGACTTTCAAAAGCCATTCGCTGGGAAACCGCTTGCTATCTATTTTGAACTCTTTGGGCAAGAGTATGTAGCCATCAATGCGGGGGATGAATTTACGTTCAACGAAGCTGTTTCATTTAATATCTCATGCAAAGACCAAGCAGAGATAGACTACTATTGGGACAAACTAACAGCAGACGGTGGCAGTGAAAGTGTATGTGGATGGTGCAAAGACAAGTATGGTTTGTCGTGGCAAGTAAACCCAGAAAACATAGAGACGCTCATGTTACAACCACAAGCGTGGGAAAAGCTCTTAAACATGAAAAAAGTGATTATCAAAGACTTGGCAGAATAACAAACACGCTGGTGTAAAAGTCTGGCGTATATTTGCTACACTATACCGACATGAAAAAGAATTTGTCCCCATGGCTGCATCAGCTAGAAAGAACGCGAGAGTCTATTGTCTTAGATAGAAACCTTGAAACAGATATATTGGTAGTGGGTGGTGGTATCGCAGGGGTTACGACTGCATATACGCTCTTGCGAGATACCAAGTACACAGTTACGCTCATCGATAGTTATCTCGTAGGGCACGGAGCAAGTGGTCACAATGCTGGACAGCTCACCACATACTTTGAACGACCATTGGCAGATATTGCTTCTCAGTTTGGAGTGGATCTTGCATGTGCCGCTCAAAAAAATGTCGAGTCAGCATGGCTTGAGTTAGACAAGATACAACAAGAAGTAGACCTCAAAACGCCGATATACAAGTTTACCGGCTATGCTGGCATGACACAGCTCTCTCAGGTGATCTCGCATCTGGCGGATAACATGATACGACATGACGGTGGTATCCCTATAGAAAAAATGCTCATCGCGGATAACTTTGAATTCTTGAATCAGATACCAGGAGTGTTTTCTCATCTCTACGAAATAACCACAAAAGAAAATATCAAGAAGATGCTCGAGACAGGGAGTGATGACTATGTTGCCATGCTTGTATATCCAAAAGGTGCGACCAATAGCGCAAAGATATGTGAAGAGCTCATCGAGTACATGCTCGAAACATATGCGGATAGATTTAATGTATACGAAAAAACACCAGCTAACAGAATCATCTTGGACAAGGATAGTGCGCTCACTGAGGTTGTGTTTAATAAAAATGAAATGGTGACTGAGAGTGCTACACCGGATGTGACTATCGCATCAAAGAAAGTTATTTTGTGCACAAATGGTTTTGAAGGGTTTAGTCTGGTGAACAACGCGGGTAAAGATATAGATACAAAGTTCCATCACCAGCTCTACGGGCGTATCAATTTTATGTCAGCGTATTTGGATAGTCTCGAAAAGGATCCAGTTGCAATAAGTTACTTTCCAAAGAAGTCTTCGATACACGGTCCAAAAGACACCATAACTGGAGAGCAGTACTTTTATATCACTCGCAGACCTCACATGCACAACGGTGTAGAGATGGGGCTCATATCTACTGGTGGACCAGAAAGGATTTTGAAAGAAGGGGAATTCTATAACAGAAATGATATGTGTGAACCATGGGCTGAACAAGACGTCGATGCTTTTTTGAAGGAGAATTACAAAAAGCATCCAGGGGAAAAAGTTGAGTATCAGTTTTGCTGGCATGGGCTCCTCGGATATACCACGACAGGCTTACGGCTCATCGGAGAAGAACCTCTCAACAGGGTGCTTATCTATAACCTTGGTTGTAATGGTGTAGGTATCATGCCTTCTATCTATGGATCTACGAGAATATCTCAAATAATCCAAGGAATACAGCAAGAACCAAGCATTTTTGACCCGCAAGTGAATATTTAGCCCTATTTCGACTATTTCCAAAATTGTCCTTGAGCGCCAAAAAAGCCTTTTAAATAAAGGCTTTTTTGGCGCTCACCCATACCTTTTTCTACCAAAAATGCTTGACAAGAGTGCTCTAGTATGCTACAATGACAACATAATAGTGAAGTAGTCAAATACCTCGTAAATATCGCTTTAACAGTTATTATTTACCTGGTGTTTTATTTTTCACTCACTATTTCCCCAGACCTCGAACGTTTCCAGAGCTCAACTGGACCCTTATGACAAAATACATTCTTACGATAAGCCGCATGTTTGCGTTTGTGCCATTCATGGCCATCCCAAGCACTGCCCTTATTGCCAATATTGGTTCACTTAATACTGCACCGGTAACCTCGGTAGTAGAAACAGTGGACGAACTACGACAGCAGAAAGCAGATGCTATCGATACGTATTTCCGTGAGCGTTCAATGCCACTTCATGGAACAGGTATGACATTCGTACTTGTTGCTGAAAAATACGGTCTCGATTGGCGTCTTCTCCCAGCCATCGGTATCCGTGAGTCATCAGGTGGAAAGGCTGCTTGTGGATATAACCCATTCGGTTGGGGATCATGTAAGCTTAGTAACTTCAAAAGTTATGAACAAGCCATCGAGTCTCTCGGGAAAAATCTAGGTGGTGCTAATCCTAATACTGCTCGCTACTATGCTGGTAAGTCAACAATGGAAAAGCTCTACTACTACAACGGTACTGTACTTCCTACATACCCAGACGAAGTTCTGGCTATTATGAAAAAAATCGAGACTGACATGAATTAAATCATCACTCGTCTCGTACTCAATACCAGAGTAAACAAAACACGCTACGAATCGTAGCGTGTTTTGTTGTTTGGGTAGTTATTCTGCTTTCTTATCTAGTTTTGAAAGGATTGGTGTCTTCATAAAAATAAAGTACACCACTGCACATATCGCTATAAAGTCGATACATGAAGAAATAAATGCTCCCCACTTAAAGGTGATATCTGTTAGTGGTACGGTGTATGCCAAATCACTCAAGTTTCCTGCAGCACCAGTGATAGCACCAACGAGGGGATTGATGAGGTTTTCAACAACAGAGTTGACGAGCTTGGTTACGGCACCACCCATGATAATACCTACTGCAAGTCCGAGCACTCCTTTTTCACGAATAAAATTAACAAATTCTTTTAGATTGGTTTGTAGCATACACGTAAGCCTGATTAAAGTTTTCTAAATGATGAAACACGCACAATACCCTTGATGTCATACGTAGACCAACGGGTAGAACTGATTGCTTCTAATGGAACATATATTCCAGATACCTGTATGCGAGATCCCATACTGGTATTCATATATTCTGGAACGTCTTGTAAATCTATCGCATAGTGTACACCGTCATCTGTTGCTATACCAAACGCGCATTCCATCGTGTGTATCCCGTCTCTATCTTTGTGTGGAAGGCATTCATAGGTGCCAGTAAATGACGTAGTCACAGACGCCGTTCCTCGAGAGAGTTTGAGTGTTTTGAGTATTGAAAGGATGTCTTCGCGCTTCTCCGTATCTCCTTGATCATTGTAGGTCACTGAAAACATGAGCACGGTGTTGTTATTATGTGTCACATAACTAATCCCTTGATAGAGTCCATCCCATGCGTATGCTCGTGCTTCGTTTCCAGCTATGGTTAGTTTGTTCGGTATTGTTTGAGTTGCGAGTTTGAAGTTTGATTCTGGTGTTGCTCGTACCCAAGTATCTAGTGGATGTTCATCTGCTAGTGTGGCGAGTTTGTTTTCGTAGATAGCGAGCGTGATAGCTGTTGGTCCTTCACCAGCTTGTGGGATGGTTACTCCTTTTTCTAAAAGGGTGATCATACGACCTGTACCCAATGTTGAGTCGGTTATTTTTGTTTCGCTTAGTGTGTATTTAGAAGGGTATTGGAATGTCACACCATATGTTGCGTTGGTATAGGTTTCGTGTGTCTTCTCTTGGCTGTGCATTGCCTGTTGTTGTGATAGTGCGTAGTACGCAAAGAACACAAGTATATCGATAACAAGTATCGCGCTTAGAATCAAACGTGTAGATGGATGTAGATGTCGACGCATAAAGGTATATATATGAGGTTACCTTTAGTGTATCAGTTCATGTGTTGCAGTACTGACTTCTATACACAGTATGTCCCTGTGTTGCTTGTTGCTATTGTTTGCCCTGTGACAAACGTGGCTTGAAGTACCTCGATACTCCTATCAAAACACCAAATAGACAAAGCGCGAGGAGTAGGTATTCGGTATGCATCAGTGAGAATCCTAAAAAGATGTACATTGCAAGTCCTGGGAGAACGCCGAGTGCTGTGCCGTACAAGTATGCCGATGTCGGTAGTTTTGCAACACCTGATGCATAGTTCACAAAATCAAAAGGAAACAGTGGTACCAGGCGTAGAACTAGGACAGATGTAAATGGATTCCCTTGAAAGTATGATCCTATTTTTGTAGACGCAACTCGCTTGGTTAGTCCTAGCTCTTCGCCAAAGTATTTTCCTACAAAGAACGCAACAACCGCAGAACACAGTTCTCCTACATAGCTAACAGCGAATCCACCGTATGGTCCAAATAGGAACACTGATGTAATGGTCATGATAGACGCTGGGAAAAGAACCAGTGGTCGTATGCTGTAGAGCAAGATAAACAAAACAGGGGTGAATACTCCAAATCCCATGATTGCTTTTTGGAGTTCGGTGCCAAACATTTCGAGTGCTTTTGGTATACCCATTGCTTCGACAAATGCATACACGTAGAGTTCTCTGAAAAAGAGAATAATAGCTATCCCCCATAGAATGGCTACGAAGGTAGTGAGGCGCTTGTGCATCATGGTAGTATACATCGTATATGAAAGTAACTATCACACAGTATCGCTGGGCAGGATCATGGGGGCCGTTTCGTATCAAGACAGTGTGTGATGAGTGTGAATTGTCTCAGCTAGTTATCAATGACTTGGTGCGAGAAAAATTTGCAGGTCAGGACGTGACGTTTGAAGTAAAAGAGTGGTTACCTAATTGGTGGAGAGTGATATGGAAGGGGGCGTGGCATGCACCAATCTTTTTGGTAAATGGAAGACTTGCAATGCAAGGAAAAACAGTTGATTTGCAAAAATTAGAGCGCATGGTTCGCGAAGAATTGGCACAATAGTCCGGTAGCACAGAAGGGTGTTTTGTGATAAGATACAACACATTCAGTAAGAAAATATTGGATAAAAAGACACAGGAAGTGTGTGGATAAATTGTATAAAAATACGGAGACGTAGCTCGAGAAGCTTGGCTTCGAAGATGCCTGGAGCTAGCAAGCGAAAGGCGCGAGTCTGGTCGGTGTAATATACAAACGTGCAAAGAGTGTGTCGGTGGTAGAATAATAAAATGGAGACGTGGCTGAGCTGGTCGAAGGCACCTCACTGCTAACGAGGCAAGGGTTTACGCCCTTCATGAGTTCGAATCTCATCGTCTCCGCAATTTTTCGAAAAGGGTTTCTGAACGCAAATCTGGGTCGGCGCGAAGCGCCGACACTAATGCATTCCCCCCGCCGAATCCAGAATCCAAAAGGATTTTCCACGCTCCGCGTGGCTCAAAAAGTACGGTTCGATCCTTAATTTGAAAGTTCGAACCGACTTTTTTGAACAAATGAGTATTTTCCTCATTTGTTCGGTCGTTTGCCAATTCTATATTGTATTTCAAAAACTTTTCCGTAAGTTCGAACCGATTATTCGCTTTTTGCTCAAAAGCCGATAATTTCTCTTTGAGAAGCTGATTTTGATTAACCAACTTGTTTTTAGCTTCGCGATATTCTTCAAGCGACAACGCACTTTCGAGATAGGCACTCATCAGCTTCTCTATTTTTGAATCCAAAAGAGAAATATCGGCTTTTATACTATCTGCAAAAAGCGTACTCGATTGGACTTCTGATTGCCGATCTTTGTCGTTCTCGGCAATCATCCATTTCGTCCAATCGAGTGGCAAAGAAACTTTTTTGATTTCCTCTTGAATTTGAGAAGTGATGAGCTCTTCACGAACATATCTCTGTGAACAAGGATTTTTCCGTTTGGTACATCGCAAATAGTTATGACCTTTTTGTGTTTCGGT
>SSFP01000025.1 GCA_008015455.1 Polynucleobacter sp. | reverse complement strand
TTCTGCTTTGGAAAGAAGACTATAATATTCAACGTAAATATAGAGCACTCGAAAGCAGTTAACGACGCTCTTGTTTTTTGTGGACACAACAGCAGGCACCTTGATTCAAACTCCGAAGACAGAGAAGAAATACTCGAGTGGTTCTCAAAGACTCCTAATGCCATCCTGTGCAACGTGATGATAGCAACAGTTGGGTTTGACGAGCCAACGATAGAGAATGTTATACTTAACTTTTCTACACTTAGCTTAGTGAAATTCATCCAGTGCTGCGGACGTGGTTCAAGGAAACTTGAATGGAAGAATTACTTCAATATTATAGATATGGGAGGTAATGCAATCAGATTTGGAGACTGGTCTGATGATAGAGATTGGGAGTATATATTCAACAATCCAGATCAGCCAGGAGAAGGAGTTGCACCAGTAAAGACTTGTCCTGAATGCGAAGGTATAGTTCATGCTGCTACAAGGGTTTGTAATCTTACAAATATTAAAGGCGAGATTTGTGGATACGAGTTTGAAAGAAAGAAGGTTAAAGAAGAGCAAGACCTTTCAGAGTCGGTGGTTATTACAAAAGGTATTGATATAGAATATCTTGTAAAGAAAAATAGGAATAAGTATGACTATTTTACATTTATGCAGATGGCAGAAGGCGTTGTTAGAAATATGCACGAACAGAACAGCGAAATTACAGAAGAGATTTACGAAAAGTATTTCAATGCTTATTATGGTCTTTGTATAGTATGGTACAGAGATACACTTGCTGGAAAGAATGGCGGGCTAATGGACATAACCGATAGCCAATGGCACATTAAAAGAGCAAAAGCAAATTTCAAAATGGTAAACGAGGCCTTCAAATAATAAAACAGCAGCAAATGCCACGCATTAGCCTTTTCAAAAGTGTTTCAGATATAGAAAACCCGGTTGACTACGAGTTGCTTGATTACCTTGAGCGTACTCGTGATGGGGAATGGCAAGATATTGTTTTTGAATGCAGGAACGCATCCTCAAAAGAAGAGCGTGATGCAATCAAAAAGAAGATGCCAACAGCTACGTTATCAGGTCTTTTTAGCAAAAGACGTGATGACGGGATGACAGAGCATAGCGAATACTTGTCTATGGATATTGATTCAGTAGAGAATGTACAAGCTGTAAAAAACGTATTGTGCCAAGACAAGTACGTTTACTCTTGTTTTGTAAGTACAAGTGGAAACGGACTAAGAGCGTTGTTCAAAATTGAGCCATCAAGACACAGAGATGCCTTTAATGGCATAGCTCAATACCTGTTTGAAAAATACGAGATAATTTGCGACAGGAACGGTATAAATGTAAGCAAACCATACTTGGTTAGCTTTGACCCATACCTGTATATATCTCCAGATGACGTTCCTGTTTTCAAAAAGTATGTAAAGGAAACTGTAATAAAAAAGGCGATAGATTTTTACTATACGCCAAACGATTTTGAGCAAATACTAAATCAGATTTCTTCTCGTAGCATAAATATATGCGAAAACTATAATGATTGGGTGAGAGTAGGATTTGCAATTGCCGAGCAATTCGGTGAAGCTGGTCGTGATTACTTTCATACAATATCATCACAGTCAGCAAAGTATAATCACGGAGTTACTGAAAAGCAGTATCGTTATTGTCTTAAAGGAAGGGGCACAACAAAGATAAATATATCTACGTTTTATTATCTTTGCAAGCTAAACGGGGTAAACATATACACCGAGCAGACAAAAACTATCATCAGGACTACAAGGAACGGTAAGAAAGCCGGATTGTCTGAAAAACAGATAGTTGAAAACCTTTCGAAGTTTGCAAGCATAAATGGAACAGAGAAAATAGTAAATCAGGTATTCAACTCTAATTCTCAGGAGTCTTTCGAAGACGACGGCGATTCTGTAATCGAGCAACTCGAGATGTTCATCAACAACTCGTATTCCTTGAGGATGAACGAAGTAACCGGATACGTAGAAGATTACGGTAAAAAGCTTTCACCATCAGATCTTAACAGTATATTTATTGCTGCAAAGAAACTCATACCCAAGCTTGATTATCAACTTATGATAAGGCTTCTGAAATCCGACTTCGTTCCTACATACAATCCGTTTTTCGAGTTTTTTGGAAGCGATGGAAATCCAGTAATATTGCCTCCGAGCAACGTAGATAATTCATCTGAAATTCCAACCCCTATAATAGATAGACTCGCTTCGTCTATAAAAAATGACGACCCTACTTTTACTAAGTATTTCGTTAGGAAGTGGATTATAAGTATTATATCTGCTGCGCACAAAGTTCACTCTCCTTTGCTGTTATGTTTGCTTGGAACACAGGGAACAGGTAAGACCGAGTTTTTCCGTAGACTACTTCCGCCAGAGCTTTCTGATTATTATCAGGAATCAAAGCTTGACAAGGAAAAGGACGACGAATTGCTTATGACAGAATCTCTAATCATCATGGATGATGAGCTCGGAGGAAAGAGCAAACAGGATGCACTGAAGCTTAAGAACATGACGTCAAAGCAATACTTCTCTTTGCGTAGACCATACGGAGACCATAACGAGAAGATTCTCCGCCTCGCTGTTCTTTGTGGAACATCGAACTTCAAGGAGATACTTGTAGACCAGACTGGTAACAGAAGGGTAATACCTATAGAGGTTCATTCAATAGACCTTGACGAGTATAACTCAATTGACAAGAAGGAAATGATGATGGAAGCTTACAGAGCGTACAGGGCTGGATTTGACTGGCGTGTTGGACGAGACGATATGACCTTCCTTAACAAGGACGAAGCCAAGTACGAGTCAATATCAAGAGAAGGTGAATTGATAGCTAAATACTTTGCACCGATTGAGTCAGAGGAGCTTATGTTATCAACAACGGATATTCTTGTTGAAATAGAAAAAATGACCAACCAAAGATTGAACATCACGTCAATAAGCAGGGAGATGGGAAAACTTGGCTTTGTTCAAAAAATCGTTAGAGGAGAAAGAACAACTGTAAAAAAATGGCTTGTTAAAAGGACAGAGAAGAATAACAATCTCAGTCAAGAGACAAGTTTTTAGTGTTAAAACAATTTTAACATTTCATTAACGGCGGTTGCGTCCGTCGTATTGTATATATATGTATATTTGTGCAAACAAAATTTTTATGGAACGCAACCTGACAGACGAGAAAGTAGTAGCAATCGCAAAAGCCTGCATCAAGCACGAAGCTGACTGCAGAGTTTATATGCACCTTGCTGGTATCACATTTGGAAGATTTGTAATGGACGAAGAGTTCGAAGAACTGCTCCAAAAAGGGTATCTTCGCTTCCTTCACAAAACGCAGTATAAAAACTACGACAACTGCGAATCTGCACACGCAAAGAAAGGAATGTGCAAGCTTATCATGGTATCTAAGATTTGCGACATCTTAACTTTTTAATCATGAACGAGTTAATTGAAGCGTACAGAGACGCCACCATCGAAGAGAAGCGTGCTGCGTTTGTGTCTATGATTAACAATCAGAAGATACACGACAAAAGCTCGCTTGGGTTTATGATTGGAAGCATCGAAACCGACAGTTCTATGCGTTATTGGCCTGAAGATTACAAGAGAAAATTGCTTGTTGAAAAGCTCGAAGAACTCGTAAGAGTTGACGCAAACCTTCTCAAGGTTACAAGAAGCGATTGGCAAATGTCTCAGATAGGCCGATTTTTACTCAAATCAAAAAAAGCCAAAAATGAGGTCAGTAGAGCTAATTCAATCAGACCTTGCTTCCGCAAGTAAAAACCGTAAATGGTTTTTCAAGCAATGTCTTCTTATACTCGATTTTTACAACGAGGACTATATAAGAAGCGAAATAAAAAAGCTTGACGGATTCATAAAGATACACAAGCAGAGAACTCAGACAAAAGAAACCGTTGACGAGATAAAAAGCCTTACAGCTCGTAAAAGACTGATAAAATATCTTCTAAATGAAAGACCTATTCGGGGAAGAAATTCCACAAAAAAAAGCGCAGCGAAGCCCAAAGGCGAAGCAAAAAACAAGAGAGGTTCAAAAAAGAAGCAATCTTGATATTTCCAAACTTGGCCTTGCTGCCGGTAATTTTGGAGATTACATAGCATCTATTTCACCAAAAAATAAAACTAAAAAAGATGACAAAGCGTGAAAAAATTAGCCAAGTTCTTGGCTTTATCGCAGAATCAGAAAAGGCAATTATAGCAGCCAAAAAATGGATTGAATCTGCAGAAAAAGACGAGCACAAAGGAAAGCCGAGTGTAGAGCTTTCAAAAGCCGCTTGCAATGTCTATGATTCAATACATCTTGGAGATTTCCTTGGAGAAGAGGAAGTCAACGGGGTGTATGCTGCATTCGACGACTTCGAAGAGTCCGAGCCAGACTATCCATGCACAGACGATATTGATGACTTTAAAAGAAAAGAGGAGGAGTCATGCTAAGCGAATCATACATGCTAATGAGTCCTATGGAAAGATTCGTTTACATAGGAAAGCTTGTTCACGCAGCACAATCAGACGAAAAGTCTTTTGCCGAAGGCCAGGAGTTAATAAGGCGTGCTGAAGAGCGTGGAACTTTTGAAGGTGTTACTATTATGCCACAATTAAAGCAAGAGGTGGAGATATGAATGCTTTGAAGCAAAGACTCGATTTTTATAAATTGGCGCTAAGTAGCTATGATAACACAGATAGGCGTCATGATGGTCTATGTGTAGTCATGGGAAACATAGTGTTTGGTGAACATGCTGATGACATAGCAGGATATTACAAGGCTCCTTGGGATTGCTATTATGAACTTCAACAGTGTTTTCCAGAGCTCCCTGATTTGCCAGAAGGCTTCTACAACGAAAGCGTAAAAAAGTCAAATGAAATAAGAGTAAAAAACCTTCTCTTGGCTATCGAAAAATGTGAACAAAAACTGAAGCAAGATGATAAATCGTGAAATCATCGAGATTACAGCATCTCTCAGAAAAAGCAGCGTGCATATCAAAGCTACATATCCAGACAACGAGTCCGAAACTCGTATATTAGGAAACGATAGTATAAAAGAAAAATATGCTGTTGATTCCAAGAAATGGATTGAGCTTTTTGAAGATGACGAAAAAGAAATTTTGAAACTATTTAAATCACTACAAGATGAAAATTGATGTTACAAAAATCCTTTCCGAACTCAAGGAGATTGGAAAGCAGTGCGCTTCAGAATTTGAGGCTATCGAAATAAACGTATCCTCTATGGACGACAGCACTCGAATGGAGGTTCGAGTTTACGTGTCTACTCTTGGATGGGTGTTCGGCAAAACAGAAGAAGTGGTAATATCCGAGATGAAAGGCCGCCTCGCCGAGCGCAACAATGCAGATAAGGAGATAATTATCGAAAATGGAGAAGTCTAGAATAATATGCAACACGATAGACTCAAGGTCTGTTGCATTTATATTGGAGTCTCCGCTTGAGATAAAAGACGATTATAAGTCTGTATGTAAATTCATGGACAGAATATCTGTAGTTTACTCCAGAATGACCATGAGATTAATTAACACAAGAATCTATTTTGATTATGCTGAAGGCGACGATAAGCACGCTAAGACAATCGGAAGAAAATGAATCTTGGGATATCGAGTGCCCGTTTCTTGAAACTGAAGATGACGCAGAAATGCTAAACATTTTCAAGGTAGAAATGGAAAAGATATACTACGATATGGTTTCCGAAGATGTGGAGCTTGTATTTAATAAAAGCTAAAAACAAAGCTCCATAAAAAGAAATGATTAACTATGACTCATACGCATTGAATTACAGCTCCTCAAAAAAGAAGGAGATGATAATCAGTGCTATGAGCTCATTTAACTATTATTCAGACTTGTTGCATAAACTCGGAACAATCGAGTTTGTTCATTCCTTTGAGGAAAAGCGAATCGAAGTAATAGAATCATTCGACCTATCATCTGCTGCAGAACATTTTAATAACGACTTAAAACTAATCAGTCATGCCAACAAACAATTCTACGAAAGCATCGTCAATTGAAGACGATATCAAGTTCGTAATGAGCTTCATGGACAAGGATATGGCAACTTTACGAGAGCTTAAAAACAACGCCAAGTCCGAGATGGAGATTGCAAGTTATACGCTTGCGCTGAAAAAATTCACTAACGTTAAAAACCTTTTGAGAAGAGGAGGAAACAAGTAATGACATCAAAAGAGGCGCTTATCAGAGAAGTAAAACTTGGAAATGTAAACAAGTTTTACCATAAAGGAATACTTTACAGACTGCTCGATTTTTCGTTTATCAGGAATCAGGCTATATGCAAAAGCGTATTCTCTCCTAATGGAGACGTACTTATTTCTTTTGAAGATTATGACGAAATCGAGCTGTTCGTTGAAAGTAAACACGAGCCTGTTCCTACTGTTGTTGATTGTATGGACTTGACTGCGTTTGCCATCCAGATTTTCGAAGACAACAAAAAGAAAGGCTTTTGGGACGAAAAGCGCAACGTTGGCGAGATGTTGATGCTTGTCGTTTCAGAGCTTGGCGAGGCAATCGAAGCTCGCCGCAAGGGAAGGATGTGCAAAGAGCAAAAGAGCATGGAGCTTTTCGCATTGAATGTAAAAGACACATTCGAAGACGAGATTGCTGACGCCATAATCAGGCTGCTTGATATGTGCGGTGGCCTTGAAATAGACATCCACTGGCACGTATTTGCAAAACTCGAATACAACAAAACAAGGGAGCGTCTTCATGGAAAAAAATATTGAGATAACAATGGCCGAACAGGAAGCTGCGGCCGAACAGGCAATCGAGCGTTTAAGCGAAATGCGAGACGCTGCAACCGAACGTTTTTACCGTGAGCTCCCTGAGCCATCAAACGTCAGCGTCGTTGGCGCAAGCCGTTATGCTCACAAATATCCTCCAGTTTGGCATGTTGCGTCACAGCTCGAACAACTGATATCTGGAGATACGGTTGAGCCTAAGTACATGGTCGAGATTAACAAGTTCGGTAAACGTCACTTCAGAAAAGAGCTCGGCGATACTCACCATTTTATTTGTGGATTCTTTCTTACGGCAGAGCAATTCCGTGCTTACGACAACATGATGCGGAATAGACGCCGCTTGGCATTGGATGAGCCATACTTCGAGGTTGCGTTGCGAGCCAGCCTCGGTTATTCACTGCTGACCGTAAATGGCTATTTTCGCAGGTACTCATCAACCATGTCTGGACATAACTACATATGTGATTATTCATATGGTGGATATAGCTCCACAAAGAAAAAGATGATGCACATTACAGGGATTGATGTAGTAAATATGCTGGTTTACTCGGATGGCGAGGTATATAGCTTGGAGGATTTTTCATCTATGTATCCAAGAAAGCCATTAACACAATCTGAGATTGAAGAGCGGCCTAAAGGAGATTGGTTGTAAAGACGGCGGATGGAGACGACGGACACTTACAGTGGCAATACTGTCCGCCGTCCGTCATAAACGATATTCACGGCGGACAGGTACGGCGGACACTTACAATGGCGGGCATCTTGTTCCTGAGTCCGCCATAACCCATTTTTCAACCTCAAGACTCTCCGAAAAAAAAAATTCAAAATATAAAATATGAATTAGTAGACGTCTTATCAGTAGTATCTGTTATGTATCTACTAATTACACATTTTTCATATTTCGTTTTTTCCATACCCTCTGAAACATGACCCCTCACGGCGGACGGCGGACGGCGGACTTGGCACTGTCCGTCATCTGGCATCTTAGTCCGTCATCTTGCATCCTGTTACTAATTGTAAACTATTTGTAAACTATTTGTTATGGTAAGAATACTTGCAACCGACACTATCAAAGAAATAGCGTCGAAGATTTACTACGGATTCGAGCTTCATCAGTCATGCGGTATTGACGGGCTTGAACTCGTTGATGGAAACATGGTTACAAAAGGAAGCTTGGTTATACGAGAGTTGACACTCTTAGACCTTGCCGACAACACCGAGGCTACTGGCAAAAAGATTCGGCGAAAACGAGTTACTTTGCCTAACAGTGTTGGTGGATTTATTGCTCAAAAAATATTTAGGTACGAAGAGCGGGAGCATCTTGGCACCATCAGGACTACAATCTGGAGGATACAATGACCGAACATCAACTACAAGCCGAGTGTGTCCAGTGGTTCTGGAATACATATCCTACTTGGCGACGGATGCTTGTTCACGTAGATAATAATTCGAGCAACCGTATTGAAGGAAACAAGAAGAAGGCTCTCGGAGTTGTATCTGGGCCATCCGACTTGATTCTAATATCGGTTCGTGCGGTTTTCTTTGTGGAGCTCAAGGTCGGCAGCAATACGCAATCTCCCGAACAAAAAGACTTTCAAGCAAAGGTCGAGGCACGTGGCCACAAGTATATCATCCTTAGAACATTTCAAGAATTTAAAGACTTCATATGCAACACCATTGGCAGCGACTGGTAGATGGAAACATTACTACCCCAACCACACCCGAGGAGCTATGGCAGAAGGCCGTAACGTACTTCTCTTGGTGTGACACTAATCCAATAATACAGAAGAAAACAGTAATGACAGGAAAGGAGGCTGGCAAGAAGGTGGAGGAGGAAACTCCAAGGCCGTACACCCTTAAGGGCTTGTGCATCCATTTGGGCTTGTCCGAGCGTTACTTTTCCGATGTAAAGGCAGCTGGAATAGAGACGCTATACTACGCAGTCGTGATGCGGATACTATACATTATATATGTACAGAATCAGGAGCTGGCTACCGTTGGTGTATTCAGCCCTATATTCACATCCAAGATGCTTGGCCTCGACAAGGAAGAGCCAGTGGAAGAAAGGGAATTTGTATTCCGAGTAATATCATCCAACTCAAGCAATCAACTTTCAAATTCCGAAAGTGAAGTTTTCAAAAAGATAGAATTGGAAAAGGGAGAACCAATTATGAGAGAGTAAAAATCTCAACAGAGCATTGAAATGGAAAATTTTTTTTTCTACTTCCGTACTGTTTTGTATGCTGTTGGTCGGCTGGTAGTATGCGTTGCATGGTACTGGCGAATGTATGCTTCTATGTGTTGCATGATATTGTATGATGCACGGTAGTAGATATTGCATGGTAGCGGGCATTGCCTACTACCATGTTTTGGCTTGTACCGTTGTTTGCATGGTAATATTTTTCGTTTAGTACTATACATTACATAGTAGGAAAATTATTTTTCAATGTGCAATAATATGGCATACAATTTGCTTGTTTATGTCTTTAACAATATTTTAACAAATTATTTTTGGTTATCTCGTTTGTCTACCACTGTTCAAAATAAGGCAATTTGAGGTCATCTCCTTTGTTTTGATATGGTTACACCAGCCACCAGCATAAATGCCAATGCTGGGAAAATTGGCTTATTAAGAAAAAATAAATATGTTTAAATATTTGGTTATTAATTCAGGAAGTAGTATATACGCATGCGCATATATATACATAAAGGATGCAAACGGGCAAATGTTAAAGCCTTGTTAACAAATGTTAAATTGCAAAATAATGCTTGCCCGTTCCGAATATGTGTTATATATTTGTGTTCACAAGGGCAAAATAAAAACCCCTTCCTATTTTATGACTACTGAAAATGTTACTACCGCAACCGAAGCCGCAACCGAAGCCGCAATGCTACCCGCCGCCGCCGCAACATCCGAAAAATTGCAACAGCTGCAACAGGAAGCCGCCGCCCAATGGGAAGCCATTAAAGGGCTCGAGTTTGGTTCAAAGGAATTTAACGACGGCCAGCTGGCTATGTTCAAATTGCAGAATGCAATTAAGGCCGAGATTGCCGCAATCGCCGCCGCCGAAGCCAATCGCAAGGCTGAGGAAGCTCGAAATGCCAAGATTGCCATCGTTGACAATTACGCCGCCGCAGTATTGGCAGCAGCCGCCAAAGGTGCAACTGAAGAGCAAAAGGCCAACGCCGCCGAAATTCGTGAGCAGTTGGTAAACCTTGTGGTGGGTGCAAAGGTTGCAACCGCAGCCAAGCCAAAAGGTGAAGGCGAAGGCGAAGGAGCCAGCAAAGGTGCAACCGCCGCCGCCATTATTGCCGAGTATTTGAGCCACCTCAACGCAGGTATGAGCGATACCGAAGCTCGCAAGGCCACAATTGCCGCCGGCTATTCACGTGGTACAACAGGAGCAGTAGTGCTCGAGTACCGCCGTCAAAATGGCCTTGCCTAATTGTCAGGCCGCAAACCAGCAGGCTGCTACATTGGCAGCCTGCTACTTTATTAACATTTTATCCACATTTTTATGAAACGTAGCTTCTATCTTATTTTTGGCACAATTTTTGTTTTGTCTGCTCTTACATTCGTAATGTACTGCTATGATGGCAGCTGGGGTGCCGCCGTAATGGCAGCTTGCTGGTTAACAATGGCATACGACATACTGGCAGGAAGCCGCTCCTACAAGGCAAAGAAAACTGCTTAATTGTCATGCTACTCAAACAAAAAAGTTTGAGTAGCAAAACGCCTTCTCGGTAGGCATACGCAACTTCAGCCGCTTTTTGAAATGAAATTGTTAATAAGTCATATGCAAATGTCAGTAACTAAATTTGGAGGCACCCGTAATGTGTTGTATATTGTGTAATAATCGTAAGGTACTCGTGGAACCAGATGCGTTGGCTATGGCAGACCCGCAAGCAGACAAAGACTCAATATACAGCACTTTTTCACATTCTTTTTGTGGAGCCGAGTGCTCCAATTCTATCGCAGCGAATCTATTACCGCTTGATTGCGACAAGGTTGAGCAAAAGGGAGTGTACGAAGATGAGCATCTTGGATACCAAGAGATGTACGTCAACTTAGCACTAACGATGGTAAAAGCAAGTGTAAAACTTGATGTACACAGAAATTGGATTAAAAAAGCTAATATTGTGACTGAACCAGAAAACGGACTTAAGGTATCTGTGGTGTTTGAAGCTAATATGAACGCCATGAAGTCTGGGGCGAGGCGCATTATTAATCAAGGAGGGCAGTACAGCGGCAAGACTGTTAATATACTCATAGCTCTCGCCTGTTTTTGTGTTTCAGAATCTGGAGCCAATGCAGGCGTGACTACGGTAACTTCAATGAGTTTTCCGCACTTGAAAGGTGGTGCTTTGCGTGACTTTGAGATGTATGTTTATCCATACTTTAAGCACGCAATAGCGAAGTATAACAAGACAGACCACTTGTTTACCTTCAAAAGCGGTAGTTTATTGGAGTTTAAGGTCTTTGAAAACGAAATGGCTGCTCGTGGACAAAAGCGTAAGCGTCTGTTCATTAACGAGGCTAATAAGTTTGATTGGATGACTTGGTTTCAGCTCGACTCCCGTTCAGAGCAGTCAATTATAGACTACAATCCATCGGTTCGCTTTTGGTCTCACGAGCACCTAATTGGACAGCCAGGAAATGTTCTTTTGATTAGCGACCATAGACACAACCCGTTCCTAACAGAAGAAAAGCATCGTGAAATCGAGAACATAAAAGACCAAGAGCTTTGGAAAGTTTATGCACGAGGTCTTACTGGTAATGTTACTGGAATTATCTTCCCGAACTGGGATATAATAGATGATGCCGACTTTCCTGATGACGAGGATTGCATCTTCTCTGTTGACTTTGGATATACGAATGACCCTACTGCTATAATAAAGCAGGTAAAAATAGGAAACACGCTCTTTGTTAAAGAACTCGCATACGAGTCTGGCCTTCCGCCAAAAAGCATAAGGCAGATACTTATAGCGAACGGTTACGTTGATACTGCTCCTTTGTTCTGTGAACACGACCCAGACATGATTAAGGCTCTTCGAAAGCTCGGCGTAAACGCTTTCCCAGCAAGAAAAGGACAGGGAAGCATAAATGCGGGTATCGAGTTGCTAAATTCTTATGATGTAAAATACACGAGTTCAAGTAGAAACATACATAGAGAAAGAGGCATGTATATCTGGATGGCAGACAAAGAGACTGGAAAAGCTACCAATATTCCTACTGACAAGAACAACCATACTTTTGACGCTATAAGGTACGGTGCTTATACACATTATCTAAGAACCTAACAATGAATATACTATCAAGGGCTGGTAAACTGATAAAAAGAGCTACAGGCGTAGACCTTTCTGGCGCAAACAGCATGTTTGGAAGCCTTGGTAAAAGAATGGTTCCAGTTCCAGCAAACGCTGACTTTGTTCCAGTTGACGGAGAAGGAGGAACAATGAGCTTAACTGGAGATATGGATATAAAGCCAGTGTGGCTTGGTCTTGATATTCCTATGATGCAGTTTTGGGCATACAAATTTTGTAGTCCACTTTCTGCTGTTATCGACAGATTGGCAGAAGCCGACAGCAACGGAAAGATAGAGTACATAGACGAAAACGGAGCTACATTAAAAAACTACAAAAGAAGGGAAGACCTTAAGCGTGTAATGCGCTTGATGAAGAGGCCAAACCCGAAGCAAACTTGGAAAGAGTTTAATGCCGAGCAGGTCGTATTTTGCAAGATATTTGGATACTGCGTAGTTCTTCCGATATGTCCATCAGGCTTTGACAAAACGTATACTCAAGCGTTCTACAACGTAAATCCGCTTTTATCAAGGCCGATAAGAAGTTTCGATGTAGATCTGTATTCTAATGATATTTCAAAAGCTTCTCAAATATCTGGATGGGACTTAACTGTTGGTTCAACGAGATACACAAAAAGCGCAGACGAGGTAATTCTGATAAAAGATGGCTTTATTGATATAGGCAACAACGACCTTCCAATAAGCAAGATTGTCGGACTCGATTTCTTTGTAAGTAACATATGCGCTGCTATGGAAGCGGACAATGTGCTTCTTAAAAAGAAAGGCCCGCTTGGCGTATTTAGCCATGACCCAAAACCAGATATGGCTGGATGGCTTCCATTGACAAACGAACAAAAAGACGACCTTCAAAAAGACCTTAGCAGATACGGTTTAACTATTGGACAGCTTCAATACGTTATCAGTAAGACACCTCTTAAGTGGAATGCGATGAGCTTTAACTTGAGGGACTTGATGACAAAAGAAACTACAAGACAGGGCATTGATGGTATATGCGATAGACTTGGCTACCCTGCAGAACTTATGAGCGGCAAAAACGCTACATACGAGAACAGGGACTCTGCTGAAAAGTACTTGTATCAAAATAACGTAATTCCTTTTTCTTTGAGGAGAATAGACGTTTACAATCAGTACTTCGGTTTTGAAGATGTTCAGCTTACATTCGATTACGACCATCTCCCAGTTCTTCAAGAAGACGCACTTAAATCAAGTCAGGCATACAAAAGTAAAGCAGAAGGACTTGATATTTCTTGGAAAGCTGGAATGATAACATGGAACGAGTGTAGAGTAGCTCAAGGACAAGACACTGTTCAAGGCATGGATATTTACTACAGCGAGTGGCTAAAAAATAATCCAGAATCTCAACAACAAGTTCAAAAAACAGTTAAAGATGAAACTGCACCCGAAGATAAGTGAATTTCGTAAATCTGTAGGTTACGATACTGTTAGGAAATCTCGAGTAGTGTCCGGTTCAGAGTTCGACCTAAGCAAAAGAGAAGCGAAAGACAAAGATGAAAGAACTCTGCGTCAGTACTTTTGTATATGGGGAGTTAAGGATGACTATGGAACAATGCCAATAAAAGGCTGTTTCTCAAAGTCAATAAAAGAGCGTGGCCCAAATACAGATGCTCCTTACAAGATAACTGCATTGTATATGCACAATCTCAGGGACTCTGTTGGACTTCCAGTTGTTTTAGAAGAGGACGAGATTGGCCTTTATGCAGAAGTTCCAATCTTAAAAGGAATACAAGTTTGCGACGAACTTGTAATACGCCACAAAGCTGGAGTATGCAACAACGGCTCTTACGGTTTTGAGTACATCTGGGATAAGATGGAGTATGACGAAGATGCTGATGCAATAATCATGAAAGAGTGTAATCTCAAGGAAATATCATTTGTTACACTCGGTTCTCAAGATGTAACTTACGGTGTTCGTGGAGCATCCTTAATTGACGAGTCTTTGCAAAGAGAAACAGAGGAGTTTATAAAAAGCATTCCTCAAAAGCACAGACTCGAAATGCGTGGATTAATTAGCCGATATATTTCACTTGCTCAGAACGAGCCGCCGAAAAAGAACTTGAAGGCACTCGGTAATGGTAAGCCGAAAAAAGGTGCTATTGATTATAATTTTTTAACAAACAACTTTTAAGAAAATGAAAAAGACCTATTTGAGTCTTCCGAAGAAAAGCACCAGCTTCCTTCCAAAAACCAGCCTGCCATTTGCACGTGCCGCTGCTTACCGCTCAGATGGCGGCGGTGGTGACGATGACGATGACGATGATGACGAAGATGCAAGAAAGCAGCTTCTGAAAAAAATCAAGTCAGAAGTTTCTCGCCAGCTTGAAAATCGTGCAACAAAAGAAGAGGTTTCAAAAATTATGAGTTCTTTCAAAGAACTCGAAACCAAGCTTCCTATTGAAGCAATTCGTGCTATGGCCGATGAGAAAGAAGGAGTTATGGCCAAGCTCGTAGCCCAGGGCTTAGAAATTCAGCGACTGAAAGACGCTGCAAAAGAAACAGGCGCCGACATGAGCGTTCGTGGCCAGATTAAAGGATGGATGGACAAGAACAAAGAGTCAATCTCTAAGATTCGCTCTGGCACAAAGGCCGACTTGGAGCCACTCTCAATCCAAATGAATACACGAGCACTTGCCAGCCCTATGACACCGGCCACTGTAATGCCAGGTGGAAAGACGTATCTCACTAAGACTGAAGTTCAGTCTGGGATTGTTGATGTGATGCGTGAAGATACTGTGTTTTGGAACTTCCTTACCAAAGGAACTACTGGCGCAGAAACATACGTGTGGATTAACAAGAAGCCAAAAGAAGGCTCTGCTGCATGGCTTGCTCCAGGTGTTTTGAAGCCAGGTATTAGCTTTACAATCAATGCCGAAATCTCCAATGCAAAGAAGATTGCCGTAAACGAAAAGATGGCAACAGAACTTTTGCAAGACTTGGAAGGATTTTCAAGCTGGGTTGAAGACGAGCTTTATCGCTCTCTCATGGAAAAGGTGAACGAAACATTGATGACTGCAACCGCATCAAGCACAGTTCCTGCTGGCGTTCAGACTCTGTCTGTTCCATACGGCCTTACTGGCGTAAAGACAACCAATCCGAACAACTACGATGCAATCAAGGCTGCCGTAACTCAGCTTAAGGTTGGCAAGTTTAAGGGCCGCATCATTTGCTTTGTCAATCCAATTGACTACGCAAACATGGTGATGACAAAAGCTCAAAGCCAAGGCCAGTTGTTTATTCCTCCTGCTACCGGAGCAGATATCGTAGAAGACAACCTTGTTCCAGTTGGTTATTTCCAACTCGTTGCAATGGACTACTACAAGGTTCTGATTTACAAAGCCTACACTATGAGTTATGGCTGGGAAAACGACGACTTTACCAAGAACTTGGTAACCGTTATCGGTGAAATGCGTCTGCACCAGTTCCATTCAGAGAACCATGATGGCTTTGCAATCTATGATACGTTTGAAAACGTAATCGCAGCAATTACTGATGCCGGAGTAACTCCAGGGCCTTAATAAAATTGCAGGCAAGATCTTAACAATTTTAAGAAACAGTCAAAAGACAGTAAACTAAAATGAAAAAGTTTATCTTTATGCTCATCGCATCAGTCGCCTTGATGAGCATTGGAGTATTACAGGCGCAGGTAGTACAGTTCGCAAAGACGGCGAGCAATCCAACTGGTGCTTTTGTTGATGGTGGTAGCGATACCGTTTATCTTACGGTAAACCAAAGCTTCGTAAAAGCTGGCATTCAGCCGGTTGCTACAAAAGTAAGTGGAACGCTCGCAGGAACAGCAACTTTACAAGGTAGCATTGATGGTGTAAACTTTGTTACAATTGGCTCTGCATTTACGCTTACCAACGTAGCAAAAAGCACTACAATTTGGACTGTTGATTATGGCCCTTATTCAAGGTATCGAGTCATATTCACTGGAAGCGGTACGATGTCAGCAACTGGTAGTGCATTTTTCCTTGGTAGGAGATAAAAATTAAAATTCCACGAACATGCCGAACTTAATAGACAACTCATTCTTTGTTGGCAACCTGAATGTTCCAAATCCTAATACTCCTCAAGTATCACAAAGGCTTGACTGGTTTATAAAAAGGTACGAGGCGAAGTGCCTCGAGCAAATATTTGGATATGAGCTTTTTCAAAAGTTCTTGTCAGAATCATCCGACAGAATGAACTGGATAAAAAGTGGAGCAGAGTTCGTGGAATCTCCTTCTGGAAAGACTAAGAAATGGAAAGGGTTAATCTACGATGAAAACAATAGCATGATTGCCTCTTATGTCTATTATTTTATCCTTGAATCTGAGGCTACTAATAATACAGGCATAGGGGTTGCAACAAGCGATGCCGAGTCTGGAAAAAGCCATTCACCAGCAGACAAAATGGTTTTTGCTTGGAATATGTATGCAAGCGAAGGTAGGGAACTGATTTCTTTCTTGTGGAACAAAAAAGTTGACGGAGAAAGAGTTTATCCAGAGTTTGACTTGTATCAGGCAAATGCCGCATTCGATAGCACAAGGACTTTAAACGTTTTTGGAATATGAATCAGCCATTAATAATAGTAGATGTTTTAAAATCGGTTGTAGAAAAAATGACCGTAGTTGGACATTCTTCTATATATTTTGAAGCAGGAAGGGCTATTCACATAATAAAGCGCTTAACTGAAAAGGACTTGTCTATTGGTCTTAAAGATTCGAAGTATCCGCTTGTAGCTGTTTTTCTTCCTATCCGAGAGTCGTTTGATGATGGGTACTACTGTAATGCAGTAATCGAAAAGATAATGATAGCAACACTAACAGACCCAATGACTCCGGTAATGGACAGGTACGCTGTTGGAGGAACTTTTAAATCAGTTCTTTATCCCTGCTATTATGAATTTAAAAGACAACTTGCACTACATGGTAACGTAATAGGGTCTGACCCAGATTCATTCAAGCACACAAAAATTGATAATCCTGCAGTTCTTCCAGCTGGTGAAGGACTCAATGATTACATAGACTCTATTGAAATTTTGAATCTCGAAGTAACTTTTTCACAAACTAAAACCTGTTAACAATGGGAGCTATTATAAAAGCATGTAACGTGGTTTCCGGAGTAAAGAACACCGGAAAAGAGTGCGATACTGCAATGGTTGCTACAGCCATGCTGATTGCAATCCATCGAAGCGTAAAGTTCACAGCAGAACAGCTTTCTGGTGACCCAGTCGAGTGGCTCGACGACCTCATTCACCAAAGAAAAGCATTTCCGCTGTTTGGACAGCAAGCGCCAATCAGAACAATCACGAACAGCAGCGAAAGCGATGTTCTTGTTACACTTGATGACGGCCTTCAAGTTTTCCTCCGCTATGGAATTTACAACAGAACCTTTGAAACAACAAGCGGCGGCCTCTGCTATGCCGATGCTCTTCAGAGCCTGAACAAGAGCGGATACAGTATTATTGAAATTGACCAGCAAGGCCAAATGCTTGCTCGCAGAAACTCCGATGGAACTTTTAGCGGTTTCATTGTAGACTTCATGTATGCGCCAAGCCCAATTCTTGCCGACTTCAAAAACACTCCTTACAAAAACAGATTCCAGATTTCTTTCTCTCCCGTAGAGATGGTAAACAACGGTATCATTTTTCAGGGAGCAGAAGAGTTGCTTTCAATGATGGGCCTGATTGATGTTGTAATGACAGCATCATCAGCAGCAACAACCACAAAGCTGAAATTGAATGTGAAGACGCATTGCGCAGAAGCTTCTTTGGTTGAGCTTTTTCCAGCAGAAATTGACCAAGTTTCTAATTTTGTTGTTGAAAATACAGCATCACTTGGAACGCCGGTTTCTATTACAGCTGGAGCTGTTGTTGGAAAAACTGTTGAACTTACTGGAACGTTTACAAGCGGCCAGACTTACAGAGTTAAAGGTAGTTCTCCTTCTGTATGGAAGAGCAACGGAATTACCGGCTACGACGCAAGCGGAAGCTTTGTTGACATTCTCATTCCGTAACAATTTCAGTAACAAAATAAAAAAGCTGGCAACTACTCGTTGCCGGCTCTTTTAGGTAAAACCATTTTTTATGCCAATCATACAGCTTGAAAAAGAGTCACTTGACGTTGTTCAAGGTAGTAAAAAAGTTAATATAAACAGATTTGCATCTGGATTTTCTGGTGTAGATACTCTTGGAGAATTGCAACTTATGAATATTTTTTCACACTTCGAGCCAGAGGCAAAGGAAAATGCAGAAGCAGAGCTTTTCGGAGCTATGCCGCTTGGTGGCCAAGGCTCTGTTGAGCTTGTGGTTGCTCATACAAACGGAGCAGATACATTCAAGTGTGGAATATTCTCAACTGTAGATTCTTTTACAGGCTCTTCTGTTGTAGGAGGAAGCCTTGTCCTTACTCCAGAAAATTCAAACTGGAAGTCTTTTCCTTGGCCAGCAAAAGGAATTAAGCTCAGAGCCAAAACAAACATAGTTGATGGAGATTGCTTTGACGAACTAATGGGAAGCAGGATTCAGGTTCAACTAATAGTTGCATCAAAGACCGGCCCAAGTTCATCTACAATTGGAACAAGAGCATCACTTACATACGATTCGTCTGGCCCTGCGGATGGAGTAGGCGGAAAGGTTGTTTCAGGAACTACTAACTCTCCAGCAATAATAGGAACAACAGGAACCTATTTTTCTGAAGTAGACATATCCGTAGCAGACCCAAGAATAGAGCTTGGTGTTGATGGAAGTGTTGGCTCTCACTTTATTTTCGGGATTTATATCCCTTCATCAGCAGACACAAAGACATACAGATTCCGTGTTGAAGTAGAATACGAATAAAAAACTGGGCGCAGATTAAAACTCTGCGCCCATTAAACTCTTTTTATGCCATTAGACAACTTTTACAATGTCATTAACGCTCTACAAGATTTTAACGTAGAGGAAGAGGCTGTCAAAATAGTTAGCGAGAATAGGGAAAAGATAATAATGCTTCTTCAAAAGCAGCTTGCTGCTGGTATTGATGGAAACGGAAAGAAGGTAAAGGTAAATGGAAGGACTATTTATCGTGGATGGACTACAAAAAAGAAGAGAGGAAAAATAGGGCTTGCTGGAGTAACATCACACATAACAAACTACATGGAAGGCGATTTCTATTCCATGATGAAAGTTATAGTATCTGGAACTGATTTTCAAATAACAAGTGACGCTCCTCATTTTTACGACATACTCAATCAGAGTGGAACAGTAATAATGAAGCTCAATAAGGATAGTCTACAAGAGTTCAAAAACACAATACTTGTACCTGAACTTAAAAGAAGGCTTGATGACGCAATACAAGCCGCAAACATATAGCAATGGCATACGAAAAATATACTATAAACCAGTTCATGAAAGCTTGGTTTAATAATGACTACAGCGAAATGTCCAAAGAGGAACTCGAAGTAGTGAGAACGGAGTATGTTGATGCCGCTGGCCTTTATAACGTAGACAGTCTTAATAAAGTTTCTTATATACACTATATATCGAACAGGATAAACTCGATAAAAATATCAATAAAACTCCAAAGAGAGTTTCTTATGGAGTTTGGTATGCCTTATATACCTCACTTGTCGTTTTTCAGAAAGTTTGGGCATAATGTAAAGTGGAACGCAGATAAGATTGATTTTGTTAAGCAACTTAACATTGTAGAAAACAAAGAAAAAAAGTATATAATAAAACTCGAGTCCGCAATAAACGAGTTCAAAGAGCATCAAAGAAAGAATGCGAAAGATGCAGATGTAAATCCAAGACGCTCGTTTATAAAGACTCTTAATGTTCTTGGAAAGTCTGGATACAGAATAGACAAAAATGAAACTACCGTAGAGGAGCTTGCAATAATGATTAGCCAGCAATCAGAGGAAGTTGAAATATTAAAATCTAAATAATGTCTCAGAATATAGTAGAATTTGGTCTCGACCTTTCTTCGTTTAACCAACAGAAAGCTCAAACACTCAATCAGTTCATCGAACTGTTTGACAAGCTAGAGAAATATGATGGCAAGACTATATCTCCGATAAAGTTAGATGGAATTGCATCACTCGATTCTTCTTTGAAGAGCACTTCAAAGACTCTTGATGAGATAAACTCTAAGATGACGGCTTTAACACAGTCGTTAAACAGCAATGCTGCAGCGCAGTCAAAAGCAAATAGTGCAACTCAATCACAAAAGAAAGATGTTGATGAGCTTGCTAAACTGAAAAAGAAACTGTCAGAACTTGATAGTCAGTCCGCAAAAGACGCCGCCGCACTCAAGGTTCAAATAGCTGAAAGAGTTAAGCTTCAAAAAGAAGAGGCTCAGAACGCCAATCAGATGTTTCAATCAAGAAAACAGCAAGCTGCAGAAGAAAAGAAGGCTGCTCAGGAAAAAAGGGCTCAGGAGGCAGAACTTAGAAAAGAGCAAAAGAAGGCTGCTCAGGAAAAAAGGGCTCAGGAGGCAGAACTTAGAAAAGAGCAAAAGAAGAATGAGGCTGAAAGAATAAAGGCAGAGCAAGAGTATGAAAAAGAAACTCAAAGAATTGCAAATGCACAGATGGCTCGTGAAGGTCAGAACGCAAAGACTCTTTCAGAATTAAAAGAACGCCTTAAACAACAGCAGGAAGAGTATTCAAAACTTGCCCTTGACCCAAATGCTAATGCAGTTCAGGCAAGAGCGATGCTTTCAACCGTAAGGGAAACTCAGCAAGAGATTGACTCCCTTAACGAAAAGATGAAGGACACTAACAGCTCTGCTGGTAGAATAGGCAAGTCTCTTAACAGTGGTTTTCAACTCGTTAGAACTGCAGCTTACATACTTCCTGGTCTTGGTATAGCAGGTATATTCTCTTTGATAGGGGAGGGTCTTGCTAAAATATCAGAAGGCCTTGGACTGTTTTCTTCTGAAGTTAAAAAGTCTAACGCATTCCTTGAAGCACAGGTAACATACAGCAATAACGCAATAAAAAGCATCTCTGAGCTCAACAAAATGTACAGAGACGTAAAAGCTATTTCATCTATTGGAAGTGGAGAAATGGAGCGTGGGTTTGCTGTAATGGATGCTGGAGGACTTGAAAAGGTTCAGTCAAACACAAACAAGCTTGTATTGCTTAAGGAAAAGCTTTCAAGTGTAACCGAAGAATCAAGACGTGCACTAAAAGGAGAGCCTACACAAGAAAGATTCAATGCCGAATTAAAAGACAGGCTTGTTCAGATAGCTGCATATAAGTCTGAAATAATGAAGATTGACGCTTATCTTAAGGGTTACGCTTCTTATAAATATACAGGCAAGCAGGCCGATATACCAAAGAGCATGGCTTACCTTAATCTACTTTCGATGGAACAAATCGAAACAGAAAGAAAGTTACTTGAGCGCCAACTCGAGGAAAGGCAGGGTTATTACAACGAGGTTAAAATGCTCGCAGATGACTTCGTTAAATACAGTAATCAAGTTCAGATTCAACAAGCCGAAAACAAGAAGTTTATTGATGATGAAACCAGAAAACTTAATGCCCAAAAGCAAAAAGATGAAATAGCCGACAAACAGGAACTTCTCAAAGCCCAGTATAAAGATGAAATAACTGGAGAGAAAGAGAAAGAAAAGATTATACGTGAGATGAGAATGAACGATGCAAAGATTGCTCTCATCGACTATAATACAGTAATGGCTAACAACTCAAGTACGGTATTCGATAAGGAGTCTGCAAAAAGCGAGTATAATAAAACAATACGACTTCTCGATGTTGCTCAGGCAAAAGAGCTTCAGGAGCTTGCAACACAATACGAAGAGAGAAGACTTGATGCAACACTTGAAGCCAAAAAGTCTGAAGTTGAAACAACTGCTGAATATGATAAAAAGATGTCAATGAACATCTATTTGTCGCTTCAGGAACGTCTTGATTTTTATGACAAGTACATCGAAGCTAAAAAGCAGAAAGAGGATATTGAAGACCAAAGGCTTCTCGGAAAGAGAAAGTTCAAGAACGTAAACGACGAGACAATTGGACTCGAAAGAGCTCAAATAAAAGCAGCATCTGACTTTCAAAAAGCAGGTATTGACGCTTCGCAGCCAGGAGATATATTTGAGATATACTCTACGTATGCTTCTTCAATAATGAAAGAGCTTGACAATTCTCTTGCATTATTGAGAAAGAACGGTAAGGATGAACTTGCTGCTCAATTAGAGGCTGTAAGCGAAAAATACTCCAAACAGCTTATATCTCTTAGAAACTTTAACGAAGAGAGAATTAAGATTCAAAAGGAATATGAAAAGAAAGACCTCAAGGAGCAGCTCAGGGGCGCTATAGACGGACTGGAGGAGCTTCAAAGAAAGCGGTCAGAAATTTCATCGCCACAACTCTTCTTTGCGGAAAAAGAACTTCGTGATGCTGAAATATTCGGAAGCCAACTTGACATAGACAAGGCAAGGTCAAAGTACGAAGCTCTTGATAACCTTGATGCTGAATTTGCAAAGAAGATTCAAATACAGCAAGAGAACATATCAGCACTCAAGGTAAAGATTGCTATGACTGACGCTGAAAGGGAGCAGGCAATCAAGAAGGAAGAGTACAGCAAATTTATATCTTGGGTTACAGCTGCACGTCAAGTTGAAAACGCTCTTTACTCTACTATTCGTGAAATAAGAAACGCTGACTTTGAGGAAGAAAAAAGAATAGCGTCTGAAAAGAAAAAAATAATTGACGAGCAGTACGGATATGAAATGAATGCTATAAGAAATTCATCTCTTTCCGCAAAAGACAAGACTGCACTTGAAATACAGCTTAATGCACAGAAAGCGCAGTCTGACAGGGACTATGCTATGCAACAGAAAAAGATTGCAAGAGAGCAAGCCCAGTTTAATAAAGAACTTGCAATAGCTCACATCATATTTGATACAGCAGCAGCGGTTGTCTCTTTGCTTGAAAACCCTCCGCTTGCAATCGCAGCTGGTGTAGTTGGTGCAGCAAACCTTGCAAAAGCTATTTCTGTAAAAATACCATCATATAAAACTGGTACAGATAACCACCAAGGCGGTCTTGCAAGATTTGGTGAAGATGGAGCAGAAGTCGTTCATGAGCCAGGAAAGCAGCCTTACCTTGCTGTGAGTGAAACAATAAAGGAACTTCCAAAAGGAACAAAAGTTATACCTATAGATGATATAGGAGTATCAAGTATTGGAGTAAACTATGCAATATCTGATAATTCATCTGGTGCAGACAGTGGATGGGATAAGACAATATGGCTTGCAAAACAGCTAAAACAGAAGCCGCAAAAGAATATTACAAACAATGTTGTGATAGTTAATCTCGGTTACACTAATTATAAACGCAGTAAACTATACGGTGAATAATGGGACGGGAGCATAAAGACATATACATCTTCATATCTGATGATGCTGGAAAGTACTACAGGGCTGTCCAAAGTTCTGATGGCTCTTATTCTATAACCAAAAACTCGAGGCCATATCCAATAGAGTGCAACCCGTCAAATCTTCTTGACTCGGAGATGGAGTTTGGCACAAACCCAAAGTATTTCAGTTTGAACAGAAGTATATCGTATCCTCTTGACTTTATAAAAGATGGTGCTGCGATACTTCGTCATTTGTACTACAATGGAAAAGGCGTAGAGCAAAAGGCCTATATTACTGTTATAGAGTGGAACGGAAGTATATATGAACTTTCTTACAAAGGAAGGTTCGACTTTTCTGAAAAGAAAGAGCAGCCAAAATCTGCAGTTTTTTCTGTTCCAACCGTTGACGATTCTGCTTGGGGAATACTGTCTGAGAACGACGATACTGTATATTCTATAGAATGCAATGAAACAAATCCAGCTGCAATTCCAGTTCTTTTTGATGGAATAAAACTCAAAAACAAGTACACATTTCAAACTGTTCAATCTCCAATAAGTCATCTTTCAACACTCAATATTCTCAGCGTTCCGCTTGTACTCGTAAACGAGGACGGCGACAGCTACAATGTTGTTACAAAGAATCAGAACTATTTCGAGTTCAATACTCCGGCAGAGATACTTCAATCAGACTCTTGGTTTTTGACAAGTCCTTATGCAATACCAAATCTCAAGATTGAAGGTTCTTATAAATTCAGCTGGAGCTCTACAACTGGTATAGGCGGAACTCTTGAGATTTTTATTGCAACAAATAAAGGCAAGACATACAGGCTTTTTTCAACAGCAAATCCAACAAGAGTTCCTCTTGTTCCTGGCAAGATTTATACAATTCCAATAGACATTACGTTTGACCTGCTTCCAAATGAGCAGGTGTACCTTTACTTCGTTATGACAAACGGAAGTAATTTTACAGTAAACACAATAACAACAAATATAGCAGTTTCAACTGAAACAGAGGCTGAAGATGTTATAGCATACGGAATACGCTCAATAGACCTCCTAAAACAGATAGTTGCAAAGGCTACAAATAACAGATATACTGTATCATCAGAGTTTCTTAGCCAAAACAATAAAGATGTTCTTTTCAGCGGAGACTCGTTAAGGGGAGTTCCTAATGCAAAGATATACACATCTTTTTACGACTTTTTTAAGACTTTTGACTCGTTGTATTTCGTTGCAATGAAAGACACTAACGGTTCAATATCGCTTGAAAAAGCTACAGAGGTTTACAGGACTGATTCAACAATAATAGATCTTGGAGAAATAATTGACGTATCTCTTAGCCCAGCGAAAGAGTATATGTTCAACGAGTTTATGACAGGCTCTCCTCGTCAGGATTTTAGAAGACCGAGCGGACGCCTCGAGTTTAACTCTGTAAACACGTTCTCTCTTCCTGTAATAAACTCCAAGAAAAAGTATGACAACGTGTCAAGATACAGGCTCGGATGCTAT
>SSFP01000037.1 GCA_008015455.1 Polynucleobacter sp. | reverse complement strand
CCATAACCACCACCGATCACAATAACTTTGGCACCTTTAGCATTGATAGGAGATGAGGCGCAGCCAATCAATGAAGTTGCAGCAGCACCAGCACCTACCATTTGTATAAATTGTCGTCTTTGCATGATGTGCTCCTAATTATTTAGATTTAGCTACAGGTTTTTCGTGCGGCAATGATGCAAAATATTCTGCAATTTGCTCGATCTGCTCAGCAGAGTAACCTTTGCTTAATTGATGCATGATGGAAGCAACACGCTTACCACTTTTGTATTCGTTCATCTTTTCGATGATGTCGGCTTTCTTTTGACCTGCTAACGAAGCCATACCACCCTCCGAGTAACCATCTGTACCGTGGCAAGCTGAGCATGAAGCTGCCCATTGTTTAACTTGTAATGATTGTGCACTTGCAGTTCCTGCTACACACAATAAACTGACCAATACACTAGCCATCATCCATGATGGTTTGCGAAGTTTTAATTGAGTCATATTTCCCCCTTATTAAGTGTTCTGATTCTACTGTTGATGCCTGGTTTAGACCCTTGGGGTTTCACCCTAAACTTAGTGCAATTTACTAAGTATCTCTATTGTTCACAAGCGTTGGAAATTTTGCAAATCATTAATTCGCATATGCACATCACTGATTTTCATCATTGGATGTGACCAGCCATGTTGTATCTAACAATGGCAGGCAGATATGCTTCAGATTTATTTGACAGGTCTAGCGTATTTAACGAGTTCAAAGAAGTCTAGATCGACCATCAAGCCATAATCTTTTTGAATCACTTTTCCTTGAGGGTTCAGGATGTATAACTCAGGAACACCTCTTCGTTTGCCAATCGCTGCGGCTAATTCCTTATTCATCATCACCACTGGAAAAGTGTAACGATGCTTTTCGAGATATTTGTGAACAAGTTCAGGCTTCTTATCAATTGAAATAGTGACAATGTTCAAAGATCCTGGGGGAATTTTTTTAATGAGCTGGGTCAAGTGTTCATTTTGCTGATGGCAATAACCACACCAAGTTGCCCAAACATGAACTAGGGTATTTCTTTGCTTCCATTGACTAGCATCTAGAGTTTGCCCATCGATGGTTTGGAGCGAACCCAAAGCTAGCGTATCGCCCACCTCAATCGCCATCACTGAGGGCTGCATCAAACTTAAGCTGATCAAAGCAAGAACTTGGATCAGCTTAAATCTTATTTGAGCAATGCTCAAAATACCAAACAATCGAACTTACTCCATGAAATGTGTAAAGTTTTCAGCTGGCTCACGCTCAGTGACTAGGGTATTTTCCACTTTACTCATATCAGCATAGCCTAATGACATCCCACAAACTAGTTGCTGCTCCGGCTTCAAACCTAAATGTTGTGAGACCACACGATGGAATTGAGTGAATGCCGCTTGAGGACAGGTATCTAAGCCTCTTGCCTTGGCTGCCAGCATGACACTTTGAATAAACATTCCATAATCTAACCAACTACCCTGTTGCATGACGCGATCAATCACAAAAAATACGCCCACTGGTGCATCAAAGAAGGTGTAGTTACGAATATTTTGGGCTTGCATCTTGTCCTTATCGCCCTTACCAATACCGAGCAATCCGTACAAATCAAAACCCACCTTGCGGCGACGAGCAAGATAAGGATCCACCCAAGTGGATGGGTAGTAGTTGTATTCCTCAGTCTGTTCTTTGAGTGCCTCTGGATCATTAAAAATACGGATGATGTCATCGGAGATGGCTTGCTTCTTGGCGCCCGTCAAGATGTACACCTGCCAAGGTTGCGTATTGGTGCCAGATGGTGCTCTCGCTGCCACATTCAATAAATCTAAAAGTATTTGCTTATCAACTGCTTGAGGGAGAAAAGCACGAATCGAACGACGTGCTTTGATGTTGTCATCAATGACCTTAATAGCTTCTGGGGAATTCATAAGTAGTGTCTCAATCGTTTTTATTAGAGGTTTGTAGGATAAAACAGCCTTTGAATTTATGCTTAATTATCCCCGAAGGCAAATCAGCTCATTACGAGACAAAGCCATCAAAACGGCTCAAATAAGCACTAAATAGGTGAAATTAAGCTACAAATATGAGAAATTAACCAAAAATATAAGTGCAAAAAGCCCTCTCAGATCATTTTTCCTCTCTACCCCTCTAAAACCTAGTAAAAGCCCTGATGAAAAAAATATAAACATTTCTTAAATCTGTGCGATACTAGTTTTGTAGGTCTTCAAGTAGCTTCCGTCGTTTCCATTTTTCAAAATGGGTGATTCGGTTAGTTGAATCTTCCAGCCCTGCAAAGAAATGGTGAGCAATCACCACGTTTAATTTTTTTAAGGAATTTCAGTAATGGCAACAGGTATTGTTAAATGGTTTAACGACGCAAAAGGTTTCGGTTTTATTACTCCTGATGGCGGTGGTGAAGATTTGTTCGCTCACTTCTCTGCTATTCAAGGTAACGGTTTCAAAAGCTTGAAAGAGAACCAAAAGGTTAGCTTTGAAGTAACAACTGGCCCTAAGGGCAAGCAAGCTTCAAACATCACTCCTCTATAATTAGTTGAGTATGTAACAAGAACCCGACTTCGGTCGGGTTTTTTGTTGCCCGTTAGCTTTACGAAGTGGCTATACGAGAAGTTACAGATCGAATGCCTAATAAAAAAGGAAGCCCAGGCTTCCTTTTTTATTAGGTCAGCGAGTCACTCTTTAGTTAGACTTCACTTCTTCCAATCGAATCGTTCTAGCTTGTTCATTTGAAGGGCGCACTGGACGACCTTGGAAGTAGATACTTAATGAACCTAAGCCATTCGATAAAACAGTAAATGGTGCTTTGCCGCCAAATGTATGGTTGCCACCTGCTTCAATCGTTTGCAATGATGATTTACCACTTGCATCCACCACGCAAATGGTTTGCTTGGTCTTTGCTTGAATAAATACAAAGTTACCGGCTTTACTTGGCTCAGTCACTGAATAGGCTACCACAGAGGCATCAGCCTTAGGACAACCAGCCTCACTTGGCAACGGAGGTGTTGGTGTTGCCGCAGTTGTTGATGCCGGAGCCTCAGCCGGTTTATCTTCAGCCGGAGGCATCTCCTCTGTAGATAGAGGCACTGGTTTTGGTGCAGGTGTTACAAGCTGAGTAATCTCATCTTTGGTGAGATATAAACCACCTGCTACCAAGATGATCAAAATAATGGAAATTAAAGAACGACGACTCTGAGGTTGCTTTTGTTCATGGTCTGGATAACTTGGACGAATACTTTCTAGACTCACGACACGCTCAGGAGCACTTGCCTCAACAGTTTTTTCGGCTTTCACTTCTTTCTTTGGCTGCGCTACTTCCTGAGGAGCTTCAACAGCGGCGACTGGTTCAGGGCTAGCATCAAAACATAAAGATTCTTGCTTAGCTAAATCACTACCCGGATAGACTAAGGCTTGATTTTCATCAAGACCTAGCAATACAGAAACTTTCTTAGCCACTCTCACTTTATGAGCTGGCGAGTAAAAGCTTGAAATACCACCCTCTTCAAGCTCAATGATATGTTTTTTGGATAAACAGGCTTTGGTAGCTAATTCAGCGGGATTTAAACGCATGTTTTCACGAGCAGTTTTTAAAACTTGCCCCTGAATCTCTGGAATAATCTCGACTTTATTTTTATTTTCTGCTGCCATACTATCTCCAAGCACTGTTATAACTATAACAGTTTTATCAATTGACGATGCGGCTTACACAGCCTAGTCCAGCCCCAATAACGCATACAAACGAACCAAATCTTGCAAAGATTCAGCTCTCATCTTGTCCATGACTCTTGATTTATGAACTTTGATAGTGGCATCCGTTGTTCCCAGAGCCACAGCAATATCTTTGTTCATTAAACCTTCGACCAATAATGCAAACACTTCTTTCTCTCTAGGCGTCAAACTGTCATAACGCTGTTTCACCGTTAAGGATTGCGCCAAAGACTCAAAAATGAGCTTATCTTGGTTCACCGCATTTGCTACAGCAATCAAAAGGTCATCTAAGTTAAAAGGCTTGAATAAGAAATCAATTGCGCCCTGCTTCATACTTGTCACAATCTCGTGAGGCATGGACTCACCAGAAATAAAAATAATCGGCGTTTGACGACCCAATTCATTCAGTCGTTTTTGCAAATCAACGCCCGTCATCGTGGGCATGCGCATATCTAACAAAATAGCAGCTGGCGAAACAGGAATAGATTGATCAAGGAAATCTTCCGCACGCTCATAAACCTCTGCCGTATAACCATAGTTAGTCAGCATTCTGGAAAGTGAGCTTCTCATGGAAGCATCGTCATCAACAATGTAGATATGACCTAAATCACTCACAACAAACTGTCTCTTTTATGAATTTAATATGCACCATATTAGTTATATTTAGCATATCGAGCTATTAGCCATAAGGCTAATCATTTGCACTAAAAGTTATTAAATTCAGTTAATTATGAAAAAAACAGCGATTAACTGTTTAAGAATGGTCAGGCGTGACCTCTAAAGCCACCAAGAATCTTGAAACCATGTTGTAGGTGGCAATCACTCCCACCAACTCAACTAATTGGGTATTACCCAATTGATCTAAAAGGCGCTTCATCAATGTACGATCCACTTGAATAGAACGAGTCATCTGAATAGTTAAATGGATCACATCTTCTTCTAATGGACTAAACAAATCCTGAGGTAAAGGATGTTGATCTAAGTGACCAATTGTTTTTAGAGCTTCAACTTGCTCCTGGCGACCACCCGCTTTCACAAACAATGGAGAGTGATGCAAAAACTCATAATCAGCTTGATTAAGAACTGCAACTCCACACATCGCGAGTTCTCGTAATAGATAAGGCAATGCAAGATTGCTTCTGACCTCACCTAAGAAAGAGTTCCAACCTCTAGCCAATGGCGCACTGTGCAAGAGCATGCGATCTAGATTGATTAACTCCCCACCTCGCCTTTGGCGAATGGCAGAAACCAAATCCGCTGGATCTTGAAGATCCAGCGGTTGGTAGGGAATTAAACGATCAACTGATGAACTCACAACAAAAAGAAAGATTAATTATTAATTAGTTTCTTTAATGTTGTTGTCTTTAACGAATTTGCCCCAGATATCAATTTGCTTGTTCACAAATTCTTGAGCAGGCTTTGGTCCCAAAGCTTGAACATCAATACCTTGAGCTTTTAAGCGATTAGCAACGTCTGGAGTCTTTAATGCTTTTGCAATTTCATCATGCATTCTGTTCACAATCGCTGCTGGCGTATTCGCTGGTGCAATCACTGCCCACCAAGCTGGCGCTTCAAAGTTAGGGTAGCCACTTTCAGCAATCGTTGGCACGTTAGGCATCTCTGGTGATCTCTTACGAGTTGTCACTGCCAAAGGAATCACACCACCGCTATCAGCATGAGGCTTCACTAAGAAAATAGAACCAATTGACAAAGGCACATGACCTGCCAAGGCGTCTTGCATCAAAGGACCGCCGCCTCTGTACGGCACATGAGTCCAATCGAACTTAGCATCTTTTGATAATGATGCCAAGGCTAAGTGCCCCAAGCTACCAGTACCGATAGAACCATAATTCTGTGGTTTTTTGTTTTTGCTTTCGTCTAGCAATTGTTTAAAGCTAGTAATGCCTGAATTCTTGCTCGCTGCAATCACCATGGGCGCAGTACCAATCATCGTGACGGTAATAAGATCCTTTTTAGTATCAAAAGGCATCTTCTCTTTTAAACTTGGGTTCACACCATGGGTATCAAAAACCACCGCAAATGTATAACCATCAGGAGCGGCTTTAGCTAATGCAGCTGTACCAATCACACCAGATGCACCACCGATGTTTTCAACAATCACACTTTGCTTGAGTTGATTTTGCAAAGTCGGCGCCAAAATTCTGGACACTTGGTCAACAGATCCCCCTGGTGGGAAAACTGAGATTAATTTGATCACTTTTTGATTCGGCCAGTCATTACTTTGAGCCTGAACTGCCCCTGTTAAACACAAGGCAGAAATAAGTCCTACTAAAAGCTTTGCTTTCATGTTGTCTCCTATAAATTTGGTTGCCCGGCTTTTTTGCTCTATGACGACATAAATATCCCACACTCCTATAATCAATGCAATTAAAAAAATAATTAGGAGCAAAAAATGCGTAAAAAAATCGTGGTTTTGGATGATTTCGAAAAGTCCTATAAAAAACTAGTTGATTGGTCAAAAATTGAAGCATTAGCGGATGTCAAAATCTTCAATATTCCCCTCAAAGGAGCCGAGCTTCTGAATGAGCTCAAAGATGCTCATGCTGTGGTGTTAATGAGAGATCGCACACCTTTTCAAGCTGAGCTGATTAAGCAATTACCCAATCTTGAGTATGTTGTTTTTACTGGCACACGGAATGGCAATTTAGATGCAGCAGCACTCAAAGAGCGCCAAATTCCGATTAGCCATACTGAATGGGGACCTTCCAAAGACAGCACAACCGAATTAACTTGGAGTCTGATCCTAGGTTTCCAAAAGCGTTTAGTTGAACAAAATACCTTGCTACATCGCAAGGAATGGCGCAATGAAAACTCAATTCTTCCAGTACTTCATGGCAAGACTCTGGGTTTGATTGGTTTGGGTCAAATCGGTAGTCGAGTGGCAAAAGTGGCTGTGGCTTTTGGCATGAAAGTGATCACTTGGAGTCCCAACATGACCCCAGAGAGAGCAGCTGCAATTGGCGCTCAAGCGGCTAGCTTAGATGAGGTGATGCAACAATCAGACATCATCTCCTTACATATTGTGGCAAGCAGCACCACTAAAGGCATTGTGAACAAAGAAAAATTAGCACTCATGAAGAAAGATGCTGTATTGATTAATACTTCTCGAGCCATGCTAGTAGATACAGACGCTCTCGTTCATGCTCTACAAACACGCAGTATTGGTGGCGCAGCTGTGGATGTGTTTGATGTTGAACCGCTCCCTAGCGACCACCCTTTACGCAGCACCCCCAATACATTAATCACCCCCCATTTAGGTTTTGTCGCGCAACCTGTTTTCCAGACATTTGCCGACGGCGTGGTGGAATGTTTAGAGGCCTGGCTTCATGGTCAAGCAACCATCCGTCCTCTGCCCTGATTGCGGCAACCCAAGAGGGGCACTGGAAAAAAGTTGTCCCTTTTGTGGCTCCACGGAGCAGCTCGCTGTTTCAAAAAAAGCAGCTGGCATTTACACCCTGAATTTAGAGATCAACTTACCTAAAGTGGATCAAGCGATTGAGAAATTTGATCAAGCGCTTTCAGAACTAACCGGAACGGCGGTGCAATTAGTCAAAGTGATTCATGGCTATGGATCGAGCGGGCAAGGCGGTAGAATCAAAGAAGCGATCCGCCAAGAACTCATTTACCAAAGACGTGATCATTTGATCCACAGTTACTTTGCCGGAGAAGATTTGCTACCCGGTAAAGCGTCTTACCAAGATTTAGTCAAACAAAATCCGACCGTTAAACAACTGCTCACCAAAGATATGTTGGGCAATCCTGGCATTACTCTAGTTATTTTAAAAAGGGCTTAGCGTATGAATCACCATCCAAGCGTTGAAGAAATCCAAATTCTTGAAACTCTAAGAGCTCATCGCCGCGCTCATCGCAGTCATGCCCAAACAGCGTCAACAGAACATTTAGTGCCGCAACGCCTGCCACTCACCTATGGACAACAAGTCGCTGACTTGGTTGCTCGAACTGTGGGTTCTTGGAAATTTATTTTGATTCAGAGTGCTGCAATTGTCAGTTGGATCGTAGGCAACACTTTATTAGGTGGAAATGCTTGGGATCCCTATCCATTTATCTTGCTTAATTTGCTCTTGTCATTCCAAGCAGCCTATACCGCACCAGCCATCATGATGAGCCAAAACCGACAAGCTGAAGTTGATCGCATGCAAGTCAGCAATGATTATGAGGTGAACGTCAAAGCTGAATTAGAGATTGAACTACTGCATCAAAAGATAGATCTCTTAAAAGAGAAAGAATTAGTCTTTCTAACCGAGGCGATTCGAGATCTGTCTAGCAAAATAGAAAAGATGCAATCAAAGACATGATGAAAACTGAACAAACCTGTGCCAAGTGCGGATCTGAATTCCGCTGTGGCAATTTAGCCAATGACACGATGTGTTGGTGTATGGATTTACCCTCCATACCACCTGAAGCACTATCTCAATTCCAAGGATGTTTGTGTCCTAATTGCTTAAAGCTCATTGCTCAAGAACTTAAGCTCTAAGGTCAATCTTTATCCAGCGCTTAAAAGCACTAAAGGGCACTTATATCTTCTTACTCAGAACGGCTGCAAACCCATTCTTTGCGTTGCCATTCACCTGGCTTTTCAGCAAAAACCATCCAAATCACTAAACCTGTAATGGCTGACCAAATAGGGTTTGAAATCAAAGTTTTCATATCAATCTCCACTTTTAACTACTAGTTATTCACTATCTATTGCTCTAGAAGCCTTATTTCATTGGATTCCATCGCTATACTGTATAAATATACAGTATTTTAGAAAAATGTCAAGAAATTGATAAAAAAGGCTGGCAAGGGACAATCGGTTTATTCTTTCACTATTGAACGTATTGGATAGAAACCATGGCAGAGTTAATTTTTGATGGGCTAGTTTGGCTAATTGGTGGGTCTGTAGTGATTTATATGCTCAGACGCTACTGGATGATGTTTAAACATCGTCACGAAGAGGCTTGCGGCTCACAAAAAGGTTCATGCCCATCATGCAAAACTGGCTGCGACCAGCAAAACCTTTAACCCTCTTGGGAGACTCATTGATGAAAAATATCAACATTCGTCCAAGTAAAGTCCAGCAACTACCCACAGTACTCACAAGACGGTTTTTGATAGCTTGTTTAGTAACTGCCTGCTTAGTCAGCATGCCTCGCTCGTATGCACAAGCCGATATTCCTGAGAGCCAAAACTACCAGGGTATTCAGTACATCACTGGCGGTATTGGTAGCGAAGAGTCAGATGCCATGTTGCAACTGGGTCAACGTTGGCCTTTAACACTTGAGTTTGCTCAAGATCATCCACAAAGACCTTTATGGGTCGCTGATGTCGATGTAAAAATCACCGACAACAAGAGAAAAGTAATTTTTAGCGCCTTAAGTGAAGGCCCTATCATGCTGATTCAGTTACCGGCTGGCTCGTATGAGATTGAAGCTAAGTTTGAAGATCGCATCCTCAAGAAGAAACTCAAGATCGAAGAGAATCAACCCGTCAAACTGCCTATCGTATGGCCCATTCGTTAGGGTCTCGTCCTAACCGCCTGGCTTTCATTGACAACCTGAAAGCCCTAGCTTGCTTGATGGTGTTGATCCATCACTTAGCATTCTATGGGCCGATGTCAGATGTTGCCCTTCAAGTCATCCCACGCACGATTGATTTCTTTTATGAATACGGGCGCATGGCTGTTTCGGTATTTTTAGCTATCGGTGGCTTTTTAACAGGACAAAAACTAAGCCAAGGTAATTTGTTTGCCAAAAAAAGCGTCTTTGAATTAATTGGTAAAAAGTATCTTCGTTTAGTGGTGCCCTATTTGGCTGCGATTGCTCTTGCAATCACTTGCTCGTTTGTTGCCAGCTTTTGGATGACTCATGAATCGATTTCATCCCTACCTGAACCAACACAACTCCTGACTCATCTTTTCTTTCTACAAAACATCTTAGGATTTGAATCCCTGTCCGCAGGACTTTGGTATGTCGCCATCGACTTCCAATTATTTGCAATAAGTGCTTTGACTATTTTTTTAGTTGAGCGCTTAAGTCCTGCGAGTTGGTCACATATCAAAACTCATCGCATCAGCTTTGTGATCATCTTGTTGATGACGCTTAGCTCTTTATTTATTTTTAATCTTCATGAAGCATTAGATGTCTACTTCATCTACTTTTTCGCAGCCTATGGTTTGGGTTTCATGGGTGCTTGGGCTATTCAAGAAAAAAATCCATCTCTATGGTTAGCCCTACTAGCACTCATGGTCATTGCAGCACTTTATTTTCATTATCGAGAAAGACTTGTTTTTGCAGGCTTGACCGCTTTAGTTTTGAGTATCGCTCGATGGTTCCATTGGGATCAATCACGTATTTGGAATAATCCATTAGCCTGGATAGGACAAAGGTCTTATTCCATATTCTTGATTCACTTCCCTATTTCATTATTAGTCAGCGCTACTTGGTCAGTAATTTACCCAACAGACCCATGGCTTAATGTAGTGGGGATGGGGCTATCTGCTTTACTAAGCTTAGGACTAGCCATTCCTTTTTATCAGTTCATCGAAAAACGCTAAGCTAGCTACTATATCCAACCCTGAGACCACTGTGCTTGGTCACTTAGACTTCTCCAGTCAATGGTCCACTGTCTTTTAGTCATCACCGCCTCGATCACCACCTTTTCAATGGGCGCACCCTCCTCTAAAGGCTCAAGCACCTTCACCACCAGAAAATGTTTTTCTTTGTTCTGCGGTTGATGTGCTGTCCACTTACTTAAAAGTAATTTTTTGGGGTGTAGAGAATTCTTTAGCATCAAAGGAAATGTACTTTTAAATAATATGAATTAGGTAGATACTTTAAAGATGAAGAAATTATGGCAAGAAATCAAAACTATTGCTGTGGTGGGTTTATCCGACAAACCCACACGTCCATCTTATATGGTGGCTAAATACATGCAGTCAGCTGGTTTTAAAATCATTCCAGTCAATCCTCAGTGTCAAGAAATCTTGGGAGAGGTTTGCTACCCAGACCTTTTAAGCATTCCTGAAAAGGTTGATATGGTGGATGTCTTTCGTAAATCAGAAGACTGTCTCCCCATTGCTAAAGATGCCGTTCAAATCGGTGCCCAAGTTTTTTGGATGCAAATGGGCGTCATCAATCATGAAGCAGCGGAATATGCCGCCCTGCATGGTCTTGAAGTCATTATGGATCAATGCCTGATGATCGAGCATATGCATCAATCCTAAAGACCTCACAAGCAGAAAAATCATTTCTGTTTTAAGCTTATTTCATGAAAATAATGAAACAAGCCGACATACCCTCACCTAGCGAAATAACCCCTCAGGCGGTCTATGAAAAACGGCGCCAACTGATATTGATGGCTGCGGCTGGTGCCTTTGGAGTAACGCAAGCGAGTTTCTTTAACCGTCAAGCCCACGCCAGTGTTGAGCAAAAAATTCAAGCCAAAAAGAATCCTAGCTACTTTGTGCCGGATAAATTAACAAGCTATAAAGATATCACCAGTTACAACAATTTCTATGAGTTTGGCACTGACAAGTCAGATCCCGCAAGGAATGCTCATACCTTAAGAACACGTCCTTGGACCGTGAGTATCGAAGGCTTAGTTAAGAAACCCAAAGTATGGGACATTGACCAACTCTTCAAACTATCAGCAATGGAAGAACGTGTTTACCGCTTTCGTTGCGTTGAAGGATGGTCGATGGTCATTCCTTGGAATGGCTACTCACTAGCTCACTTAATCAAAGCGAGCGACACCTTGGGATCAGCAAAGTATGTTGAATTCATTAGTTTGGCTGATAAAGAACAGATGCCAGGCGTTAGAAATCGAATTTTAAATTGGCCTTACACAGAAGGTTTACGCATCGATGAAGCGATGCACCCTTTAACACTTCTTAGTTTTGGTCTTTATGGTGAATTGCTACCGAAACAGAATGGTGCACCTGTTCGATTGGTGATTCCTTGGAAGTATGGCTTTAAGAGTGCCAAATCAATCGTCAAAATTAGATTCACAGACAAAGAACCAGCAACAAGCTGGAAAGTCTCCGCCCCTTACGAGTATGGCTTTTACTCCAACGTCAATCCTGATGTAAGCCACCCACGCTGGAGTCAAGCAACAGAGAGAAGAATCGGCGATGAAGGTGGCATATTTGCGCCAAAAATTAAAACACTGCCATTTAATGGCTACGCAGATCAAGTCGCTCATCTGTATCAAGGCATGGACCTCAAGAAATACTTCTAAATCATGAAAGCCATACTTATCCTTATTGGAATCATTCCCCTGATAAGGCTGTTTGTTCTTGGCTATCAAGATGCATTAAGCGCCAACCCAATTGAATTCATAACGCGCTCAACCGGTACTTGGGCGCTCGTATTTCTATGCTTAACCTTAGCGATCAGCCCACTACGCAAATATACCGGCTGGTCAGAGCTTTTGCGTTATCGAAGGACATTAGGTTTATTTGTCTTCTTTTACGCCTCATTGCATTTCATGATTTGGTTTTATCTTGACCACAATCTGAATCTCTCAGAGATGTGGTCCGATGTTCTAAAACGCCCTTTCATCACAATGGGTTTTATCGCCTTCATGGCTCTGTGGCCACTAGCACTGACATCTAACCAGTGGGCTGTTCGATTACTCAAAAGAAATTGGTCGAAACTCCACAAGCTGATTTACCTTATTGCCATACTGGTCATCTTGCATTACTTTTGGCACAAATCAGGCAAGAACGATTACCAGGAAGTTTTTATTTACAGCGCAGTTTTAGTTACCTTGCTGCTCATGAGAGTCAAAAGATCATGATAAAAATCACCAGATATATCTCCATTTATCTTCTAGCTATTTCAAGCGCTATCGCTCAAAATGCCACCGAGAAAACAACCAGAATAGGTTCACTCGAATGGGATCTTCATGAAGTAACTGTTGCAACTGTAAAAATTTATGCCCAGCAAACAGGCTTTTTGAGCGCCGCCGAAAAAGAAGGTGGTGGTTATATCTACGAAGCAGGTTGGACCCAAAAGAAAAACTGGTTCTGGAAGCAACCTTTCGGCGAAGCTGCCCATGATCTTGAACCAGCGGTGCATTTGAACTTTGATGAAGCAAGTGCCATCTGCAGATTCTTTGGTAAACGACTACCGACTGATTCCGAGTGGACTAATGCGGCTTTTTTAGAACAGCGGCTTGCTCCTACACAGCCATTGATCCAAGGAAAAAGATACACCTACCCTCACGGTGACACTGCCAAACATTCACATTGCCTCAATGGCTGTGCAGGTCTAAAGGGCACAGCGCCGGCTAATACTCTGTGGCGAGGGAGCGGTCATGTTCGAGTCATGACTACTCAGCCAGGCATCAATGGTTTATTTGATATGGGTGGCAATGTTTGGGAATGGGTCGATACTTCCGTAGGATCTGAAAAAATCACCCGTGGCGCTTCCTGGTGGTATGGACGAGAAAATCAATTAGAGTCGAATGTTGCTAGCAAGCCACCACAAACAAAAGTGGCTTACGTGGGATTTCGATGCGTCAGGGATATAAAAGCGAAATAATGACTTCAGAGATTATTTGGCAAATCAATGAAACTTAAAACATCTGATAAATATTCAGAATAGTTAGTGATCGCATGATCACCACCCTCCAATATTTTTTGTGTAGCTCCTGGATACTTAGCAACCATCTCACGCCAATCCAATACTTCATCGCCTTGAGCAGCTAGTAAAAAGTAGCGATCTGGTTTTGAAATTTTTGGAATGTATATATCTAACAGCTCTTGAATATAGTCCGCTTTGAAATAAAAGCTGTCATCACCATGCCAAGATTTTTGTTCCCCAATATATTTTTCAAGATCTCTTGCAGGCTCAATCGCTGGATTTAACAAGCATGCCTTAGAGGCATATTGTTCAGCCAAGTAAGTGGCGTAATACCCGCCCAGAGAAGATCCGATCAAAGAAAGTCGATCAAATGTTTGCTCTTCAATCAGGCTGGTCACAAGCGCTATGGTTTCTTTGGGCGATGGCGGTAACTGCGGGCAGCACCAAGTTAATGAATGCCCTTGAGATTGCAATCTCTCCACAGCCTCTTGTGTCAAGAGAGCTTTACTTGATCGAGGAGATGACTTGAAGCCATGAAGATAAACAATTAGATGCATACCGCTGGATGCTTTCACTAAGACCTAGGGGACCAAAATTGGATGGGGGCTGCACTATCAGGATACAAAGCATGCTTATCAGCATAAAAGCTTCTTATAGAAGCCAGATCTTTTTCTTCATCAGCAGTAGGTGTCAGAAATTCAGTAAGCCCTATTTCTTTCTTTTTAAAATCCAAATAGGCTAAGCCAATAGGTAATTGAGCTTCAATAGCTAGGCGATAAAACCCACTGCGCCAACCAGGGGTCTTTTTGCGAGTCCCCTCAGGAGTGATAGCGATCCAATTGAGTTGCCCCTGAAGCTGTGATTCTTTCATGTTATCGACCAAGTCTTTCACATAACCCTGAGGACTTGTTCTAACAATTGGTAATCCGCCTATATGTTTTAACCAAACACCAAAAATGGGAATATTGAATAAAGTATGTTTTGCCAAAAAGCGTAACTGAATCCCCATAGCCCAGCGCCCCAAGATACCAATCACAAAATCCCAATTGGAGGTGTGAGGATAAAAAATAATGACGCCTTGTTTGCTAGGCAAACCATCAAAATGACAAGTCCACCCAAAGGTTTTTAAAATCTTTAGCGCCACAGCGTTCTGCTTGAATTGAATGGGGTAAGGCTGACTCATCGCTCAAGTTTAATAGCATTTAAGTCAAAGCAGACTAAACTGTTGGCATCTTAGATTTGAAAGCTTTGCTTTGAAACCATCGACCAACTGCCCTTGCGGGGGTAAAACATATGCCAGTTGCTGCCAAGTTTTTCATGATGGGCAAGTAGCACCCACCCCAGAAAAACTCATGCGCTCAAGGTATAGCGCTTATGTCCTGAAACTTGAGGACTATTTAAGAAAAACTTGGGATCCCAGCACATTACCCGATGAGCCTATCTTTGAAGAAGATAAACCGACTCAATGGGTGGAATTGAAAATTAAAAATACCAGCATCGCCCCTGATGGGCTATCAGGTACGGTTGAATTTATTGCCATCTTTAAGGTGAATGGTAAAGCGCATCGCATGCATGAGATCAGTCAATTTGTGAAAGAAGATGGATCTTGGCTTTATGTTGATGGTGAATTTCCCGATATAAAATAGCCTCATGAAAGAAGATGACATCCTCATTAAAATGCGTGCAATCTACCAAGATTGCCAAAAGCAAGCTGTTGCCATGACTCAACACCACCCCGCCCTGCACAAAGGCTTTGTGGCTGATATGCAATTTGCAAGTATTTATGGGGCTTTCTTAGGTGAGATTAAGATCAATCATGGTGTTGATCTTGAAAAAGATTCAATTGCTCAGCAGCTTGTAGATGCTCTAGCAAAAACAGATTCTCACGCAATTGGTCTCATTCGAGAAGAAATTTATGCCGCATTGGATCAAATGCAACCAGAGCAATATCCGAGCTATATTTTCTTAACTTGCTTTCCAAGTATTTACAGAGCTATGAGCTCTTCTAACTAACTAGAGAAACTTAACGACGTTTAGAGTCAGTCCAATACTTCTGCATTTCTAAAAATAAGAAAGAAGCAGACCAGGTGATTAATAAAAGACCAACCAAGGCTTCAACACCTGTCAAATAGCGCACATAACCTTGGGCAACAAAGTCACCATAACCCACCGTGGTAAATGTGATAAATGATAAATAGACATAGTCCATGAAAGGACCATGTCCTGCAGATACTCCTATGAGCTGCCCCATCTCAGGAAACTGCAAAGTGAAGTAGTAACCAAAAGCAAATAACCAGATCTCAACTACATGGGTTAAGAAAACAATCGCAGCCCCAATCAAGACCTTAAAACGTGATGGCAAATGCGAAAGCCTAGGTAAAGCCTTATCTAACTGGAAAAGCACTTCGTAGTGAATCAAAATCGCCGCAGCAACCAAGATGGAATTTAATACGAAGGCAAAAGTTAGCAACATAAGATCAAAAAAATATAAATGAAGGATTCAAAGCTCATAAAAGTAAAAAGGGCTAAAAGCTCTAAGCCTTTAGCCGTTTCATTATAGGAGCTTTATTTAGCTACAACTGTATCCGGACCAAATCTGTTGTCACCGACGGTACCGCGCATGCAGAACCATACGAATACAACAATATTTCCAATCGGAACAAAAGCTAACAAAATCCACCAACCACTCTTATTCAAATCGTGTAAACGACGAACTTCAACGGCTAAAGTTGGCAGGAACAAACCAAGATAAACAAGAAGCAATAGAGAGTCATCCAAGATAGCTGCAACAAATGCGGCTATAAAAGAAAATAGAAAGAACCACCACAACTCAGAACGAGAAGCGCGACCGTTGAAATCAACATATTTAGTCAAACAAACTTTAATAGCATCACCAAATGACATCATTACCTCTAGTTACATTAAAAATTAAATAGATGGATCGTGTGGCTGAGGGTCATATTTAGACCCACCCTTTACTGGGCTATCAAACTTATTGAAAGCCCAAACTAAAGCCACTAACCATCCTAATAAGGTACAGCCAAAGACCACATTCACAATCAAAATAACCCAGCGATGACGATGCTGGCGGTTAAAAGCAATGATGGTTGGCAAGAAATAGATCGCCAATAATATGATCATAAAGATCATGAAATATGAGGCAAAGCTTCCCCAGAAGCCATCTTCACTCTTGACTGGTTTCTCAGGAGCAGTACTTCTTTGCTCGTACTGGCGCTTTAACTCTTCATAGCCAGCGATCAGATCTTGATAGGCTTCCACCCAGCAGGTTTGACTGAAATTGCAATTAGCGACTCTATTTTGAAATTGCTCTTCAAGAGAGTTAGCTTGGTAACTATTTTTACCAGCTACATCAATTGCCAGAACAATACTTTGATTATTGAGCTCGCTTAATTGAGCATCCTGACAAACATAGAGCTGGGCTTCATTGCGTGGGTTACTGCAATCAACAGGGCTAAACGCTGAAGCGCTCAGCGAAGTTAAAGCCAAAACAATAAATAATATTTTTTTCATTAATGAATTATTTAAGTTATGAGAAATGAGGAGCAATTAGATATCTTTTTCATTATAGAAACAATAAACAAATTTAAAGTGATTTATATGAAATTCTTTTGATCTATGTAAAAAGAGCCTCTAGTAGAGGCTCTTTTTTGGTGCTTATTGAACTTTACTTTAAGAGTTCAAGATTTCTAACAGCTCCTCTATCAGCACTAGTTGCCAACATGGCATAAGCCTTGAGAGCCGCTGAGACCTTACGAGGACGTGGCTTGCTTGGCTTCCAACCAGCCTTGTCCTGCTCTGCACGACGCTTAGCTAATTCTTCATCGCTCAATAGAACATCAATCTTGCGATTCGGAATATCAATACGGATACGGTCACCATTGCGAACCAAACCAATATTGCCACCAGCAGCAGCCTCTGGAGAACAGTGGCCAATCGATAAACCGGATGTACCACCTGAGAAACGACCATCTGTTAACAAGGCACAGGCTTTACCCAAACCTTTAGACTTGATGTAGCTAGTTGGGTACAACATCTCTTGCATACCTGGACCACCCTTAGGTCCTTCGTAACGCACCACAACCACATCACCAGCTTTTACTTTGTCAGCAAGAATATTTTCAACAGCTTCATCTTGGCTTTCAACAACGTGAGCAGGACCTTCAAATACCAGAATGCTATCGTCAACACCAGCAGTTTTCACCACGCAACCATCCTGAGCAATATTGCCGTGTAAAACAGCCAAACCACCCTCTTTACTGAATGCATGATCCAGTGAGCGAATACATCCTTCAGCACGATCGGTATCTAAACTAGGCCAACGAGTATTTTGGCTAAAAGCTACTTGCGTTGGAATACCTGCAGGACCAGCCATATAGAAAGTTTTCACCGCATCGCTTGGATTGCGTGCGATATCCCATTGATCCAAGGCATCCTTCATAGTCTTAGCATGCACAGTCGGTACATCGGTGTGCAATTTACCAGCACGATCAAGTTCACCCAAAATAGCCATGATGCCGCCAGCACGATGCACATCTTCAATGTGATACTTGTTCGTATTAGGCGCCACCTTACATAACTGAGGTACCACCTTAGACATGCGATCAATATCAGCCATCGTGAAATCAATCTCAGCTTCTTGGGCAATCGCTAATAGGTGCAAGATCGTGTTGGTTGAACCGCCCATCGCAATATCAAGAGCAATCGCATTTTCAAATGCTTTAAAGCCTACAGATCTAGGCAAGATAGAGGCGTCATCACCTTCATAGTACTTTTTGCAAAGTTCAACAATTTGACGACCTGCTTGTTTAAATAGTTGCTCACGATCCGCATGCGTTGCTACAACAGTGCCGTTACCAGGCAACGATAAGCCCAATGCTTCGGTTAAACAGTTCATGGAGTTAGCTGTAAACATACCAGAGCAAGAACCACAAGTTGGGCAAGCAGAACGCTCTACTTCAGCTAAATCAGCATCTGATACTTTGTCATCCACTGCCATCACCATGGCATCAACCAAATCAAGTTTTTTGATTTGGATTTCTTTGGTCTCTGGATTAGCCAAACGCACATTACCCGCTTCCATCGGACCACCAGAAACAAAGATCACCGGAATGTTTAAGCGCATCGCCGCCATCAACATACCTGGGGTAATTTTGTCGCAGTTAGAAATACAAACCAAGGCATCAGCACAATGAGCGTTGACCATATATTCCACTGAGTCAGCAATGATGTCGCGGCTTGGTAATGAATACAACATACCATCATGACCCATCGCAATACCGTCATCCACAGCAATCGTGTTGAACTCTTTAGCAACACCACCTGCTGCCTCAATCTCACGAGCCACTAATTGACCCAAGTCTTTTAGATGAACGTGGCCAGGGACAAACTGTGTGAATGAGTTGGCAATCGCAATGATCGGTTTACTAAAGTCGTCATCCTTCATTCCCGTAGCACGCCATAAAGAACGTGCACCAGCCATATTGCGACCAGCGGTAGAGGTTTTAGAACGATATGCAGGCATGAGGAACAGCTCCTTATTATTTCTTTAATTTGTCTTAGAAAAGACCCTTAGAAGAAGAATATTACAGCAGGATCGAAATCACTACCTAGCGAGGGATTTGATCTTTGATTCTTATGGTTTATTGGACTATGTATCGCAAAGAATATAGCAACACCAACCAATTTATCCTAAATAAATCAAGGTTGATTATGGAAGAGTGTGAATATTGCGTTAAGAATAATTATTACTTAAAGTAAAGGCGCTTACATGACACTTGTTTATTAATTTTTTAGGCCAAACTTTTCACGATGATACTTAAGAAATTCTTTTTGCTCTTCTTTAAAATTACCCACATTTAATACTTCATCTATCCGCCAAGCTCGCAGCACATTTTTATCTAACTTGGAGGAAATAATTAAATCGCCATTATCAGAAAACCCAATCATTCCATTATTAAATAGATGATCAACGTGAGGAGCCAACAGCAGTCCATTACATCCATTAAGCTTCTCAACATCCGATGACTCACTCCAAGGCTTTATATGGCTGGCAATTAAATGCTTAATGTTAGTAATACCAGTAATACGGCAGCCTTTTTCATTTAAGCGAACATTAGATTTAAATATTCCCTGTCCACGCCTTGATTTAACCAGTTGGGACTTAGTAGTTGGGCCAATATCAGTCCTACCAATTAAAGCCTCCTCAACAGCAGCATCATTCGTCAGTTCGGACAACAGATCAATCTCGCCAGTTAGTTGCGCAACCTTTAAATCAACCTCGTTACCAATTAACTTCTCAAGCTCTTTGGCAAAAGGTTCAGGAAGTTCAGTTAAATAGAACTCACGACCATCTCCATTCTCTCTAAGCGGAGCATATTTATCTGGCATTAGCGGCAATAGAACGGCAGCATGCTCTTTAGGTTTGATTGGATTATCAAGAGGCTTGAACTCAACTTTTACGTACCAACCTTCTGAAGACCAGCTATCGCCTACTTTACCAAAATCAGGTTTCATTGCAGTCTGCGCTGGTTCTGTCACTACACCAACCGCTTTAATTTCGCCAAAGTAATAGGAAAACACGACATCCCCCACTTCCATGAGAGTCATGTTGTCCCAAAACTGATTACGTGCACCATTAGCCTTGATCTTTGGAGACCAGAGAAATCCACCCGGTATTTCCTGCTTATGCGTTTTCTTTTGGTTAACCCACCAATATTTCATGGCGACAGCTTAACTCAATTATTCCAAAATTAACAAATCTGATAAAAATAACAAAAACTGATAGAAGGATCGATATATAAAAAATAATCTCTGATTGATATTTGATGGAATCTCATATCAGAGTAACCAGACGTTTTAGAACTAAATTATTTACTTAAAAATCTGCAACCATAAAAACAAAAAACCCAGCAATTTTTAATTGCTGGGTTTTTTACTTTATAGTTGGCGGAGACGAGAATGTCCATAAAAACACTTCATTTCAAATCGCCCAATATCACTTAGGCCTTAAAACCCTTATTTTAATTGACTTTATAGACTATTAGGATTTCATGCCATATCATCCAATAATAAATTTATTGGTATAAAGGTTGGTATAAATGCCTAAGGTAGCTAAAACATTATCGGCGCTAGAAGTTAAGAGAATAAATTCAATTGGATTCACTGCAGTTGGAACTGTCGCAGGCTTAGGAATATTGGTGTCATCAAATAACTCTAAAAGCTGGGTTTTTAGAGTTACAGTCGGCGGCAAACGAAAGTCTATGGGACTCGGTAGCTTTAATTCAGTCAGCTACAAAGATGCCATTGATAAGGCACGCTCAATCAAATTAGAAATTGAGAGTGGGATTGACCCAATAGCCCAAAAGAAATCCCGAAAATCAGCACTTGCAAGCCAAGCCGCCAAAAATAAGACTTTCAAATGGTGCGCTGAAGAGTTTATGAAAAAACAAGTTTTCAGCAACGAGAAACATAAAAAACAATGGCCTTCAACACTTATAACTTATGCCTACCCTGTCATTGAAAATATTAATGTTGCCGATATAGAGTTAAGCCACATTAAAGAGATTCTTGACCCCATTTGGTATAAAAAGAACGCAACCGCCGACAGGGTTTTAGGACGAATAAGGTCAATCATTGATTACGCAACCGTTTGTGGCTACAGAGACAAAATTAACCCCGCAAATTGGAATGGATACCTTGAACATATTTACCCAAAATCTAACAAGGTTCATCAGGTTATAAACATGCCTTCAATTCCATATTCTGACATCTATAAGTTTATGGAAGCTCTATCCAAGCGAAATTGCACTGGAGCAAGATGCCTAGAATTTTTAATTCATACCGCAGTACGCTCTATCAATGCTAGGTCAATAAGATGGGGTGATATCAATTTAGATGAAAAAGTCTGGGTAATACCGAAGGAACTAACTAAAACAAAAAAGAGCAGTCATAGAGTACCCCTCTCTAAACAAGCCCTAGCTTTATTGAAAGCTCAACCTAAGTACGATAAGGTTGATTTAGTGTTTCCATCTCATAGACAAAAAACACTAAGTGACAGCACTCTTAGCAAACTAATGCGAGAGATACTAGAAGACCACCCAGAAATTACTCATGGAGTACCTCACGGATTCAGGGCTACCTTTAAGACATGGTCACTAGAAAAAACTAAACATCCAGTACACCTAGCAGAGCTATCAATGATGCATACGATTGGAAATGCGGTGGCTCAGGCTTACACAAGAGGCGATGGCTTAGAAAATAGAAAACAAATCATGCAGGACTGGTCAAACTTCATATGCAGCCCGTATTCAACTGAAAAAATTAACGGGAAAGTTATTCCAATGAGGAAAACAAAATGATTAAAAAGCCTAAAAAACCTCTACAATGTACAAATGTATTGCTGGATGAAGAACCCATAGCAAGATACGAAAAAAGTCAAAAAGCCTATCTAACAAATATGTTTATTGAATTATCAAAAGAAGCAAAAAGCACTGACCCAATTTGCATGCTTGTTTATATGGCAGAGAAATACCATCCGTCCTTTAAAAACAAAGAAAATCGGGGCGCAAAACTCAAATGGTCTGCACCCTTAAAAGCCATGCTCACAATTACAGTAGATGACATGGTATCCAAAGGTCAAAACAAAAAATCAGCTCTACACAAGCTGACAACACACCCTGATTGGAAAAAATTGATTAAGAGTGAATCCCTTGATGGATGGGAAGCCTTAAATAGAGCCTCTAAAGATGGAAAAAAGAATAAAAACATCTACAACTGCATGATGGCAATACATGAAAAATTAGAGGATTGGGATAAATTTGTCTCAATAATGATTAAAAAATCTATTTCTCAGGACTAATTAAAAAAATAAATTTCTCCCTCGTACGATTCAGTCTCATGAACACTCAT